>PMOK01000050.1:52509-100281 GCA_003162425.1 Bryobacterales bacterium | reverse complement strand
ATGGGAGAATTCCCGAACAATACCTGGTATTGGCCGGTTCTGGATGGCGTCAGAGTCCACGATCCAGCCTGACCCGAAAGAGCCAGCGAAGTTCCGGCATTGAGGCCGTTGGCCGACCGGCCCCCGAACTGAGATGGAAACGCGGTACAGGTTCCTTGACTCGGAAACAGGCCGCCAACCGCCGCAGCAAGAGCAGCGGGCGTGGTGAACTGGCCAAAATCGGCGACGGCGCCTTCCTGGTTCGGATTCAGCGCTGCTTTGACAGCGGCTTTCGTGGCCGGATCCAACGCTTTCCAGGATGCCGCGTATTTCAGCATGACGCGGGTTAACGCGCGTTGATTGTGAGTTTGGCTTGCGAGCAGCAGCTTCTGAACGTCGTCCTGCGAGACCCTGGCGTGCAGGAGATGGGAGAGTTTCGCGGCGAGGTAGAGCTTTTCATCGAAGCCTAAACCGCGGAGCACCACGACCGGACCGACGGCCAACGCCGCGGCCTTGACGGACTGTCCGGCAATGGCTTGATTCATTACATTGACGGGTATGGTGGGAGCGGTGTCTGAACATGGGCCGCCGCCGCTGTTCACGGCGAGGGAAACGAAATTGCTGATAGTTCCCCCGCTGCGCACCGCGACAGGCACATAACAACCCGCTACTCCAGCGGGGACTTCAAAAGAGACTTGGTCGAGTCCAACACAGCAACCGGACCGGCCGGCATAGATAACGTTTGCCGCCTCGGTTCCGACGAAGACTTCAACTCCGGGAAAATTCGGGAAAGCCGACGGCAAGACGTTGTCCGCGCCAGAGACGGGACCGAGGCCGGTAGCCCAAACGGTGACGGTTTCGCCGTTCTTGGCGCTAAGGGCGAACGACTTGGTCACCGAGCCATCCGTGAAGACTCCAGGCCCTAATCCCGAGCTGCTCACCGCATAGAGGCCTACCGCGGACGGAGCGACCGTGATCGGAAATGGAAACGAGGTTGACTGTCCGTTGTAGGTCAGGCTCACACTGGCTTGGCCGGCCGGGACGCTGGAGGGCAGAACGGCTGCCGCTTGCCCGGTGCTCGAGTACACCATGGGGCAATCCACTGCGGTCGAAGCATACATCACGCTGATGGATGTGCTACCCAGTTGGGGAGCGAGTGGAAGGGAACTGACCTGCACCGCTTGCGCTGGACCGATATTCGCGCCGAATACTACGAACAAGGAGCCTGGTGCGATGGTTCCGTTGTAGCTGGCGGAATTTTCCACGGAATATACTTCGGGAGGGTTTATGAATTGTGCCATGGCAGGGAGCACCAACAAGGCGTAACAGAGTATTGGTCCAAGCATTGTGTGCTCTCGATGTTATCACCTTGCGGTTCTCACGAATAAATCCCCGGCGCTTCGTGCCCGAGCTTCTGGACGTACTCAAGGTAGGAGCCTGAATACACAATGGGCTCGCGCTCGACGCCGCTTTTCGCCTCCCAGCTCCAGGGCGCGCGATCCCAGCAAGTGAACAGGCACAAGGCAATCAGAAGCACTAGCCCGACGACACTCTCGGCACCACCCGTGGCCGCTTGCCACCACCAGCGGGCTCATTTTCCCTGGCTCCTGCTCCACCACCCTCATGCAGTCCTCGATCGTCGGGTTCTCCCCAGCTTCGATGAGCCGCTGCGCTTCCGCGACGGCTCGCTGATTTCCGCCTAAGGCCCTGCTGAGCAAGTGGTCTGCGATGACGTCGAGTTGGTCCGGCGTCATCTTGTCCGGATCGGTCTCCCACAGCAAGGCGCTGCGATCGACGAACATGCCGCGCTGCTTACCAATTAGCTCCTCGCATCGAGCCGCCGCCGAAATCTGACCTAGTTCTTCGGCCTTCCTGCTCAATACATCAAGCCGATTCAGCACCCGCTTCTGATCAAACGCCACTTCTTCCGCCGAGGACTGAGCAGCCAATGACTGAATCTCGTTGACCCTTTCTCGAACATCATGAACGCGACTTCGGGACGATTCCGAACGGCATTCCGGGATGATCCCGAACAGCGTTCTGGGTCAAGGCGCGCTTAACCTCAACTCCTCGTATCCCCCTCGTATCCCGAGACGCTTGCATTGCCAAATCGCGATGGGCTACTATCCTGATGCGATCATTGGACAGTTCAAGCTCTCGTGAGGTAAGTGATGCCGACACCGATCGAAGCATACCGCCAAGGATACGAGAGGGGCCGAAATGACAGCACCGGTGGCCGTCTTGCCGAGACGACCATGGGGATGCTCCGTGATGATCCAGGCGGTCACTTCCAGAAAGGATATACCGACGGAGCAGCAGGTAGACCCTTCAACGCGCCGTCAATTCCGTCACCCAAAACGCTCAAGACCAGTGGACTAATACCGAAGTTCTCGGAGAATCCCATGGGTTGGTTGTTGGGTGTCCTCATAGTGGTTGAATTTTGGGCACTGTGGCAACTGGTTAAAGCTCCATTTGAGCTGATTGCTCCACTCACGCGAGGCGAAAAGCCCTCACCATGGGTCATCGTCAAAAGCGTCATCGTGGCGGGCCTGGTTATCGTCCTTGTTTGGTGGGTTCCGCACGTAAATGAGATGCCTAGTCCTGGTGCGAATCCCGGAGCGGCATCCCCGGCGCAATCTGCGGCGTTGTCGGGATCTGCTAATTCCGTTTCCGTGACTGCCCCATTAGCGCCGGGTGTTCCTTCCTCAGACGTCACCGGTGACGCAGCCCCCTATCGTTTCAGCTCCGCCGCCTGCCCCATTTCCTCCGCGAATCAATTGGTTGTCTCATGACTATGAATGTCGGAAAATAGTTAGTATCGTCCACTTTGATCAAGACGAGCAGGGCAACTACGACATGACTGCTTACCGGGAGTGCAGTCCTTCGGCATGCGAATTGGGGAGGACCCGCCTAACGAATTCCAATGGCAAATACTTGGCGGAATGCGTTATGCCCAATGAGATTTTGCGACTAGAGCTAACTTACCAATCCAGTCCTGCTGGAATTGGCGACAAAATCCGTCTGGAAATCAATAGTACCGAGCCTATAACTAATAACCCCATAGCAGAGCACTCCAGAATTTGTGTTTTGGAGACCAATGGTTCTTATTGAGTGTGTCATGACCCTTCAGTCCGACTCGTTTGAAATGGCTGGGAGGCAGCGCCAACCGCGGCCACAGGCTCCCCAGGTTGTAGGCGATCAGACTCAGCCGGGGATTCCGGTCTAACGTGAACGCGACTCCGGGATGATTCCGAACGGCATTCCGGGATGATCCCGAATAGCGTTCCGGGATGAAGGTGAACACCGATTCCGGGATAAAGCCGAACAGTTTCAGGCCGATCCCGGAACCGCGTTCAGCTTCGCCGGAATCCTCACCTGAGGGCGGCCTTTTGCATTTAAGCCTGCGACCATGCGCGGCAAGAGACCCAAATAGGCGAGCACGGCGAGCCGGAGCACCGCTCCGCGTGTCTGTTTGGAATTGAGAGAACGCTAGCGTCATAGCACGTTAGCATCTTAAAGCGCTAGAACGCAGCCTAGCGGACAGCTTCAGCGAGCGCCTTCGAGAATGCGCGTATGTCCTGCGGACGAGCCGACGGTGTCGCATGGGTTGCGGATGCACGCCGGTAGCGAAACACCCTCGGTAGCGTTCTGAGAGCTAAATCGGGAACCTCCATTGTGCCTTTCGCTTCATCCTCCATGCAAACGGCGAGGCATCGAGCACCTCCATTCGCGTTCCCGCCGAGAGTCTCTATGAAGCTGCGAATCGAAGCCATGGCCGCGTTCCGACGTGGCGCTTTTGCGGAAATAACATTCGGGCCGGCAACACCATTGAGGATTCGTGTAAGAGCGCCGGAGGAAGAACATACGGTCACTGTCGGCAAGGTGCTCTCGTGGCTCGACGGCGCGACACGAAGTCCGAACGAGCAGGTGAAGAAGAATCGGTTGAAGGAGCGCCTCAGAAGATGAGTCGAGGTAGAAATCGAATCGTCCGCGCTACCGCTGAAGTGCGCTGTGCCCGGCATCGAGATATAATTCAGCGATCGGGGAAAGGAGGACTTCAATGTCCATTCAGTTAATGCGCAGAGCAGCATTCACCATCTGTATACTCGCCGTCGGTTTATTTGCGGCCGAGAATCCGTTTGCCGGAACCTGGAAACTGAACGCCGCCAAGTCGAAACTGGCTGGCAGCGGAATCGGGCCAAGCGGTGGGGTTCGCGTCGAATCCGACGGTACGACTTACAAAGCATCCGTTGATACCACAGATGAGAAAGGGCAACCAGTCAAGTTCGACTACGAAGCGACGCTCGACGGCAAGTCGAGCAAAGTGACGTTCAGTGGCCATTCAACACACACTACTGAAGTCCTGGAGGACGGACGCGATGGGATAGGCGCCCTGCTCAAGATGCCGGGCGGACCGCGACACATCCCGCGTAATCTGTCTTAGCAAGGCCCATGCCAAGAAGCCTCGCTGCGGGCCCTTTGTCAACAGGAGTAACGCAAGTTGGAACTCGACTTTCTCGGGCCCCTAAGCTTAACCCCCCTGTCAACAAATGCGACCTGTCCACTGGATAAAAAGGGAGAGAACGTAGGCGAGAGCGTCAACAAGAAACGTTCAACATGGCGCGAGCAGGTTTCTCTGTTGAAACTCGAGAGACACGCCGGTCGCCAAGAACCTGCGAATGTTGGGGATAACGCCGACCAGCATGGCGGATAGATGCTGTCAACAAACCACCGGCATCGGTTCGTAATTCGAAATCTTGGCTCCCCAAAAACACGGTTTTCCAACTTTTTCTCTCAATATTCTTTAATGTTTCTGGGAACCCCATGAAGGATTCGAACTTGCCAGGCGGGTAAGCCGCGATGTAAATTGGAGTCGATTTCCTGTCTCTTGGCGGCGGTGCGCGCGTGTGTAACCTGCTAAGCGTCTGGTTCGGGGGATTGGGTTCGCGTTCTCCTGACCTAGTTGCGGCGACCATGCATCGCTCCGGCCGGGAGAAACAGCAAGTCAATTCATGATCGACTCGCGTTGAACCGCATCAGCCGGGGCCCGGCTCAGAAACAATTGTCGGCGACGGGTCCTTTTTTATACCCGACAAAATGGCGGCAACGAAGCCTAGGTTCAAACCCGGGCCAGGGCGTCGACACTCAACTCTCTGCCTTCTGTAAGATTGATCAATTCTTGAAGCGTCTGGGGCGTGACCACTTTTAGGAAAGCCTGCACCACCTGCGGGTCGAATTGCTGGCCCGCCTGGGCTCGGATCTCCTTCGTGGCCTCTTGAAACGAAATTGCCTTTTTGTAAGGCCTTCCCTGTGTGAGTGCGTCGAAAGTATCGGCCACGGCCACGATTCGCGCCGACAAGGGAATATGCTCGCCCTTGAGCCGCTGCGGGTAGCCCATTCCGTCCCACCGTTCGTGATGATAGAGCGCGATCTCCCGGGCGAGTTGCAGTATGGGGAACTTGCTCTTTGCAAGAATCTCGCCACCCACGGTGGTGTGCGACCGCATGATCTCGTACTCGCTGGGCATGAGCTGGTCGGCTCTTAACAAAATGTGATTGGGTACGCCAACTTTACCAATATCGTGCAGGGGCGCGGCCAGCCTGATCAATTCGATTTGCTCTTCGGACTGGCCCAAGGCGCGGGCCACCATGCCGGCCATTGCTCCGATCCGCTTCGTATGCTGGCTGGTGTCATCGTCCTGATATTCAGACACCACCGCCAGATGATTCAAGATTTCAACCTGGGCTTCCGCTAGTTGCCGGGTGCGATCCCTGACGCGCTGATCCAGGGTCTCGCCGTGCAGCGTCAATTGTTTGTAGAGGGCCCGGGTCTCCAGCAGGTTCCGGACGCGAAGCAGCACCTCCGTGGTATCAAAAGGCTTCAGCAAGAAGTCCTTGGCGCCAATCCTGAGCGCGCTTTGCTTTGCCTCGGGCGTAATGTCGGAAGTCAGCACCAGAACCGGCAAATACCCGCCCAAGCTTTCGCCGGCCAGCTTTTGCACCAGCTCGATACCGCTCAAGTGCGGCATGTGCAGATCCAGCAGAATCAGATCGGGTGAATGCTCCTGGCAAAGCGCGTTGACCACGCGCGGGTCGGTGGTGCTGACCAGATTGTGATATCCGTCGCTCTCCAAAATCCCCCGCAGCAGATCGACGATCGATTCCTTGTCATCGACGATGAGAATGCAGGATGACTGGATATCGAAGTTAGTCATGACGAATATGTTCTTAATCGGCGGAATCCGCTAGAGTCATTATGAGTGTAATGGCAGCGGATTAATCCCGCGGGTCCCGCCTGCCGGGCCTACCCGAAGCGCCGAGGGAAAGGGGGATTTTCAACGTGAACTCGGTGCCTTTTCCCTCTTCGCTCACTAGCTCAATCGAACCATCGTGGGCCTTCAGGATGCCGTAGGAAATCGCCAGGCCCAGTCCGGTACCATGACCGACTGGCTTGGTGGTGAAGAATGGCTCAAATACCCTGTTCCGGATTTCCGGAGGAATGCCCTTGCCCGTGTCACGAACCGAAATGCAGAAGTAACCGTCTTGCTGTTTGGTGGTGAGAGTAATCTTTCCACGCCCTTCAATGGAGTCAATGGCGTTAGCGATGACGTTCATGATCACCTGGTTGAGCTCTCCCGCAAAACAGGACAGATGGTCCACGGAACCGTAATTCCTCTCCACTTCGATCCGGTCCTGCATTTTGTGACGCAAGAATAGCAGCACGGATTCGATGCTCTCATGGATGTTGACGGTCTTGAATTCTCCCTCGTCCAGCCTGGAGAACGTTCGCAGCTTTGAAACCAGATCCTTAACGCGTTCGGCCCCTTCCAGCATCTCGCCGACTTGCCTGCGTACCTTGTCGAGCCGGGGAAGCGAGCTCGGGGAGATGTCCGATGTTTCCGAGATTAAACGATCCAGCGACTGTTGCACCACGAAGATGTTATTGATCACGAAGGCCAGCGGATTGTTGATTTCGTGGGCGATGCCCGCGACCAGCTGACCCAAGGAAGCCATTTTCTCGGACTGAATCAGGTAAGTATGCGTCTCTTTTAGTTTCCGATTGGTCGCTTCCAGCTCCTGGTTGGTATGGGCGAGTTCCCCGGCCAGCGCTGCCCGGACCTCGGCGGCTTCTCTTTCAGCCCGGGATCGAACGGCTTCCAGCTCCTTGTTCTTCAGTTCCTCGACAATGCGCCGGTTTTCTTCCTGAAAGAACTTGCGCCGCAGCAAGGCGCGAATGCGGGCTTTCAGCACCGCCATGTCGCTCGACTTTCCGACGAAGTCGTCCGCTCCAGCCTCCAGGCTCTGGGTCATGTCCTCCTTGGTTTCCCTGGAAGTGAGCACGATAACCGCCGTGGAATGCCCGCCGATGCGCCCGCTTTCCTGTTCGCTGATAAGGCGGCACAACTGAATTCCGTCGATCTTCGGCATCACCAGATCCACGATCACGCAATCGAAGGTTTGCCGCGCCAGGTGTTCCAGCGCTTCGCCTCCGCCGGTGGCCTGGGTTACTTCATACCCGTCCGCCATCAGGGCATCCGATAAACACTCCAGATAGGTTGGGCTGTCGTCGACTGCCAGCAGATGGGCGCGGCGAAAATGCGATTCGTGCGAAGCCAGCACCACCGAGCCCGTGCTCGAATTGCGCAGCAGCGCCCGCACGCGCAACATCAGAATCTCGGGAGCAATCGATTTGGAGACGTAGTCATCGGCGCCGCTATCCAATCCGGCCGGCTCGCTGCCGGACGCATCCTCCATGGTCAGCATCAGGATCGGAATGCTGCGCGTACGAACATTCATGCGGATGCGGCGGCAGAGCTCGTCTCCGCGAATTCCGGGCAGATGATAGTCTGCGATGATCAAGGCCGGCAGATGCCGATTCAATTCCTCGAGCGCGGCCTCGGCGGTGGAAGCGCAAGCCACCTCCCAGCCCTCTTGCTCGAGCAGATAAGCGAGCTGCAGCGCCTGAGTTTCCGAGTCCTCCACAATCAGGATTTGAGAACCAGTTCGCATCAAGCCACCTCCTGGCGCGACGCCATCAGCTCCAGAATTCGGAGAGCAATGGCTGGTAGCGGCAAGGAATCCAGAACCGCACCACGGCGTAGCGCTTCGGCAGGCATCCCATACACCACGGCCGTGGACTCATCCTCCGCGATCGTGTAGCCTCCGCTCTTGCGAAGCTCCAGCAGTCCCTCCGCTCCGTCATCCCCCATGCCGGTGAGCAGGACACCTAGCGCTTGTGGGCCGAACGCACTCGCCATGGATTGAAACAGCACGGTTCCCGAGGGCCGTTGGGCGCAAACCGGATCGCCGCTGTGGATGTTCAGATAGCCTTTTTCAATTCGCAGATGGCGGTCGCGCGGCGCCAGGTACACTTTTCCGCGCGCCGGGATTTGCCGATCCGTTGCGATCTCGACGGAAAAGGGACAGACGCCATCGAGCCATGCGGCGAAGCCTTCCAGGAAGCTGCTTGTAATGTGCTGGACCAACAGAATCGGCAGGGGAAAATCCGCACCCAGGCCGTTCAGGAGTTGGATCAAAGCGTTCGGCCCCCCGGTTGAACTGACCACTCCGAGAACACGGTAATCGGACGGCCGGCTGACGGCGGTCCGGACCAAGCGTTGGGTGGGCCGGGCATCACGGTGTCTGCGGACCACTTTGACCTGGCTCATGATGGCGAGCTGCGTACACAAGCGTTGCGCCAGCGCTTCGTATTCAGCGGAGGTTGTACCCAAGGGCTTTTCCAACACCGTCAGCGCGCCGGCCCGCAATGCGTTCATGGTGATCTGCAGATCGGCCTGCTCCACGCTGGCGGACACCACCACCACGGGCGTGGGCCTTTCGCGCATGATCGTCTGCGTGGCCTCGAAGCCGTTCATCCCAGGCAGCCGGATATCCATGGAGATAACATCCGGGGAAACACGCGGGAGAATGCGCAGAGCTTCTTCCGCGCTTTCCACCGATCCAACAATTTCAAGCCGCGGATCGCGCCCAATGATGTGCTCCAGCAATTCCCGGATTACCTTGGAATCTTCGACAATCAGGACGCGAATCTTGTTCATAAAGGCCGCTGTCAGATGATCTGCCGGATCGCGGACAACAGCTCCTCCTGATCGAATTTGCGTTTCACGATATATGCGTCCGCGCCCAGCGCCAGGCCGCGTTCCTGATCCTCCCGCCGTTCCACCGAGCTCACCACGATCACCGGAATTTTCTGCAGGTTGCGATCCTTCTTCATGGCTTCGATCAATCCGAAGCCATCCAAGCGGGGCATCTCGATATCGGCAATCACCAGGTCGGATTTTTCATTTCGCAAAAGTTCCAGAGCTTCCATTCCATCCACCGCGATGCGCACCCGGTAGCCGTGGGCCTCGAGGATACTTTTCTCCAGCATCCGGGTAGTCATCGAATCGTCCACCACCAGGACGGAGAGCGCCGCCGGTTCGCTGCGCTTGGGTTCGGCCAGCCTGGCGAAGTCTGAGGGCTGCGATTGCACGGTGCTCTCCATCAATTGCATGAGGTTGAGCACGAAAGCGATGGAGCCATCTTCCAGCACGATCCCGGACGAAACCTTTGCAGCGCGTCCGGCCGGACCCAGGTCCTGAATCACGGCTTCGCACTCCGAGAGAAAGCTGTCCACTGTTATTGCCACGCGGCGGCTTCCGGAGCGCAGCGCCATCACGTGCAGGATCCCTGAATCATCAAGGATTTGCTCCTGCTCCAGGCCCAGCAAGTGACGCAAGCTGAGCAACGGCGCCGCCTCGCGATCCAGGATAATCGCCGGCTTGCCTTCCAGGGTTTCGATGCCGGCGATCTGGATGCGATGTAAGCGTTCAATACCGTGAATGGGTATCGCGAAGTGCTGGCCGCCACATTTCACGAGCAGCAGCCGGTGCGTGGCGATGGAAAGGGGAACCGAGAGATGGAGACGAGTTCCACCGCCCTCCACAGGTTGAAGATCCAAGTCCCCTTGCAATCGGCGGACCGCCTCATACATGACCGACAATCCCATGCCCCGGCCCGACAAGTTGGTGACGGAGAGAGACGTGGAAAAGCCCGGGCGAAAGAGAACTCGCGCGAGTTCGTGCTTTGAGCTGCTGGCAGCTTTCGATTCTGAGAGAATGCCCTGCCGCACGGCGACCTCAACCAGGCGCCTGAAGTCGATACCGCGGCCATCGTCTTGGATTTCCACCGTCAAACGCTGCCCGTTGGTGTCCACTCGAAGCGTCACCAGCCCCCCCGGCGGCTTGCCTTTCGCGGCCCGCTCCGAAGGGCTTTCGATCCCATGGCTCACGGCGTTTCGCAAGGCGTGCATGAGTGGGTCTTTCAAGGCCTCCAAGACGCGACGGTCGGCGTGCACGCCCGCACTGGTGGCGCGGAACTCAATTTCTTTCGACTCATCGCGGGCCAGGTCCCGCATCATCTTGCGGTAGCCTTCCAGCAGGCTCTCGGCCGGGACCATGCGCGCCTGCCAGACATCGCGCTGGAGCTGCTTGCCGAGATGGCCTATGGTCCACGAACTCCGCTTTTGCAAGCGGCGCACGGCCGCCGCCTGGCGCGAAGCGGACCGCACCTGCTTATCCAGAGAATCCAGGCAGGTGTTCAAACGGGAAATCTCGTTCCGTGGTTCCGGACGGCGAAGTGCGGCCGCGGCAATCTGGCGCGCGCTTTCGCCTTCTTTCTCCAGGCGAGCCATCTCGCGGACGATTCCGTTCAATTGCAGCGTTACTTGTTCCTGGCGCTGGCTCTCTGTTAATAATCCTCCGGCGGACCGCAGCATCCCGTCAAAGTTTTGGGCAGTTATGCGAACCATCTCGGCCGGTTGAAAACTCGGGACTGGCGCGGGAGCTTCCGGCGGCTGCGTCTCCGCTTTCTCCGGTTCCACTCCCAGAACGCGCTCGATGGCCTGGAGAGCGGATGCATAACCGGATCCGGGCGCGTCTCCACCGAGCGTGGCCACGCAATCTTCGCTCGCATCCAGCACTTGTTGCAGCACGCCCGCAACACTTTCGTCGAGGACCAGGGCGCCTTGCCGAACGCGGGAGAACAAAGTCTCCATGCGATGAGCCAGACCCTCCACCGGCCGCAGGTCGACGGCGCGCGCCGCGCCTTTCAGGCTATGGGCGCGACGAAAGGCTTCTTCCAACTCCGGACCCGTGGGCTGCGCGGCAGTCTTTTCGATCATCGCCAGCAACGAGCGAATCTGATCGACGTGATCGCGATGCTCGATCTGAAATGTGGCCAGCAGCTTTTGGCGAATGTCTTTCAAGGAAACCCTCTTAGATCCGGTAGCGCTCCACTGCTTTTTGGAGTTGCTGCGATAAAGCAGTGAGGTTGAGAGCGGCTTTTTCCAGCTGCTGTGTGCTGGCAGCGGTCTGCTGGCTGGCTTGACCGATATCTCGCACCGCCTGCATTACCTGTGTGAACCCGATCTGCTGCTGGTTGGAGCCCGCCACGATTTGCTGGAAGGCTTGCACGCTTTGCTGGATGTTTTCCGTCATGGTGCGAATGGTCCGGTCCGCCACGTCCGCCTGTTGTTTACCTGTTTCCACTCGCTTGACGGCTTCCTCGGTTAACATGACGGAGGTGTTAATCCCCTTTTGGATGTCGCCCAAGATGGAGCGCACTTGTACGGTAGCTTCTCGCGACTGGTCCGCCAGATTCTTGACTTCACTCGCGATTACGGAAAAGCTTCGGCCTTGCTCTCCGGCGGCTGCCGCTTCAATGGCGGCGTTCAGTGCCAGCAGGTGCGACTGCTCGGCCAGATCATTGACAGTGGAGATGATTTCGCCGATAGCCTGTGTCTTTTCGCTGAGCGATACAACATTCTCAGCCACGGCTTCCGCCTGGTCGCGAATACCTTCCATGGTCTTGGCCGTGTTTTGCATGGCCTGCAAGCCCGCATGGCTGGCGGCGGAGGTGGCCTCGGCGGAGGCGGCTACTTGCTTGGCCCGTTCTGCGATCTGCGCTCCTGACTGCGTGACTTCTTCCATGGTGATGGTGGTCTGTTGCACGGCGGCGGCCTGCTCTCCCGTGCTGGCGGCTTGCTGCTGGGTAGACGCCAGAATCTCGGCCGACGCAGAAGTAAGATTGTCGGTCGCGAAGCGTGCCTGGCCCGCCACGTCCTTGAGCCCGGCCACCATCTGGTCAAGATAGCGCCCTAACTCTCCCAACTCGTCTCCAGTCTTGATCTTCGCTTCCTGCCGGAGGTCCCCCTCGCCCACGCGCGCGACAAACTGCATAAATACACCCAGCGGGCGCGTGATCGATCGTTGAATGAGAATGCCGACAACAGAGACCACCACCACCACCAGCACGCCGCCTACGAGCATGGCGAGCGTGGCGAAATGGGCGGTAGCCTTAGCCTCCTGATCGCGCTTCTTCAGTAAGCCGCTCTCTTCATCGTCCATGGCGCCAACCACCCGACGGATTTCATCCATGGCATTCTTGCCCTTGTCGGTGAGAACCACTTCCACGGCGGCTTTCTCGCCGCGCTGCCTCCGCAGGGCAATGGTCTCGGCCAACTCGGCCATCTTCTTGGCCACCGCGGATTGCAAAATCGCGATTCGGCTTTGTTCACTGGGGTTGTCCAAGGTCAATTCGCGAACGTCTTGAATGCGTGCGTCCACAGTCTTGACGGCAGCCGTGTAAGGCTCCAGGTAGCGCTCTTCGCCAGTAAGTACGAAGCCCCGCTGTCCAGTCTCGGCGTCCTTCATCGTCGACAAGAGGTCGGCGAGGGTCTCCTTTACCTTGTGCGTGTGGGTGACCCAGTCGGCGCTCGACACCAACTCGTTCGTGGCGCGGTAGGCGACCACGCCGATCGCACCCACAACCAGCAACGCTACCGCATAACCGGTCAGAATCCGCATTCCAATTTTCATGTTCAACATATGTTTCAAGACTCCTCTTTGGAGACGACCTCAGCCAGCAGTTTTTCTGCATCCAGCAGCATAAGCGTGCCTGAGACCATTCCCTTGACAAATCTCCCCTGGTTGAAACCAGTCATCACATCCAGCTGGAGGTTGCGCACTTCTTCAATCGCGTCAACGTTTAGTCCGATTCCCTGTCCTTGGTGGCGCACCATCAGAACGAAGCCGTCGCCGGATCTATCATTTCGCGATACGCCAAGCGCGGCGCTTAAGTTAAGCACTGACCGAAGTTCGCCGCGCACGCTAATGACCCCTAGAAACTCAGCCGGCGCTCCAGGCACGGACATGCAGCGCACACAAGGAAGCACCTCGGCAACGTCTTTCAACTGGATGGCGTAGCGCTCCCCGCTCAACCGGAATATAAGCGCAGGTGTGCCGGGAGAGGCGGGCTTTAGTTGACGCAGCTGATTCGCCAGTCGAGCTGCACGCTCGCGATAAGCCGCCTCGATTCGCTGCGGCGTAGCAGAGAGCGCCTCCTGTAGAGCAATCTCGCTGGCCCGCAGCCGGGCGTGCACGTTGCCCCAATTGATGGATGGCCGCGTCATGCCGGCTCCGTGATTATTTCCATCTGAGTCTGCGCCATTCTCTTCAGCTCTGAGACCGTAATGCCGCCGGCATCGGCCAAGACCTCGGCTTCGTTGCGGGAACCAAGCAGCTTGACGGTATTCTCAAATGAACGCGCGGCTTGGCGCGAATTCCCTTGGGACAGGAGCAGAACTCCCAAGTAGTAATGCGCCAGAACTGAATTGCGGTCCAGGTAGAGAGCACGCCGCAAGGATCGTTCGGCGTCGTCGTGTCTGGCCAACTGCTCCAGGGCCAGCGCATGTTGAAAATGAAGCGACGATTTCAGGTTCTCGGTCTTCAACAACCTTTCACAGCACGCGGAGGCATTCTCCCATTCGCCGCGATCGAGGTGGCAGCGTATGTCGTCCAGCGTTGGTTCCACGCTCTCGACCACCGGAGCGGGCACACCCAGCCCTGCGTCGGGCTGCTGGGAAATAGCAGGAAAGGGAGGCAAAGGAGACAGCGCGGCAAGCAAAGGGGCGACCGGGTTGGCGATGGCAGTGGGCACCGCCTGGTCCGGTTTCTGATAGAGCGTCACGCCCGGTGCATTCACCGCCTGAAACGCAGTGAAGTGCGTCATGTTGGGCTCGGACGGCCCCACCAGCAGCCACGCTCCAGGGACCAGGCAATCGTGAAACTGCCGAATCATTCGCCACATCAGCTCAGGCGCGAAATAGATCATTACGTTGCGGCAAACAATCAGATCGAAGGCCGAGAGATTGCTCAGCAGATAAGGAAAAGGAGTTTCAACCAGATTGTGGTATTGAAACGAGACTCCCTCCTTGTACCGGGGCGCCAAACTCCACCGCTTTCCTTGCCGGAAAAAGCAGTTCTGCTTCACATCCTCGGGCGTAGCGCGCAAGACCCAGTCTTCGTACTGGCCTTCGCGGGCGCTGACCAAGCTGCGCCGGTTAATGTCAGTGCCGAGGATGCTGACCTCCCAACCGGCCAGGGAATGTCCAAGATCGCGCTTCACCAGAATCGATAACGAGTAGGGCTCCGCTCCGTCGGCGCATCCAGCGCACCAGATCCGCAAGCGCCGCGTGGTCCGGTTCCGCTCAATCAGGTCCGGCAAGACCAAATCGCGGAGAGCATCAAAGTGCTCCATGTGCCGAAAGAAATGAGTCTCGCCTATGGTGATCTCGGCGATCAGAGCGTCCAACTCTGCCGGACCGCGCTGTGGATCGCGCAACAGGTCGAAATACAAACCGCACTCCCGTATTCCCAGGCTCGCCAGGCGGTTTCCGATACGGCGAGCGAAATCCCCATCCTTATCGTCGTAGTAGGCGAGCCCAGTGGACTCCACCAGATGCTGCTTCAAGCGCAGATAGAGTGGGTCACTGAGCAATGCATCGGAGAGAGGGGCGGCGGGGCTCATTCTTTTTCGATGCTCCATTCCTTAAGCCGCCGCTGCGCCATCTCCTGAAACTCGGACAGTGTCTTGCGCTCCGTAGCCAACAGGATTCGAGCGGGAGCCAGCAAGTGGATTACTTGTTCGCCCACCGTGGTCATTCCGCAGGCGCACTCGTTGAACGAATTGTGTTTTCCGACCGGAAGTACTTCGCTGTGGGCGACCGTGACGATCTGGCTGACGCGGTCCACCAGCAACGCAATCCGGCCATCCGCGACGCCTTGCATTACGATCAGGGTCGAATACAAACCTGGCCGTTGTTCGCCCAGTTGGAACAACCGGTCGAGGCGCAAGACCGGCACGGCCGTGCCCGCCAAATTAAGGATTCCTTCCAGCACCGCAGGTAATCCCGGCGGGCGTGCGAGCCGGGCCATGGGCGTGATTCGCTCGACGTTCTGGATGGGGATCGCGGCAACCTCGCCGCCTACTTCGAAAACCGCCAGGACGTGGGGCAAAACAGAGGGGCTGATCTCCGGCCCCTTCTGAAGCGGGGAGTCCGGGCATTGGAGGGATGATCTGGTCGTGACTGTGACTTTGTCAGGCACCGCGGTTCCTGGCCTTGCTCCGACGTTTACAGTTCCCTTACGATCAAGGGCGGTCTATGAGCTCGCTAAAAAACCTTGGCGCTTCCTGCCAGCGAGTCTTTCAGCAAACCGCTAAGGGGTTCGCTCCATTTCTTCGAGTATGAGTTTATATTCGGACTTTATTTGGAGGACTTTAGTTCTAGGAGCCGACACGCTCTCAACACTCTGAGTCATTTACCTAACGGCCGGGCGAGGTGAGTGTCAGACAACATTCAAAGAGCACCCCTGCGAGCCCTGCCGAAAGGCTGCCCAGCAGCCAGTCTATAAAGGTCGCATGAAATCCCACCGATTAAGGTAAAGTACCGAATCATGCCTGATCTTATTGGCAACTTCCAGCTGGAATTCCTGCCATTGGTAAACGAGAGAGGCTTATAACGGTTCGGGGGAGTGAGTAGATTATGCTCCAAATACAGGAACGGCCGGCAGTACTGGTCGTTGACGACGAGCCCCGGATACTGACGTCAATAACCGCCCTTCTGGAGGACGACTTCTCAGTTCTTACCTCCACGAGCGCCGAGAAAGCTCTTGGAATCCTCGAACAGGAACAGTTCGTTGTTATCATCGCCGATCAACGGATGCCAGGGCTGACCGGCGATGAGTTCCTGGCGAAAGCGCGCGGCGTTTCTCAGGCCACGCGCATCCTGATCACCGGATACGCTGACATTAACGCATTGGTCCGGGCCGTGAATCACGGCCAGATTTACACCTATGTAGCTAAGCCTTGGGAGCCGCTCGAACTCCGGGTGGCAGTAGTCAAGGCCGCCGAACATTGCCTGCTCATGCAGGAAGTGGAGCATGAGCGAAACCTCCTGCACGCCTTGATGGACAACCTTCCGGATGCCATCTGGTTCAAGGACAACGCCTGTCGATTTACGCGAGTGAACAAAGCGGCATCGTCGCTTCTGGGGGTCAACGATCCCTCGGCTGTGATCGGAAAGACCATCTTCGACTTTCTTCCGCGGGAACAGGCCAGCGAAATCCACGCGCAGGAACAGGAGATCATTCGGCGCGGCCGCGCGGAAGCGAATCGGATCGAAGAGTTCCGCTTCAAGGGCGTTGGGCCCCGTTGGACGTCCACCACTCGAGCGCCTGTGCTGGAACGAACCGGAGGAGTGGCCGCCATCGTTGGAGTAACACGGGACGTCACAGAACAAAAGCAGGCCGAAATCGCTCTGCGACAAAGCGAAGAAAAATACCGGCAGATGGTGGAGACCGCCACGGAGGGCGTCTGGATCTTCGACGATGCAGGGAGTACAACTTTCGTCAACAGCAGCATGGCCGCCATGCTCGGCTGCCGGCCGGCAGACATGCAAGGGAGGCTGGTCTCCGATTTCATGCCGGCCGAGGACGTCGCGGGGCAGCTTCCACACTTTCAGCATGCCACTTCGAGTGGAAGCACTGCCGATCTGCGATTGAGAAAGAGCGACGGGACGCTAGTGTGGGCGATTGTCTCCAGCAGTCCTATGCTGGATCTATCTGGACGCCGGAGCGGTACGCTCGCCATGCTCACCGATGTGACCGAGCGCAAGCGCCTGGAAGACCAATTCCGGCAGGCTCAGAAACTGGAGGCGGTGGGCCGTTTCGCAGGTGGCGTTGCGCACGATTTTAACAATATCCTGACGGTCATCATCGGACACAGCCAACTGTTGCTGCGGCGCCTGGAGACCGGGAGCGCGTTACGCGCACAAGTGGAAAAGATCGGAGCGGCGGCCGATCAGGCGGCGAACCTGACACGGCAGCTGCTTTCGTTCAGCCGCCGGCGGCCGGTTCAGTCGCAGGTGCTGGATTTGAATGCAGCGGTCCTGAATTTCGAGAAGTTGTGTCACCCGATCATCGGGGACTCCATTGAGTTAATGACTGATCTGGATGAGCAGGGGGCTAAAGTGCGCGCGGATGCGGGCCAACTGGATCAGGTGCTGATGAACCTGGTTGTCAACGCGCGCGACGCTATGCCGCAGGGCGGAACGCTCGGCATAGCGACGGCCAGCGTGGAACACGCGGGGTCTGACAGTCACCCGGCGGGAGCGTATGTGTTGCTGGCGGTCAGTGATACCGGTTGCGGAATGGATGCCAACACCAAAGCGCACCTGTTCGAGCCATTCTTCACCACCAAGGAGGAAGGCAAAGGGACTGGACTAGGTCTCTCGACAGTACATGGAATCGTGACGCAGCATGGCGGTTGGATCGACGTTAGCAGCTCGCCGGGGCAAGGAACCTGCTTCGGCATCTACCTGCCTAGAATCAGCGATGAAGTCCAGGTGGTGCCAATGCCCCAGCGGCCGACCGATTTCGCCGGTGGCAGTGAGACGATTCTGGTGGTGGATGACCGCGCCCCCATACGGGAGCTGGTGCGCGAAACCCTGGAGCCGTGTGGCTACAAAATCCTGGAAGCCGCGGACGGTCAAGAAGGACTGGAGGTATTCGAGCGCAACGCCCAGAAGATTGATCTGGTGATCACGGATTTGATTATGCCCCGGTTAGGCGGCGTCGAGTTCGGCCGGTTGGTCGAACAGCAACGCCCGCAAGCAAAGGTGCTGTACATGACAGGCTACAGCGGAGAATCCCCGGCCCCAGTCCCGCCCGGCGCGCTGCTCCAAAAGCCTTTTACTCCCGAAGTGCTGGGACGAAAAGTACGAGAAATGCTTGGCTGCGCCAGCACTCCCCGATCGATTCTCATCGTCGACGACGAGCCCGAGGTCCTCAACCTGCTGCGATTTGTTCTGGAGGGCGAAGGGTACGAAATCCGATGCGCC
Source organism: Bryobacterales bacterium (assembly GCA_003162425.1). Taxonomy (GTDB): domain Bacteria; phylum Acidobacteriota; class Terriglobia; order Bryobacterales; family Bryobacteraceae; genus Palsa-89. Next base: position 82,065 of record PMOK01000050.1, on the reverse strand, counting down.
CAAAACGGGAAGCAAGCCATCGCCCAATTGAAGCAGGCCTCGGTGGGGATCGTTCTGACCGATCTGGCCATGCCAGAACAGGATGGCATCGAGACTATTCTCGCGATCCGCAAACAGTATCCGGACTTGAAGGTGGTCGCCATGTCGGGGACGTTCGCCGACTCGGTGCTGGACGCAGCCCGGCATCTGGGAGCCGATGCAGTTTTGGCCAAACCCATTGAAGTGGATGAGCTCCTGAGGACGCTTCAAGAATTTCACTGACCGTCGGTTCGTCGCCTCTTCCGTTCACGTTGGCACTCAACCGCGCGCGTCATTTTGTCGGGTTCTATAAAAAAGGGAACCAACCCGCCAGTTCCTCGTCTTCACCACGACGAAAGCCTCCGCGCCGGCCTAATCACCGCAGATTTCGCTTGCTGTTTCTCTCGACCGGAGTGATGAATGGTCACGACCGCAACCCGGTCAGGAGAAACACAATGAACACCGAGACTGAATCGCAAAAGAATGCAACGGCGACCGAGGCGCCGCAGCCAAAACCCAAGCGCACGCCCGCAAAGAAAGCCAAGCCCGCTCGGGAAAGCTGAACGGATACTGCGTGGTGAGAGGGAATGCCTAGCCGGAGTTGCTGCCCATGCGGACTGTGATGCGGCAGATGGTGTGGACAGGCGAGTGCGCGGAATCCGTCCATCTTCAACTCGAAGATGAAATCGTCGTGATCGAATGCGGCGGGCCGGAGCGTGGGGCTGGCGGGGCTGAACTGAGGGGGCGGCAATTTTGATTTCAGTGTAGCCGGCAGGGCAGGCCTCCCTCATGAAGTCAGCTTGTCAGAATCCCGTTTGAGAGTTCGGTTCGGGCCTCAGCCGAAGAAGACTGGAGCAACTCGCAGAGAGGTGTATGTTGAAGGCATGTATTTCTTCCAGGAGCCGCTCGCGGCGTATGCATTGGAATTGTTCCGTACTACGGACTTTACTGGCGCGGCGCGAGGCGATTGGTTCTTGAGTTTATTTGCTCCGGGGAACACGATTTTCTTCGCAGAGCGGCCATTTGAGCGATTCAGTGACTACGAGGAGTTGTTGTGGCGGTTGAGGGAAGCTGATGCTGTGAAGTATCGGCAGATTCATAAGGGGATACCCTTCTATTTCATGTCGTGGCTCGCCTTCGATCGCGCAATTATGAAAAGGCCTTGTTTTACATTGATGCTGGCATCTCAGAAGACGTCAGGAAAAACCCAGAGGGATGGCAGGAAAATCCGGGGGCACGATTCCTGCTCCTCGATCAAAGGGATCAGGCCGCTGCGCGTACAGTTCTCGCCGTAAGAACACTCCTGGAACGCGAGTTAGATAGATTTAATCAAACATCCAACCTCCCTACCCTCCAGGTCGAAGGTTCCTGGAGGACATTTGTTGGAAAACTGATGGCCGATTCATCCCAGAGAACGATCGTGTCGGCACTGTACGTCTTCCTTTTAGAGTTCGAGGATCGCGTCCGCGAACTAACGCTCAGGGAGGGTTCGACTGGCGGATCAAATCAACCTTTCACGGTGCACCTGTTTACAGGAGGGTTGCTTTTCGAGTCGTTGCTCAAACTATGTTATCCGCAGAATGACCGTGGAGGCTGAAACCGAACGCTCGGCGATGTCCTGTGGACGACCGAATTCCAGCGGGACTTCGCTCTAACAACGGCACCAGCAAGCTCCGCTCGAACCCTGGAGGAAATTCACGATGCTATTCAAGGCGGAACGACTACGGTCCAAGCTGCTTTCAGCACAGCAGCAAAGCTCCGCAACACGACGGGGCATAATCTCGTTTGGGATGATATTTTCGATACCCCACAAAAATACATCGACTTGTTTCAAGCGGCAATCAAAGCGATTCTCTTCGTGATCGCGAGGAAACTCATCTAGCGAGCGCTGGACTCAGATTCCAGGGAGCTTGCTCCTAACCCCTTTCATTCTTCGTTTTTCCTTCGCCTATTATGAAACGGTGCCAAACGTCCGCTCCTGCGTCGTCTCCTTCACCGACACCGAAGGCATCGAGCACTCCATTCGCGTTCCCGCCGAGAGTCTCTACGAGGCCGCGATCGAAGCCATGGCCGCATTTCGGCGGGGCGCTTTTGCGGAAATGACTTTTGGGCGAGCAACACAATTGAGGATTCGCGTAAAAGCGCCGGGGAGGAACACATCGTTAGCGTCGGTAAGGTGCTCTCGTGGCTGGACGGCGGCGCAAGAAGTCCGAGCGAGCAGGTGAAGAAGAATCGGTTGAAGGAGCGGCTGAGGAGGTGAGCCGAGGTAGAAATCGAATCATCCGTGCCACCGATGAAGTGCACTCTGCCCGGCATCAAGATATAATCAGCGATCGGGGAAAGGGGGACTTCAATGTCCATTCAGTCGTTGCGCAAAGCAGCATTCGCTATCTGTTTGCTCGCGGTGGGGTTGTTCGCCGCTGAGAATCCGTTTGCCGGAACCTGGAAACTGAGCGCCGCCAAGTCGAAACTGGCTGGCAGCGGAATTGGGCCAAGCGGTGGGGTTCGCGTCGAATCCGACGGTACGACTTACAAAGCATCCGTTGATACCACAGATGAGAAAGGGCAACCAGTCAAGTTCGACTACGAAGCGACGCTCGACGGCAAGTCGAGCAAAGTGACCGGCTCTGCGACGATAGACGAGCTTTCACTCAAGCGAGTCAATGATCATACGATCGACGCCACGGGGAAGAAGAATGGCAAGGTGGTCTATACGGACAAACGCACCGTGTCCCAGGACGGAAAGACGTATACAATTTCGCGAACCGGTACCAGTCCTGACGGCAAGAAGCATCACTCGACGATCGTCTTCGACAAGCAGTAATGCCCGGACCGCTTGGAAGAATGGCTCCTGGCGTCCACATGCAACCGCCGAGGTCCTGGCCAGATCGCTCTACGAAGCAGTAGCGCTCGGCGTAGCGGAGTCCAAACGATGGGGATTGATGGACACGCTGCCCGGCCCGGCGACGCGGTTGACGGTGACGGTGAAATCTCCGGCGACGCGGCATGAGCTGACGGTGGCGAAGTTGGAATCGTGGACTCTCGGGCGGAGCGAAGAGTCCGAATGAGCAGGTGGTGAAGAATCGGCTGAGGGAGATCTCTGGGATTGCGGCACGGAATAAGTGACTCGCACCTCATCGCCCTTGCTTATTGTATCGGCTCTTCCACTTCAACCGGATCGAGCAGCGAACCCGGATAATATACGATCAGGTGGTCTTCCGCCAGACATCGCTATCCTAAGAAGCATGAGCTTCCTCGATAACCTGGAAAGCAATCTCAAGGCACTCGAATCACGGGACGAAAGAGACCCCAAAGCGTTCGCGCGCGAAGCCGCCGTGCGAGAAGCCTCTCGATCGGCGGCACTGCAAATCGCGCCGCACGCCGACGCCCTGCGCAACGGACCTTTCCTAAATGGTCTACTGACCGCTTGTCGAGACATTGGTCACCCCAGGCGAATCCTAGTGCGGGCGGTTTGGGTGGATTCCATGTTTCGTCTGGAAACCGGCGCCAAAAGACTGGAATTGCGTCCTACGCCGAGCGGCGTGTTGGCGGTTCTCCTCGTCGAGGGCAGGGAGCAGGAGAGCACACCAATCGACCTATCGAGTGATCCCGTCAAACTGGCGCAGAAATGGCTTGAGGTCGAAAAGAACGCACTTCGTTAAGGAGTGCGCAGGCTGCACTTTTTTATATTCGACCTGTTGATGCTGCATGGCTGGGAAGTAATGGGCCGAACCGCTGGTGAAGCGGTATATCAGTGTTGAATTTCGATTACCCGTCGCTGGGGAGCGGCTGAAGCGCAGCAAAGGGGCGTCGTCTGCTTGAAACTAGGTTGCTTCCGACGTTGTCTCAATCGCTTCCACCGTCACCGTCTCCCCAGCTTCCAAACGGCGCCGTGCTTCCGCTACCATAGCTTCGGGTTTGCCCGCCAATGCCTTCTGGATCAGGTGCTCCGCTATCTTGTCGAGTTGGGCCGGCGTCAGCTTATCCGGATCGATGTCCATCAAGTTGATCTGCTCGACGCGCCGATCTCACTTCTCCGGGAATCGCTTGCAGGTCGATCCGCACGCCCGAGAGGAAATCGATAAAGCAAAACGGCGATGATGGTTGATTGGTTGCTGAGCTTACCCGAGGTGGAAACTTCGGACACGGCGCAAAAGGAGCCGTTCCTATGTCCCCCAAAACGCAGCACAAGTTCACAACTCGCCCCGCAACCGTCACCATCCCTGAACTGGAACAATCCAAGACGGCCGTGCTCAATACGCTCGCTTCTGAACACTCACGGCGGAGCTATGAATACGCGATCGGCCGGTTTATCGCCTGGTACTGCAGTGAGCCTCGACTTACGTTCAACCGTTCTGTTGTGGTGATTCGGCCTTCCGACCAGTGTGTTGCTTCCCATGAGCCTGGAAACACGTTGCTGCCCCTGGCGGAACTCACGCCGCCAGCGGTGCAGCACGTTCGGATTCACTTCTAGCGCGCGGGCCACCTCGCCCATCGGTTCCTCTAGAAGGAGATCACACTCAATACGGAACCGCACACCCCGGATAGAAGTGCCAGACCCCAAACCGGTCATAGAATCCCGCAGGACTGCACACCGGCGCAGAATAACCATACGACGGATACACGCCGACACCGAATCCAAACCCTGGGCCATATCCCCGGCCGCCGTAATACCCGCGACCACCGTAATAGGCACCCCCATAGACATTCCCGCGATTGAAGTTTCCGCTGAAGTTCCCACGTGGCGCAGAGAAGGAACGTCCACCGAAGTTCCCACGGTTTGGTGCGGCATAGGAGTGTCCACCGCTAAATCCTCCCGCATGGCCGCCGCTGAATCCGCCGCCGCGATTCGCTGCCACCACTGGCACTGGACTGAAAGCCGCCATGGCAGCGACAAGAGCTACCGGAGCGACCGCTTTCTTAATTAAACTCAACAATCTGTTTTTCATGACATCCTCCAAACTTCACCATCCACAAATGCATGCAAGTGGCCGTAGCCAAGGGTTTGAAAGCGCTCGTACATTACGAAAAGAGCCATTGCTCAGAAGAACCAGTATGGTCAGATGGCACCACCAGCTACGCGCCAGCGGATCTGAAATGGGTGTACCCGAACCCCCTCGGAGCGTAGCGACGCTGGCTATCTTCAGTTCGAAGATGAAATCGTCATGGTCGAATGCGGCGGATTCACAGCGACCTGTTGTTGCATGGTTCGGAGCCAACCAGTCAAAGAGGCGGCGCTGCGGTCTGACACTGCGTCACTGTCCAACGAGCATACGAGCGGAACTGGGATGGAACGCAAGAGGCGTGGTCGTCAGCGGAAAGGACGAGTTCCGGTCACTGGGCGAATCCCCGGCGTCCTGAGTGGAACTGATCGTCAATACTCGGGCTTGCCCTTATCGAGAACCACCAGCGTGCTCATCGCCACTTCCTCCAGAGCCGAAAAGGAGTCCATGATGACGTACAGCCAGCACGCACCGCCAATCACCAGTGGAACGTCGATCATTCCTTCGGCTCCTCCGGTTTCGTCACGCGCTCCAGTTCCTCAATGGTGACCGTCTCGCCGGCCTCAATCCGCTTACGCGCCTCCTCGATCATTTCGGGCGGTTTGCCGGCCAAAGCTTTGTTTATCAAGTGCTCAGCGAGCTTGTCCAGGATCTCAGGCGAAAGCTTATCCGGGTCAAGGTCGAGCAAGTTCGTCTGCTCAACGCGCGGCTTGTACTTCTCAGGCATCCTGGCTTCCGCGATCCGCAGCAGCACCTGCTCAGCCCGCCGATTCTCGAATAGCGGTTTTCCCTCGATGTAAACCTGCCTACCCCTTATAGAGAATCGGCCGCTCAATGCCATGGACGCCAACCAGATGGAGCGTATCCTCTACCTTTTGCGTGAACTTGTCGCTGGCTTCTTTGAAGCGCTGCGGATAGCTCGGATCCGACTTCATCCACGCCGCGTGAACCGACCGCTCAAGTTTTGCCCAACGTGCAGCTCGGCTGACCATGCCAGTTTCAGCGTAGGCCTCTGGCGGCCTCAACCATCTCGTTCTTCTCAGCGTCTGCATCAAACGCGATGAACACTCGACGACCCTCCCAAACGACGAGGTCGAGGTCTGGGATCGCTCCCTTGACGTCCCTGCGGTCGCCGTTCGGGCCGTGGGTCTTGCCGACCGTACCGCGCCAGTTCCAAACGCCTCCCAACCCGATCGGCAGGAATCGGGAAGTAGTCGATTCATAGTTCGCGAGACGCCAGAGTGCCAGGGTCTTGAACTCTCCTTCGGTCACAATCACCGGGGTGGCGACCGCCTTGGCCAAATCCATGGAAACGCCTGGAACGAAGTAAATCAGGTTCTTCCGGCCGGGTGCCGACAGATACTTGCCTCGCTCCTTCGGTTTGCCGTCCTTGTATTCGATGTCCGGGTGATCACGACGTAGTCGCCACTCGCGAACGTGGGATTCTCCCGGCAGGAAGTACGGAATAGCCAATCCCGCGTAATCGCTATGATCGCGGCGCCCAACGAGGAGCTTCCCTGTGTCGGAGTCAACGCGCCGGATTCTCGCAACGTCCGCAAGCTCGCGGCTGATCCAGCGCGCCTCCAGGCTCCGATAGTCGGCAGATTGTAGTTCGTCACCAGGAATGTGGATCATGGACGACCTCCTCCCTCTTGCGCCCCATGCCCGCACCCATCCTTTACATCGGGAACGAAAACGGGCTGTTCATCGCTGACTTGGACCGTGACCACATTGGCCCAGCGCACCAAGCCAGCGTATAATCCTCCGACTCGCCCGGGATCTTCGAGAATCAATTGCGCGCCGCGGCGGTTTGCTTCGACGTGCCACTTAATGAGCTCCCAGTACAAACACACCGCCTTATGCGGCAGCAGTTGACGCGGCTTGCGCCTTGGTCGCAAAATGGAGTTGTTCAATCCTTTCGTCCTTTCTGTTCGGGATCACTGCCGAGCGTTTGGAAATGAAAAAGCCGCCCCTTCGCCGGAGGCGGCTTTCGTTTGTTTTACCCTTTAATGAAAAACTGCCCGGCAGGACGAACCCGCTAGGCTGCTCGTAAAACTGCCGTGCTTGAGGATCTGCTAGTCGATCGTCTCCCTATAAGGCCGTGCGCGCCGTTCCAGAGGGCCGCGAAAGATCCTGTAGGAGGGACTTACGTGGCCTTAATTATCTGAACTTTGTTGGAGTGCTCTGGCCTTAGTGGTGCCCCCGGAATACTCCCGAGAAAACCACTGCTTTCCGAGAAAGTCCCGAACCACGGATTGCTACATGCCCTGTGTTTTCAATGGCAACATCCGTAAATGACTGTCGGGCATACAATCGTTGTACCATGTGGTTTATCGGCACCCCGCTTGAACAACGCTTTCCGGTTAGGTTCAATAGGTCGTGAAAGCGATCTCACTCGGCGCCCTCTTCTTGTTTGCGGCTGCGCCCACGCTTCAGGAATCCAGTCCACAGACCATCCTGTGGGCCGCTCCGGGCATCCTGATCGCCGCGATGATCATCGCCTGGGCCGCGGAATCGGCGCAGTTCTTCATCGCGCAAGGCTTCGCGCTCGCGATCCTGGCATGGATGCAAACCCTCCCTGAATTCGCCATGGAAGCCGTATTCGCATGGCGTCAGCAGGTCCCATTTCTGTTCGCGAGCCTCACCGGCGCATTGCGGCTGCTTACCGGACTCGGCTGGCCGATGATCTACTTTTCCGCGGCCTTTGTGTATCGAAAACGAGAGGGCAAGCCCATGCAGCGGATCTCGCTCGATGGCGAGCACAGCGTCCAAGTGCTGGGGTTGTTGGTTCCGCTCATTTACATCACCGTCGTCGTTCTGAAGGGATCGCTGCACCTGGTGGACGCCGTGATTTTGACGGCAATTTATGCCGCCTATCTGGCCGTCCTCGGCAAAATGCCGCCGCAGGAAGAGGAGGGCATCGACGATCTGGAACGCATTCCGCGCGCCATCGTGCTCTCGCCGCGCACGCGACGAATTGCGCTCATCGGAGGACTCTTCGTAGCGGGCGGCTTACTGATCTACCTGAGCGCCGAACCGTTTCTCGGCAGCCTGTTCGCAATCTCCACGCGGCTCGGCATCCCCACCTTCATCTTCGTCCAATGGGTGGCGCCGTTCGTCTCCGAATTTCCGGAGGGGCTCTCCACTTTTTACTGGGCCCGCACAGTCCATCGAGCCCCGATGGCGCTAATGAATCTGGTTTCGAGCAACATCAATCAGTGGACGCTGCTGGTAGCGATGTTGCCGGTGGTGCTTTCGCTCAGCATCGGAAGGCTCACTTCGATTCCCCTCGATGGACAACAGAAACTCGAAGTGCTGATGACCATCGGCCAGCAACTGGTAGGCATGCTGTTCCTGGTGAACATGGAGCTGGCGTGGTGGGAAGCAGCCGCGCTGTTCGTTTTGTGGTTCGTGCAGTTTGTCTTTTCTGCTATTAATCCTGATGTTCCGTTCTGGGGCATGGTGGCTCAGCAAATCCGCTGGTGGATGACGGTGACATATTTTATATGGGCGGGATGGGAACTGCTGCGGCTGTTGCTGGGCCAACGGAAACCGCTAGCGTTCACGGAATTTGCGAAGATGTGGCGCGCGCACGTGCGGGCGTAGGAGGATGCCGAACGCATATTACTTCGATACCCCCAAACGTACTGTATAACAGCTCCGGCGCTGCAACTAATGAAGGCCCGAGTAACAAGGCGATACAATGTCAACTCAACCATTCAGCCGGCCACAGGCAGGCTTCCAAAACCACCGGCAGTTTCGCGGCATCCCAGGCAGCCAGGCCGCCGGCCATCTCGATTGGATTGGGGAAGCCGCTGGCGTTCAGGGAGTTTGCGAAGACGTGGCGCGCGCATGTCGGGCGTAGGCGGCGACACAACCAGCAACAACCAGCAACATCTACTTGACCGCCAAATAGTTTCGCCGTAAGATAGCGAAAACCGGTTTGTAGGGAAAGGGACTAAAGATGTCTATCAAAATGGCGTTGTTAGTGTTGGTCTGTCTGGCTACGGCTGCCGTGGCACAGAACAGCGGCTCCATTACAGGCACCGTACGGGATGCCACGGGGGCCTTGATACCCGGCGCGCAGGTTATCCTCAGCGATTCCCAAAAGGGAATCTCGCTGAAAACCACCACGAACTCGGGAGGGGATTACCTGTTAGCGGGTCTCCCCACCGGCACTTTCGACTTATCCATCACCGCGAAAGGTTTCCAGAAGTATGAAGCCACCGGGATCATCCTGCAGGTGGCGCAGAAGGCGCGCGTCGATGCGGTGCTGCAACTCGGCGCGGTGACGAGCGAAATCACGGTCCAGGGGTCGCAGGTGGCGCAGGTGGAAACTCAATCGTCGGAAATGTCCGGCGTCGTCACCGGCAAGGAAATCAGCCAAATCGTCCTCAACGGCCGCAACTTCACACAACTGGTGACGCTCATGCCCGGCGTCAGCAATCAGACCGGCCAGGATGAGGGTACGGTGGGTGTGGCCGGCAACGTATCCATGAGCATTAACGGCGGCCGCACGGAATACAACAACTGGGAAATCGATGGTGGCGACAATATGGACAATGGCAGCAATGGCACCTTAAACGTCTATCCCAATATCGACTCCATCGCCGAAGTCCGGGTTCTTACCTCCAATTACGGCGCTCAGTACGGCCGCAACGCTTCCGGCACTATTGAAACAGTCACCAAGTCCGGCACCAAAGCGTTTCATGGCGATCTGTTCGAGTTCCTACGTAACGACGATTTCAACGCCCGGAACTTCTTCCAGGACACGGTGCCCGAGTACAAGAAGAATGACTTCGGATACACCATCGGCGGTCCCGTTTATATTCCCAAAGTCTACAATCGGAACAAGGACAAGACTTTCTTCTTCTTTTCCGAGGAGTGGCGCAGGGAGATCGTACCTGGCGGGACGTTTAATCAACAGGTCCCCTCCGCCGCGGAGCGTCAAGGCAACTTTTCCGATGTTTGTCCCGCGGCTGGATCAGTCGTAAACAAGACAGGATTTCCGGATTGCCCCGTCAATTCCGCTACCGGCGTCTACTTTCCGAATAATACCGTCCCGGTGGATATCAACGCGCAGAATCTGTTGACGTTGCTCCCGGCGGCCAACCAGCCGAATAACTATTACAATGCCGCACCGGCTCTGCCCACCCATTGGCGCGAGGAGCTATTCCGCGTCGACGAAAACTTCAGCGAAAAGCTGCGTATGTTCGTGCGGTTCACACATGATTCCTGGAGCCAGATTCAGCCTACTCCCACCTGGGGCAACGGCGCTTCCTTCCCCACCGTCCAGACCAATTTCGTTGGACCCGGCGTCAGCATGGTTGCCAATCTCACGGCCAACATTTCGCCCACGTTGCTCAACGAATTCATGTTCAGCTACACCACCGACCACATCTTCTTGAACGCGCTGGGGCCCGTACAGCGCCCCTCCAGCATGACCATGACCGGTTTGTTCGACAACGGTTTTGGCGGCAAGATGCCGGCGGTTGGGGTTTCAGGCGGTATCAATTACGACACCGGCGGCTTCTCGCTCGACACCGGATACTTTCCCTGGAACAATGCGAATCCCACCTACACCTACAAGGATCAGATCAGTAAGATCATCGGCGATCACAACCTGTACATCGGCGTCTATTTCGCGGCCGCCCAAAAGAACGAACAGAACAGTCCTTACGTCCAGGGCATCCTCGGTTTCGACAACACCTCCCCAGTAACTACTGGGAATGCTTTCGCGGACATGCTGACCGGCCAGATCGGTTCATTCTCGCAGACCAACCGGCAGACGAAATACTATAACCGCTACAAGATCGTGGAGCCTTATGTTCAGGATGACTGGCGCGTGAACAAGAAACTCACGCTGAATTTGGGACTCCGCCTGAGCCTGTTCGGCACCTACAGGGAGAAGCTCAAGCAGGCATACAATTTCGATCCAGCTTCTTACAGCCTGGTTTCGGCGCCTCAGATTGATATCAACGGTACGGTAACGGGCCAATCCGGCGCGATTATCCCCGGAAGCGGAAATCCTTTTACCGGCTTGATGCAGTGCGGTGTGGGCGGCGTCCCGGCAGGCTGCATGAAGGGCCATCTCTTCAACCCAGCTCCGCGGATCGGTTTCGCTTACGATCCTTTCGGCGATGGCAAGACTGCCATTCGTGGCGGATACGGAATCTTCTTCGAGCACACCAATGGCAATGAGGGCAACACGGAATCCCTTGAAGGGACCCCGCCCTATGTGCTCAGTTCAACGCAGTACAACGTCGTGGGCTACACCAATATTGGCGGAGGCGGCGTGGCGTTTCCTTTGGGCGTGAATTCGATTCCGAGACAGGCCGTTTGGCCTTACGTGCAGCAATGGAATCTGAACGTCCAGCGTCAGATTGTGAATGGCACGGTGATGACGGTTGCGTACGTGGGCAGCAAAGGCACGCATCTGTCATTACAGCGCGACATCAATCAGCTCTTACCAATCACTCAGGCGCAGAACCCTTATCAGCCGGGCCAGGCGATGACGCAAGCGGACTGTAACAATGGCACTGTCAACGGTGTCGTACCCACCGGTCCTCCCTCGGCCCAGTTTGCTGTTGCCTGCGGATCGTCTCCGGATCAATACCGGCCTTACCGGGGATACGGCACGATTACTTCACTCGAACCGCAGGCCAATTCCAGCTACAACTCGCTGCAAGTCGCGGTTCACCGTCACGTAGGCCGGCTGAATTTTGACCTGGCATACACCTATAGCCATTCACTCGATGATTCCTCGGACCGCTACGATGGAAACTTCGTCGACTCTTACAATCTGCGCCGCACCTGGGCCAGCTCGAATTTCGATCAGCGTCACATCCTGAATCTCGGCTATGTCTACGACCTTCCCTTTTTCACTCAGAAAGGCTGGGCGCATACGCTGCTCGGCGGCTGGGAGCTTTCCGGACTTACCACGTTTCAGACCGGCACTCCCTTCAGCCTCAGCGATGGACTTTTCAATGCCGGCGTAGGCAACGGTACGGGAGCGGGTTCGTATCTGGATATTGTCGGCAATCCCTATTCAGCGCCCAACGTTCCGGCCGGCATTCAGGGCGTCATCGGACCGCTGCTCTTCAATCCGGCGGCATTTGCGGCGCCGGAAGGTCTGACCTTCGGCACCTCGCAGCGCAATGTCATGAAGAACCCGCCGCGAACCAACTTCGACATGGGCTTCTTCAAGCGCTTCGAGATCCGGGAGGACAAGGCCTTCGAGTTCCGGGCCGAAGGATTCAACGTCTTCAACCATACGCAGTGGAGCGGCGTCAACACCGGCACCAGTTGTTTTGGGGGATCCGATTTTAATGCGGGCGATGCAAGCTGCCTGGCCAACAACAACTTTATGCGGCCCGGCGGCGCGCATAATCCGCGCATTCTCCAGTTGGGCTTGAAATTCTTGTTCTAACTTGCGACAACCGGTCGCTTACGCTCGCGGTTCGGTAACGTTCGTTCGTAACCGAACCGCGACCGTGAGGGAGTTGGCATGGGCCTGCGGCTCACCAAAGGTGATGAAAATCTTGGAGAGCGCTATCCTCGGTAAGTCTGGGGAGTGGCCGAGATCGTACCGACTCTGGATGGGTTGAGACCGCAAGGGAGTTTGATCCGGGACGCGCTTATTTGGACCAATAAATGGGAATTTTCCTTTCGCGAGGAAGGACGATAGCCCGCAACGGAGCGTATGCAATTCAGGCGCGCGTTCTGCCCTTCCCCGGCGAAAGGAAACGCGAATGACCTATAGAATAGCAGCGATCGACATACACAAGAAAGTATTGATGGTAGTGGTGGCCACAGCCGCAGCCGAGGTAGCAGATGCGGCGGGGGAAGCGTTGGAGTTTACCTGCCGGCAATTCGGAACTGGCGCACTGGAACGCCAGCACCTGGTGAGTTGGCTGCAGCGGCAAGGGGTCACCGAAATTGTCATGGAATCGACGGCGCAGTACTGGAAACCGATCTGGCTGGAACTGGAGCCGCATTTTCAGAAGCTGCATCTGGCGCAGGCGCAATCCAACCGGGCGCCGCGCGGGCGCAAGCACGATTTCAAAGACGCCAAACGGCTGGCGCGCCGGCTACTGGCTGGTGAGCTGAGCCTGAGCTACGTGCCGGAGCCGGAGCAGCGGTTATGGAGAATCATGACGCGGGGCAAACAGCAACTGGTGCGGGAGCGGATCAGGATCCGGAATCGAATGGAAGCGTTGCTGGAAGAAATGCAGATCAAATTAGACAGCGTGATCAGCGATTTGTTGGGGGTCAGTGGAAGGCGGATTCTCAAAGCGTTGTCGGAGGGAGAAACCGACCCCAACCGGCTGGCGCAATTGGGGGACGAGAGGTTGAAGTGCAGCCAGGAGGAACTGGCGGACGCCTTGCGGGGCAACCCTACCCCGACGCATATCAGCATGTTAAAGCTGTATTGGGAGCATGTGGAATTGATGGATCGGCAAATCGCGGATCTGGATCGGCTGGTCGCCCAAGCTCTGAAACCGTATGAGGAAGCGGTGCAGCGGTTGGCCGAGGTGAGTGGTTTTGGTGTGGACTCGGCCCAGCAGCTGATTGCTGAAGTCGGGGTGCTGGCAGACGCGTTCCCTTCGGCGGGCCAGTTCAGCTCCTGGGTGGGAACCTGCCCGGGCAGCAACGTGACTGCCGAGGAGAACCATAGTTCTCGTTCGCCCAAGGGCAACAAATTCGCCCGTAGGCTTCTGAATCAGGCGGCCAACGCAGCCATCAAGAAAAAGGGGTCTCACTTCCAGAACATATTCCGCCGTTTTGTCGGCAAGCTGGGCTATCAGGGCGCAGTCTGGGTGGTCGCTCACCGGCTTACTAGATTGGTCTGGCTGATTCTAAATAGGCAGGTTCGCTTCGTCGAACAAGGTGAGGAGACCAATCCCAAGGCCAAGCTTCGCCGTGCCCAGAAGCTGGCTCGGGGTCTACGCCGCCTCGGTTACCAAGTCAGTCTCACACCAATCCAGCCAGCCCACGCATGATTTTCAACCGAGCGGGATTTTCAACGGAGTCGGTCCTTCACGCCTTCTCCATCACCAAAACATAATCCTGGAAAATCGGCGGTGCGGGCGGATGCCATTCGGCCGCACCGGTTATCGTACCGAGATCAGTTTCCTTGCCACTCACCGGATTCCACCAAAGGGCCCGGTAGCGCACTCCAGGCTCAAGCTGCACAATCTTGTGATTCACGCTTCCGGTCCGCGGAAAATAGAATATTCTCAGCTCGCCAGGAATCCCTGCCCCATAGGGTTGCATGTAATTCTGCTCCGACCAGTGCGGTTCAATCCATTCCGGGCGCGGCTCCATGCGCCACCACGGATACTTCGCGAGCAGCCCCTTCGCCATGCCGAGTTGCGCGGAGCCCGGCAATTGATACGCCGTCTGCCAAGGAGTGTCGCCCCAGCTTCTTCCGTGCGGCGAAGCGCCGAAGGGCTGCTCCGGAGTATTGACCTGCCAGATGCCGTTCGCCCCATAAGTGTGTCCCGCGGCGCCGCTCAACACGCATGCCCAGAACATGAAACGCTGCACTTCCTGACGGCTGGCTTCCTGGATTCCCTCGTAACAGACTTCGCCATTCACCACTGGCATCACAGGAACCGCCGCGTACGATCGCGTGACTTTGTTCACGGTGTTGGGAATGCTCTCGCGATCCGAATGCCCCGTTTGCAACATATCGAAATCCAGCACCGCAGGATCCTCCACCGTGGTTCGCGCGCTCGAGGACGGATGAATGGTGATCGGATTCTTGTTAGCGCTGATGGATCGAACGTATTTCCCGAGCTCCGTCCAACCGGCCTTCTGCATCGCGGAATCGCGCTCGGGCTGCTTCGAAAGATAGTAAGGCATGGTTCCCTCTCCGGCCAGGCACCACACCGCCGGATAGGCGCCCCACCGGGCCACCAGATAACGCCAGTGCCTTTTCATTTTTTCGACGCCGAGAATCGTAAGGTAATAGCCCCAACAACCCACGATGCAGGGAACGAGATTGTTCTCCGCCAGATGCCGGATGCGCACATCCGCCCGATCGAAATAAGCAGGATTGATTTCGGAGTAGCCTGCATCGTAAGGGAAGCCAGCCTCATTCGCTCCACGCGGATCGCGCTCCGGCATATCGGGGTACAGTCCCGCGACGATCTGAATCACGGTGAATCCCTTACGCTGCCGGTCCGCTGCCAGCAGTTGGAAATCTTCAGGCCACCTCAGCCGCTTCACCAATCCCATCCACCAAGTGTCCGCCAGCCAGAAGAAGGGCGTGCCGTCAGCATGTTCGAAGTGACGATGATCGTCGGCTACTCTCAGCGGACCGTGCCGGTAAAGTGGATTGGCGCCAGCATAGGGAGCCGCTACTATCGTTCCCTGCTGATCGTCGAGACCCGTGTTGGAGGGATCTGTGGAAACCGTGCGCCACGTATGTGTCCCGATCTTTGCCGGCGAATATCGGACACGCCAGCTCTGCGCACCGGACCAAAACGCTGGAATCCGCAATTCGATACCGTCCGGATCGCGCACGATCACGTCCAAATCCACGTCTGAAAAAGGATTGCTGTACGACTTCGCGCTAGTGAAGGCCCATTCCACGGAACAGTGCACGGCCGCTTCGATTTGCTGTGCCTTCGAGGGGCGCGGCAAACTCAGCGCGCTGGCGCCCGCCAGAAATGCTCTCCTGCTGAATCGCATCGGCGTGTCCCCTTGCTTACGCGCGGGGCTACATCGAACTGTATCGTACTCCGAATTGTAGCCCCGCGCGTCAGCAAGGGGACATTCGTCGCGTTCTCGAAGTATCCTCCTAAGGTATCGTAGAGTGCGGGAGGCAACAAGGTGAAGCCTAAGTTCCTGGTGTCGGCGTGTATGGCCTTCTGCATCTCTGTGCTTGCTTTGGCACAGAGTCCAACCTACCAACTCGTCAATCTTGCAGTTCCATCGCCCTTGTTGCCAGGGGCGGTAGTCGCGGCCGATTTTAATGGCGACCACAAGATTGACATTGCGGTTGCCTCGATGGGCGGTTTTCCGAACGATCAAGTCGTGATTTACCTGAACAACGGCGACGGAACATTCCAGCCACCGAAGAGTTTCGCCGTCGGCACGGCTGTCTTCGCCATGATCGCTGGCGATTTCAACGGAGATGGAAAGATTGACTTGATTACGGGACAAACGGAATCCAAAGATCTCTCGGTCCTGCTGGGAAACGGAGATGGCACGTTCCAGAAAGCGGTCAGTTATCCAGCCGGTGGTGCGGTGGGTGGCATCGTGGCTGCAGATTTCAACGGCGATGGCAAGCTCGACCTTGCAGTCTCCAATCAATCGCCAGGCTCGCTTTCTATATTGCTTGGACATGGAGACGGCACTTTTGGAGCCGCTTCCACTCAGTCCTTAGGCATGGCGCTGGTCGGAATCACCGCGGCTGACTTCAACGGGGACGGGAAGCCTGATTTGGCGATTGCCGACAACAACAACACCGTCTGGCTGCTGCTAGGCGCTGGCGATGGAACTTTCGGAACTCCCCAATCCATCGCTCTTACGGGCACGCTTGTAGGAATTGCCTCCGGCGATTTCAACGGAGACAAGCACGCCGATCTTGCGGTAGCTAACCTTAACGCCGCTAGCGTGTACGTGCTGCTTGGAAAAGGCGACGGCACTTTCCAGCCAGCCACCAGTCTGGCGGCTGGACGAGGCGCATTCGCGGTCACTCTCGGCGACTTCAACTCCGATGGCAAATTGGATATCGCCGTCGCGAATAACTTCGAAGTTCCGTTGCAGAACGACGTATCGCTGCTGCTCGGAAATGGGGACGGCACATTTCGAGCCGCGATTCCATTGGGCGCTGGAAACAATGCCGTTGGTGTTGTGGCCGCCGACTTCACCGGTAACGGGAAGTTGGATCTGGCAGTCGCGAACAACGGCTCTCCGTTCGCTTCGCTCCTTATAAATGGCTTTCCCAAGGGATTGTCATCGTTCACAAGCGTTTCGGCGGCAGACGGAAGTCCGGGACTGGCACCGGAATCGCTTGTCTCCGCTTACGCTCCTGGCATCTCAGGCTTCGGTGGTTCCGCCGGCCTGCCGGTTCCGACTACGCTGGCCGGACTTATGATTAACGTCCAGGACAGCGAAGGCGTCTCGCGGCTAGCGCCTTTATTGTTCGCTTCGCCTGCACCCAGTCAAATCAATTTTCAGATCCCAGCCGGCACGCATGCGGGCGCGGCCACGCTCACCATCCTGAACGGAACAGCGTCAGCGATGGTGGAATACGTCACCATCAGTCCCGTAGCTCCGTCTCTTTTCAGCGCGGATTCGAGCGGAACGGGACCTGCGGCAGCCACCGCCGTCAGCGTGAGCGGTTCGAATGTGCAGACTCCAGTGGCCGTATACCAATGCGAACTGGTTTGCTCAACAGTGCCCATCGTTCTAAGCGCGAATGCGCAGGTGGTAGTTTCTTTTTTCGGCACGGGAATTCGAGGCGCAGGAGGTGCGTCCAGCGTCAGTTGCACCATCCATGGAGTTAGCGTTCCTGTGCAGTTTGCGGGGCCGCAGCCGGCGTTTCTCGGCCTCGACCAAATCAATGTCGCCTTGCCGCTCTCGTTGAAAGGCAGCGGCCAATCCGAAGTCATCGTGACGGCCGAGGGCCATGCTTCCAACGCCGTTCTAATCAACATTCAGTAATTATGGCTGCGATCATCTCTCTGCTGCGTGCCGTCAATGTAGCCGGACACAACATGGTCAAGATGGATGCACTCCGTGAACTCTACGAGTCGCTAGGTTTGCGTGGCGCACAAACTTACGTCCAGAGCGGGAACGTCGTTTTCCGCACCGATGCCAAGGACCTGGTCCGTCTTCAAAAGCGGATCGAGGATGCGATCGAAAGGAGTTTTGGATTTCGCACCGGTGTTGTGCTTCGTTCTTCGGCTGAACTGAAAGATGTCATCCGACGAAACCCATTTGCGAAACGATCCGGCATTGAGCCGAACAGACTGTTGGTCAGTTTCCTAACCGGCGAGCCGGACGCGGAGTCAAAGGAGAAGATCGTTCAGATCAAGGTGGGTCCCGAGGAAATGTATCTCGACGGCCGCGAGCTTTACATTTATTATGCCGACGGCATGGGCAAATCGAAACTGACGCCCGCGCTACTCGAGAGAGCGCTGAAGGTGTCCGGTACCGCCAGAAACTGGAACACAGTGACCAAATTGCTGGAGATGGCTGAAGCGGTGGGGGGTTGATTATCGCTACGCTAGTTGTCCTCGGTTCCTTTGATGGATTGGCCGGAGGACAGGAGCCGTTTTTCCACGTTGGCATTTGCAGTTGGGACGCCACGGATATTCTTGTCCTTACGCCGACCTTAGGTAAGGCCTTCCGCGTGGTGGAAACGATAAAGGGCGACATGGAACCTGGGGAGCTTCTGGTCCTTGACGAATTGGCCCCCCCCCGATGACGTTGCGCTCTTCAGGGAATTGCGCGAGCGCTCCCAGAGCTCGCCAGAGCCGCCACCGCTAATGGAGGAAGGAGACCGAATGACGGTGTTTCTGCTGCGTGCGGGCGCACAGCATGAATTCCTTTCTCCGCAGGGATCCCCAAGTACCGACGGCTGGCAGCCCGCCAATGGGTTCGGAGACATGCGGTTCTCTGCAGTGTGGTTGCGGAATGGTGAATCTTTCGCGTTCTTTCAAATAGGTGTTGAAGAGGCGGGCCTTCACGATTTCTCACTCACTGAGCAAGAATTGCGCCATCAGATTGATGTAGGTATTCAGTTACGCGTGTCGTTGGACCGGGCGCTCGAACTCCCGGCGGATTCCGTAGCCCGCGCCGTTCAGCTTGCCGAACTTGTCCGAGCAGGCGACTTCATCGCATCTAGTTCCGCACTCAAGTACTTGTCCACCAGCGGTTCTGCTGCAGGGGGTTGTGTTGCGTGAATTATCGTCCGACCCAAAACTGCTCAACTTGCATTCGGAAATCGAAGCCGCTCTGGCGAAGAACGACTACCGAAACTCCGGTCTGCTCTTGTTTTGAGCGCGAAGAGAAATGCCATACTAATCTGAGTCCATGGCCCGGCGCTGGCTCCTCTGGATCGCTGCTCTGGCCGCGATCGTTTTCCTGCTCATTCCTCCGCTTTACCACGGCTGGACTCACATCGAGACCGATTTCCCCAATTACTACACCGCCGCGAGAATGTTCAGGCAACGCCTTCCTCTGCGCGACCTGTATGACTGGACTTCGTTTCAGCGCCAAATGAACTACGCCGGCTGGGGCCTGCAGCTTGGGGGCTATATTCCGCACACGCCGCTGACTGCGCTCCCGATGGTGCCGCTCGCAGGCCTTCCTCCCATGACCGCCAAACGTGTGTGGCTCGCGCTCAGCCTGCTATTTCTTGCCGCAGCAATTTGGATACTGGCCAGGCTCACTCATCTTCCGGTGCCCGGCTTGATCATTCTGGCGCTCGCGGGTCACAATGCGCTGGCTGGAAACTTTGAGCTCGGCCAGTATTATTGCTTTCTTCTGTTCCTGATGACCGTGAGCTTCTGGCTGCTATTCAGCCGCCGCGAGTTTTCCGCGGGCCTGCTGCTTGGCGCCATCTTCATTCTCAAGTTGTACGCCGGACCATTCCTTTTCTACTTCGCGTGGAAGCGCCGCTGGCGGCCGCTAACGGGAATGCTGGTGGCAGGTGCGGCTCTGTCGCTCTGCTCCATCGCGTGGTTTGGCTGGAAGGACCATCTCTTTTACCTCACCGACGTTCTTCCGCGCGCGGCAGCCGGCGAACACATGGATCCTTACGCCGCCGGCATGCCGACCATCTTGAACATGCTGCGCCATCCGTTCGAGGCCGAGCCGGAGTTGAATCCGAGCCCGCTCATCAACGCCCCAGCTCTAGTGTTTTTTCTGCAACCGCTGGTGACGTTGGCAATCCCGGTCTTCTGCCTGATCGCGATCCCTCGCGACAAGAACCTTACACCTGCCGAACTGGCCTGGTTCCTGATCATGCTAGTCCTGGTCTCGCCCAGCCGCGCCTTCTACGTCACAGTGATTCTGCTGCTCCCCATTGCGCTGCTGCTAGAGAAAGCCAACCTTCGCCGCAAGGTCTGGTTAATCGCCGCCTATCTCTTGGTCACCATCTTGCTTCCATCCACCTGGGAACCATTTTTCCCGACCGTATGGGTTCTCCTCGCCGTCTACATCGCTCTCGGAATCCCCTATTGGCGCAATCTTCGCCCCTCGATCGCCGCGCTCGCTGCAGTCGCCATCATCGTCGCATCGGCGATCTCGGCGTCGCGCCGCATGGCCAGATACCATCGCGAGCCGCCGCAGAAATTCGAACGCGTCGCCTTTGAAAAAGACGCCATCTATTCGGCTACTCCCACGGTTTCTTCCGACGGCGTTGTATACGAATCGATCGCGGAAAATCGCTATCTGTTGAAGCATTGGAATCACGGGACCATCGAGAGTCTCCCGTTTGACGGACAGGCGTTCCGTCCCTCCGTGGCCTCGGGTGGCGGCCCAATCTATTTCGAACTCGTTTCCGGCGGCCACTCTCAGATCATGGTCTACGATCGGGAAAGCAATGCGCTTCACCAACTGGTTTCTTCCGGGTTCGAACCCTCCCATCCATCGATATCTCCAGACGGCAGCCTCCTCGCGTTTATCGGGCTGCATCGAATTATTGTTTACAGGAGCGGCATGATGGGCGCCATCAATGGTCCAACGCCAGTCCACAATGTGGCGTGGTTTCCCGACAGCGCAAGAACGGTTTATTCCGCGGGACCGTCCGGTAGCTCTCAAATTTTCGCCACCGTCTCTGCCGGAGCCTGGGAACAACTCACGCGCGATGCCGGCGATCACACTGAGCCCGCCATCTCGCCCGATGGAAACTGGCTGGCGTTCACGCTCGCGCGGGGCGGCACGCGCCAGATCTGGATTCAGAATCTCAAGACGGGAAAGGCTGCGGCCGTGACCGAAGGGGCTTGCAACAGCTTCTCACCAGCCTGGGAGCCGGATTCCCGCGCATTGGTTTTCGCCTGCGATTGCCAGCGTGGCATCGGACTCCCGGCCTTGTTCCGCGCACGTCTGGATTCCGTGGCCCACTGAGGGGACGCTTCGCTCACAACAGCATCCACGAATCAAACGCCGCCTTGGCGATTCGTGCAATGATTCTGTCTCTCGTATCCTGATCGCGAGTGCTGCCTTTCACGTAGACCGCGATTGCAAGCGTCCCGGCGCCTTTCGGCAGCATGATCACGCCCACGTCGTTCGTAGCTCCGTTCAAACCCGCCACCTTCGACGCGGTGCCTGTCTTATGGGCGACTACGGTCCCAGCGGGAAGCAATCCCTTAATCCGCGCGCTGCCCGTGGTCGTGGCTTTCAGGATCTCTACCAGACGGGCTGTCAATTCTCGGGAAAGCAATTCACCTCGGAATGCTCGCTCCAAAAGCTGGATGGTTCCATTCGGCGTGGCCGTATCGCGAGGATCGTCCAAGAATCGGCGCATCGCCCGGAGACGTTCGGCCGGTGTGATCTTCCCCGTCAGTTCGTCGAACATACCGGGCGTCCATTCAGAGACCGGTGGAATGTTGGTCACTCCGGCAGCGTCCAGATTGCACTGCCGCTCGCTGCGATCCACCCGCATACCATCGATATGCCACTGGCGAAACCGTGCCGCCATTCCCGCGCCCGCGCCCATCCGAAACAGCGTTTGGACGGCGGTGTTATCGCTCTTAGCCACCATCCATTCCAGCAACTCGTTCAATGGGAAGATTTTTTGCTTCAGCCATCGTTCCGCCACTTCACTCACGTCGGGCACTACGTCCTCGAGCGGGATTTCGATACTGTCTTTGAGAGACAGCTTCCCTTCGCCTACCATCGCCAGAATATTCATTGCGATCGGCAGTTTGCAAACGCTCGCCATCGGAAAGTGCTCGTCGCCGCGCAGGCTGGCCCGTTTGCCGGATTCGTGTGCAATGCGGCAGCGCCCACCATGCCGTCCGTTTCTGTGGCGATCTGCTTCCATCGCTCGACGACATTTCCCTGAGCCCCAGCCCTAACCAGCCCAGCCGCAGCAAACATCAGACATTCCCGGCGAGAGAGATCTACTAGGCCAATTCTACCCCGCGAAGCCCCCCAGAATCGACCTGATTCTGCCACGATTCCCAGGTCGAAGTGTTGCACTTTTGCCACACACGAAACTTTACAAAGCTTTTTAAATCAAAAGGGTAGCGGGATGTGTTACTCACTGCTAGAATGGAACGTTTAGTTTGCAAACAAACCGTAATACCGTGGCTTTCACCAGCCGGCCCCGAGGAGGCGTCTGTGCGATTTGAAACCACCCTGCAACGCCCCGCCGAAGCTCGTGGAATCGGCCTGCATAGTGGTGTTCCTGTTTCTATCCGCATTCTCCCGGCGCCGCCGTCCACGGGCATTGTTTTCGTCCGCACGGATCTCGACAACTTCCCCATCCCCGCCAGTTGGCGCTACGTCGCGCGCGTGAGTTACGCCACCAGTCTAATGCGGCAAGGTGTGCTGATTTCCACTACCGAGCATTTGCTCAGCGTGTTTTACAGCATGGGCGTCGACAATGCGTATGTCGAGATCGACAATCTCGAAGTTCCGATCCTCGACGGCAGCGGCCGCCCTTACGTCGACCTTCTTCGCGCCGCGGGATTGAAATCCTATCGAAGACGCAAGCGCTTCCTGCGGATCCGACGGCCGGTCACCGTCGAAGCCGGCTCAAAGCGCATCTCGATTTTACCGTCCGACCGTTTTCTACTCACTTGCGATGTCTTCTACGATCATCCGCTGATCGGACACCAGGCGCTCGACATGGAAGTGACGCCGGAACGTTATGCCGAGGAGATCGCGCCGGCGCGCACCTTTGGATTCGCGCACGAGTTGGCTCAGATGCGCGACATGGGACTGATTCGCGGCGCTTCACTCGAGAATGCGATCTGCTTCGATCGCGAAACCGCGCGCAATCCCGAAGGCCTCCGGTTTGCGGACGAATGCTGCCGGCACAAAGCCCTCGATCTGATCGGCGACCTGGCTCTGATCGGCAAGCCGCTACTCGGTCACGTGATCGCCGAACGTGCCGGACACGCCATGCACGCCGCGCTGGTGGCTCGCATCATGTCCGATCCGTCGCTGTACGAAATCCTGAGCTTCGATCAACTCGCCACGCGCGTAGCGCACGCCTTGGTATCGTAAAAAGGTTTCTGGTTTCTCGTTTCTGGTTGCTAACACAGCGGCATCGCCCTTGAGATTGGGACCAACGATGAACGAGAAACGAGAAACGAGAAACGGGCTTTTGCTCACGGTCCCGAACCTGGTCAC
The DNA here is from genome assembly GCA_003162425.1 of Bryobacterales bacterium. Lineage (GTDB taxonomy): Bacteria > Acidobacteriota > Terriglobia > Bryobacterales > Bryobacteraceae > Palsa-89. The sequence goes on along the minus strand of PMOK01000050.1, from coordinate 58,720 downwards.
GCTGCTGCGGCTGATGCTCGCTCCCTTTGTCGCCGCCGATATCCTGGAAGGCTATTACCGCCGCGCCATCGCTCTTGCCTTTTTCGCTGGAATCACGGACGTAATCGACGGGCTGCTGGCAAGGAAAATGGGCGAAGCCACGCCTACCGGCGCCTATCTCGATCCCATCGCTGACAAGATTCTGCTGAGCGCGATCTATGTTGCCTTGGGCATCGCTAAGGCCATCCCCTGGTGGATGGTCGCCGTCGTCTTCGGGCGGGATATCCTGATTCTTGGGATGGCGACGTATGGACTCCTGTTAACGTCCATCCGGAAATTTCCGCCGTCGGTGTGGGGCAAGCTCAGCACGTTCTTCCAGATTTCCGCCGCGCTGATGGTGATGTGCGCCCGCGCCGGATTTCCGGCTCCCGTGAAACTCGCGGTTTGGCTGATGGTGGCCGCCACAGTATGGAGCGGCATCCATTACGCCTGGCGGGGCATTGCCCTGCTTCGTTCTGAGACGAATTGATGGGACTTCCGCTCGCTTTCGGGGGCTGACTGCTACAATCGTGACTGGTTCAAGCCTATCCTATGTGACTCCTGCACGCGCAGAGGTAATGTGGTCCTAAAACCTCACTACCCTAGGAAAGAGCACCGTTTTTTTCAGTCGTTATGAAGAACATCTTGATGCTGGGACTTGCGATTTGCGTCATCGTCGGTTCCCTCCGGATCTTCAGGAGCACCATAAAGGACTGGACGGAGGACAAGCAAGCCGACGGCGAACTTCTCCAGTCTGACTCGGCCATTTCCAGGGCGAAGAGTTGGCGTTTGCGAATCCGGCGAACGGATGCAAGGTTCCCGGAACCTTGGATAGTGAGCGAAGCCATCCTACCGGATCGTGAACATACTTGGGAGCATGTGGATAGCAGTGCAGCAGCGGGCGGTTCGAAATTCGTGCATGCGAAGGGCGACCTGGAATATATCCGCATCGGCGACGACCGCTATTTTCGCGGTGACGCGATGTTCGGGCACCTTGCCGCTCCGCAATGGATCAAACTAATTCCTAGAGACAGTGCGCTGGTTGGGACTTACTCAGCATACAAGCTGCACCTCACCAACCCGCGTACGGTTGACGGCCGCAACTGGTGGATTGGTAACACCCTCTGGGACCTCTATCACGGCCACGGTAGGCAGATGCGGCCGGGTGGAATCAAAACATACCCTGACCATGCGTGCCGGGAGTGGATACTCACGTACACGAATAAGGAGACAAGGCAGGTCAAACACGACACTCTGTGCATAGGTGTCTCCGACCACCTGCCTTACCATTTGACTCTTAGCGAAGGGTATGCGGAAGCAACCTATGAATGGAATCCGAGCGTCTCGATCGAGGTTCCAAAAACGGTTCTGCCACGCCCCAAGGGCTTCGATCCTTTTTGGCCGGACACATGAACGCGATCGCCGGCAAAAGGGAGACTGGTTCCGAAACCTCCAATCTCTTTACCTCGAAGACGAATTGACGTGCGCTCAGCGCCGGGGTAGTCTGAAAGTGTGCCTGTGCCCATCACTCGCTACCAGGTGTCCACGCATTATCTGTGGGCGGGATTCGCGGCGCTGGCTCTGACCGGACTTTCCTTCTGGATGGCTTTCGTGTGGCCGCTGGCCTGGATTGCGACCGTCCTCTTTCTGGTGTCCGCCGTCCTGGTGCTCTACTTGGCCTTGCGTCCCGCCGTCGAGATCTACGAGAGCCACCTGAAAATCGGACAAGCCGCCATCCCCTGGAAGCACATCCGCAGGCTCGATCGCAGCTCCAACGTCCCGCTCATGGTGCGGCTGACCTTATCCGACAAGACTCGCATTCTGCTGGTCTACCCAAGCGATCCCCATTCATCGAGCAGCCTGCTGCGCCAATTGCGCCGGCATGCCCGCGAAGCTCTGATCGATGGCGTGCCTTACCGGCAGTTCTGGGGCGAGCCCGTCAATGCGATACCTTCCCGAAAAACCGTGCCGACTCCGCGGTACCCGCTATTGTTGCCCGACGACGAAGCCGAAGTGGAGCGAATGTTCCAGCGACTGAAGTCCGTGGGACATTTCGATCAGAAAACGTCCCCGGAGGACAAGTAGCTCCCGGGTGCCTGGCACTCTCCGACGTTTCCGATGGCTCGTCGCCGTTGTACTCGCGGTTGTTCTGGTGCTGGTCACTTATCCCATTTGGCTTACTGCGCTGGCGGGATATCTGGTGCATAGCGATGCCCCCGTCCCTGCGGACATGATCGTCGTCCTGGCCGGGGATTTCACCGGAAGCCGCATTTTTACCGCTGGAGACTTGGTCCGGCACGGTTTCGCCGGCAAAGCACTCATCAGCGGCCCTGCGGGAGTCTACGGCGTCTATGAGAGCGACTTGGCCATCGCTCTGGCCGTTCGTGACGGCTACCCAGCCTCCTATTTCGTGGCGTTTCCTAACGATTCCAAATCCACTGCGTCGGAATCGGAAGCGGTTATCGCGGAGCTAAGGAGGCTGCACGTCCACAAAATCGATCTGGTCACGAGCAATTTTCATACCCGGCGGGCGGCCCGGATCTTTCGATCGCTGGCGCCCGATATCGAGGCCCATGTCGTGGCCGCGCCGGATCGTTATTTCACCACCAACGGCTGGTGGAAAGAGCGCGAAGGCCGCAAAACTTTCCTGATGGAGTGGATGAAAACCGTGGGCTCCTGGTTAGGTATGTAAGCCGGGTATGTAAGTTGGACATGTAATTTATGTGGAGCGTGTTCAAAACTGCCGGACCTCATCTGTGGCGCTACCGCCGCGGGCTGGCTCTCGGGATGGGATCGCTGGTGCTGAAGGATGTCGTCAGCGCGTCGCTCCCGCTCGTAATTCGCGCGGGCGTGGATTCGCTCACCTCCGGCTTCAAAATCCAGATCGTTTTCCAGTTCGCCGCAATCCTGGTGGGTCTTTCGCTGCTTAAGGGCATATTCCAATATTGGATGCGCGTGATTCTGATCGGCATCTCGCGCGACGTCGAATACGATCTTCGCAATCAGTTGTTCTCGCACCTGGTGACGCTCTCTTCCGATTTCTACGCCCGCTACCGCACCGGCGACATCATGGCGCGCTCCACCAACGATCTGAACGCTGTCCGGATGATGCTGGGCCCGGGCATCATGTACTGGACCGAGACCATGTTCACCGCCGTCCTCTCCATCGCCGTCATGCTGTCGGTGGATTGGAAGCTCACGCTGGTTTGCCTGGTCCCAGCGCCGCTGGTGAGCATTGCTGTGATGTTCTTCGGCAAACGCATTCACGATCGTTTCGAAGTGATCCAGAGGATGTTCTCCGATATCAGCAGCCGGGTACAGGAGAATCTGTCGGGCGTCCGTGTGATCCGCGCCTACGCCCAGGAAAAGGCCGAGCTGCATAAATTCGAGCTGCTCAACCAGGGTTACGTTGCGCAGAACATCCGCATGGCCAAGCTTTCGGCGCTGTTCATGCCTCTGCTGCAAGGGCTGATCAGCGTATCGTTCCTGATGGTGCTGCTGGCCGGAGGCTACCAGTTGCTGGAACATCGCATTTCGCTCGGCAGCTTTGTGATGTTCAACACCTACATGGGCATGTTGGTTTGGCCCATGATTGCCATCGGGTGGGTGGTGAACCTGACGCAGCGCGGAAAAGCTTCCTGGGAGAGAATCATGGAGCTGATGCGGGAGGAGCCGGCGATTTTCGCCGGCAAATCCAAGGAATCCAGGGAACTTCAAGGGGAAGTGCGGTTCGAGGGCGTTGAGGTAAAGTATCCGGCGGGCTTGGCGCTCAAGAGAGTGGATCTTGAGATCGCCGCCGGTGAAACGGTTGCAATTGTCGGACATACCGGCAGCGGGAAGAGCACGCTAGTCAGCCTGATTCCACGCTTGATTGATCCCACGCGCGGCCGCGTGTTGCTGGATGGCGTCGACCTTCGCGAGCTCGATCAGCAATGGGTGCGCCGTCAGATCGGATTTGTTCCGCAGGAGACGTTCCTGTTCAGCGCCACGCTGGCCGACAACATTGCGTGGGGCATGGAAGGGGCTACCGAAGCAGACATTTCGCGCGCGGCTGATCTGGCCGGCCTAAGCCCTGATATCGCGAGTTTTCCGGCCGGCTTTCAGACCATGATCGGCGAGCGTGGGCTGACGCTTTCCGGCGGCCAGAAGCAGCGCGTGGCCATTGCACGCGCTATTTTGCGCGACCCTCGCATCCTCATTTTGGACGACGCCTTATCCAGCGTCGACACGCTTACTGAGGAGAGCATTCTTACCGGATTGGCCGGTGTGATGCGCGGCCGGACTACGATCCTGATCTCGCACCGAGTGTCCACCGTTCAGAACGCCGGCCGGATTTTTGTGATCGAGCACGGAGAGGTCGCTGAACAGGGCACTCACGACCAGTTGATCGCGAGCGGCGGATATTACGCGGACCTGTATCAGAAGCAGTTGTTAGAAGAAGAGCTGGAGGCGATATGAACCGTCCCCTTACTTACGTGCGGGGCTACAATACGCGGCGGAAATCTGCGGCGTCAATACCGGGTGATGTAGCCCCGCGCGTGAGCAAGGGGACAATTACCCCGAACTTCCGGCCATGCCATGCCGTATCACAAACGAGGTGTGATTTATGTTGAAAGCCCTACTTCAATTGTCCCTAGCCGGCATCCTGGCAAGCGCCGCGCTCCTGGCCGACGACTGGTCGAAGAAATACACCATCGCAGGCCATCCCGATTTGCACGTCGACACCAACGACGGCGCCGTAACCATTCGGACCTGGGACCGCAAAGAAATTGAGGCTCGCGTGACCACGAGCGGCTGGAAAATAGGATCGGGCGAAGTGACCGTGACGGACCATCAGACGGGCGACCGGGTCGAACTCGAGGTACGGATTCCGCATCGAGTATTCGAGGTTAGCTTTGGACACCGCTCGGTTCGCATAGAGCTACAAGTGCCGCGCGAAATTCGCACCGATATTCACACTGGCGATGGCAGCATCACCGTGGATGGCCTGCATGGTGAGACTCGATTGTCTACCGGCGACGGCCACATCGAAGCCGAGCGCCTGGATGGGATATTGGATGCTCAAACCGGCGATGGCCGGCTCCGCGTGCGCGGACGGTTCGATCAACTCAATCTGCACACCGGTGACGGAAGCATTGAGGCCGAAATTGAAAGCGGTTCCCGCATGTCTTCGGAATGGAGAGTCCGTACCGGAGACGGTCACGTAACACTGAGATTACCCTCAAATTTCTCCGCTGAACTGGACGTCCACACCGGAGATGGCCACATCGATTCGGATCTGCCCGTAACTGTCTCAGGCTTACGGCGCGAAAATGAACTTCGCGGCAAGCTCAACGCCGGTGGTCCACCACTCGTGGTCCGGACCAACGACGGCTCTATCCGGCTGGAACGGCTGTAGCAAAAAAGAAAGGACCGGCCTTTCCAAGCCGGTCCACTTCTGCGCTGGATCAGTTGTTATTGACTTGCACTTTGATCGCTTTCGGCTTGGCGATCTCTTTCTTTGGCAGGGTCACGGTCAATACGCCGCCCTGGTAGTCGGCCTTCACGTTTTCACTGTCCACGGTTTCTGGAATCGTGAAATAGCGTACGAACGTTCCGTAGCTGCGCTCCTGGCGGTGGAACCCCTTGCTCTTCTCGTCGCGCTCGAACTTCCGCTCTCCTTTGAGAGACAGCGTTCCGTTCTCGATCTGAATGTCGATGTCCTTCATATCTACTCCAGGTACATCGGCCTTCAGCACTAACTCGTTGTCTGTCTCGAAGATATCCACGGATGGCGCCCACGGACGCGCGGTAGTTTGATCACTGAACAGACGGTTCACGGTGTCCTGAAAGAGCCGCAACCCGGCTGGAAAATCATCCGTATCCACGAATGGTGCGTACTTTACAACTGGCATAACTTAGTTTGCCCTCCTTGTGTTATTTGATTCTGATACAAGTATATAATCTTAGTGTGAAATTGTCAATAGATATGATTCAAAAATATTCTTGACGGATTCTGCATCTAGGACCAAAATGGTCGGGTATAATCTCTGTAGGACAAGCCTCCGGCTTGTCTTCGGGAACTTCACGTGCTCAATGACTGTCCGGATACTGATTCCACGATGCAACTGAGTGTCAACAGGGAGGCAAATGGGCGAAATGCCCCAGTTGCGCCCCAGACCCTCGCCCACCTCAAGGAAGGTGAATCCGGCAC
>PMOK01000050.1:0-52428 GCA_003162425.1 Bryobacterales bacterium | reverse complement strand
GCATCACGATTAATTCTCCGTCCGCCGTCGAAAAGGCCCCGCCAGGCATTAGAGCCATGAGCGATTGCCCCAATTGTGCCGGTTGTGCGGTAGCTACTGCTCCGCCGCCCGCGCGCTCGGCAGTTCGGCCCCATGTGGTAGCTATCATCGGTCCGCCGAACTCCGGAAAATCCACGCTGTTCAATCGTCTGACCGGGCTGCGCCAAAAAGTTGCGAACTTCCCGGGTGTAACTGTCGAGCAGCGTATCGGCCGCGCCAAGATGAACAATCATCGCGAGGTGATTCTGGTGGATTTGCCGGGCGTTTACAGCCTGAATCCACGTTCGGAAGACGAACAGGTCACGCGCGATGTCCTGACGGGTCACATGCAGGACGTCCCCAAGCCCGACGCCGTGCTGCTGATTCTGGATAGCACCAACCTGGGCCGCCATCTGGTGCTGGCCGCTCCTATTCTCAGCCTGAAACTGCCGACGCTGGTGATCCTGAACATGGCGGACGATCTTGCGAGCCGCGGCGGCCAGATCGATACTGGCGAACTCGCGAGCCAGCTTGGAGCTCCCGTCGCGCTCATCAGCGCCTCCAAGGGCGATGGCGTGGAAAAAGTATTCCAATTCATGGTAGGCACATCGGCCGGGACCACTTCGCTCGCGGCGCCCAAGGTAGAATTGCCCGTCCTGCAAGATGTCCCGCGCTGCCGCCAATGGGCGCGCGAGGTTGGTATCGGAGCCGCTTATCAAGCGCCCACTCCGCCCTTGTGGACGCGCCGCCTGGATGCGGTATTCCTGCACCCAGTTTTTGGACTCCTGATCTTCCTCGCCGTCGTCGCTGGAGTATTTCAGACCATCTTCCGCGGCGCTAAACCGCTCATGGACGGGTTGCAGGCGCTGGTGCAAATGTCGGGGCACTGGCTCGGGCACGTTCTGCCGGCCGGGATCATACGGTCGTTATTGGTGGAAGGTGTTTGGAACGGTGTCGGCTCGGTGGTGGTTTTCCTGCCCCAGATTCTACTGCTCTTTCTATTCATCGGAATTCTGGAAGATTCCGGCTACCTGGCGCGCGCGGCCCTGATCGCCGATCGCACCATGGCCAAGTTTGGGCTGCAAGGAAAGTCGTTCATTCCGCTGCTCTCGGCCTATGCCTGCGCGGTTCCCGCCATCATGGCCACCCGCACCATCGAAAGTAAGCGCGACCGGCTGGCCACCATATTGATCGCGCCGTTCATGACCTGTTCCGCACGCCTGCCGATTTACTTCCTGATCATCGCCGCGTTCATCAAGGAGCGTCCTTTCCTGGGGCCGTTCCTCGGAACACAAGCCGCCGCTCTGCTGGGGCTTTATGCCTTGGGATTTCTAGCCGCCATCGTCACCGCTAAGCTGCTCAAGTCGTCGATCCTCAAGAGCGAGCGGACGCCGTTCATGCTCGAGATGCCGCCCTACCGGATGCCCACGCTGCGATCCCTGGGTTTACGCCTTTATGATCGTTCCAAGGTCTTTCTGCACCGCGCTGGGACCGTGATTCTGGTTTGCGCCGTGGTGCTCTGGATTCTGGCGCATCTCCCGCTTCAGAACGGGCAGCCGCCTAATATCTCGGATAGCTTCGCAGGCATGATCGGCCACGCAGTGGAACCGGTCATCAAGCCTCTCGGCTTCAACTGGAAGATCGGCATTGGCCTGGTGAGTTCCATCGCTGCGCGCGAGACGATCGTTGCCACCTTCGGGACCATTTATGGCATAGAAGGCGATGAGCACTCCGTAGGACTCCAGCAGGCCCTGCAGAATGAGCTAACCCCCGGCGGTGCCTTCGCGCTTCTGGTGTTTTTCGCCTTCGCCATGCAGTGCATGTCCACCATCGCCGTGGTCCGGCGCGAAACGGGTGGCTGGAAATGGCCGGCCATTCAGTTCGCCTACATGACGCTAGTGGCCTATGTCTGCGCATTGGTCACCAACGTAGCGGTGCGTTCGGGATTGTTCACGTAAGCGCCGCTATTCGGTCGATATTAGATAAGCTGAAGATATGGCAGGGAAGTCAGTCACAACGTTCAGCAAGCAAAACACCGGTGTGCTCATCAAGCCGAGGCGTGTTGTAGATCCCGACCTCGTGCTTACGCCAGCCGAGGCGAAAAAGGTGAGGCACGCTCTTAAGCAGGTCCGCGAGGGGAAGACGAAGCCCTTGGCTCGGATCAAACATGAGTTGGGTCTGTGAGCTAACCGAAGACGCAGAGCGGGACGTTCGAGAGCTTCCCAAAGCCATTCAGAAACGCGTGGCGCGCGTGCTCACTCAAATGGAATCCGACCCTTTCCAGGGCGATGTAAAGGCGTTGCATGGGGAAGAATGGAAAGGCGTATTCCGACGGCGCATCGGCGGCTATCGGCTACTTTTTATCGCGAATCACGAAAAGAGGACGGTGACCGCGCTTCGTGTCTTGATTCGGTCCGGCAAGACCTACCGTTAAGAAAAAGCTGATCGCCCTTCTGTTAGCCTCCTGTCGCACGGATAACTGCCCCGCAATCAGCCGAACAAAACCCTTGCTACGGACGTATTATTAGAAGAACTGGAGAGGTGCGTGCCCATGATTCGCATTCCTAAAGCCCTGCTTCTACTCGCCGCCGTCAGTCTCTCGCTTCGCGCCGCGCCCGATACGCAACACTTCCGCTGGCAGGAAGATGGCTTCTTCTCGCGCATGGATCTCGAAATGCGCGGCACCGTGGAGTTCACCGATAACGATTCGGACATCAAGACCATTTCGAACGACGGGTATTTCCGCCTGGAACAATGGTCCAGCGGTCCGGCCCGGACCTATCTCGTCCGGCCGGGCTCGAACGGCATCGAGCGGCTATATTCGGTGGATGGTGTATCGAAAGCGCTGGACGGTGACGGCCGCGCCTGGCTGGCGCGCATACTGCCCGAGGTGATTCGCGAATCGGCGATCGGCGCACCCGAAAGGGTGAAGCGCATCCTGCGGCAGCAGGGCGCGAGCGGGGTTCTGGCGGAAGTCAACAAGATTCGCAGCGATCATTCGCGCCGCGTTTACCTCGAAAACCTGCTCGATTATGGCAGCTTGAATGCCGAGGACTTGCGCGAATCAATGCGCCTCGGCCGTAAGATTTCGTCCGACGGCGAAAAAGCCGGCCTTCTGGTGGCAGCCGCCCCGCACTACCAGAGCCCCGCGACCCGCGAATCGTTTTTCGACTCTGTGGATTCCATCAGCTCGGATGGAGAGCACCGGCGCGTGCTCGCTTCGGTGTTGGAACGCTACGGTCCCGATCGTGAAACGCTGGCGCTGGCTTTGCGTTCCGCAAAGCGCATCTCGTCGGACGGCGAAAAGGCCACCGTTCTGGTTCAGGCCGCCGATTTCCGGCTGATGGACGATACCGCTCGGACTAATTATTTCCGCGCCACCGACAGCATCAGCTCGGACGGCGAGCATCGGCGCGTCTTGTCGGCGGTGCTCAAGAAGAACGCCGACAAGGACATTCTGGTCCGCAGCTTGCGGTCCGCGTCTGGGATTAGCTCAGATGGCGAGAAATGCGCGGTGCTGACCGAGGCCGCCAGCGTCTATGTGGACGACCCTATCGTCCGAAGAGCCTTCTTCGATACGGCTGGGACCATCAGCTCGGATGGGGAGCGGCACCACGCGTTGTCCGCACTCTTGAAGAAAGCGGATTGGAGCGCCGACACGTTGCGCGAAGTCGCGAAGTCTGTCTCGCGAATGTCCTCCGACGGAGAAAAAGCCGCGGTGCTGGCTACCATGGCGGACGCCGCTCCCAAAGACGCGAGCATTTGGGAAGCGCTGATCGCCGCCACGGACTCAATCAATTCCGACGGTGAGCACGCTCGGGTGTTGATGGCGGCGTTGAATGCCGGAACAATCGCAAAGGAAAGCGTTGTTCTGGTTATTCATTCGGCCGAGAGGATCAGCTCAGATGGCGAAAAAGCGCGAGTGCTGGCACGTGTGGCACAGCGGTATTCGAATGATCCGCAAGTTGCTTCAGCGCTGCGAAGCGCCGCGAAGACCATTCAATCCGACGGCGAATATCGCCGGGTGATGACCGCGCTCGATCGAGGCAACACGCTCTAACTCGGATTTGGATGTTGTGCGCAAACAAGCGTTGCTTCGCCCTCCTGGCGGTGGTGACCAGTGTGAGCTACGCTGCGGACGAGGCTTACGTGGCGGAGATCCAAAAATGGAGGCAGGAAAACGATGATTTCCTGCGCTCCGAGAGGAGCCCGCTCCGCCTGGTGGGACGCTTCCAGGTTGAAGAAGGTGATTCGAGGCTGGGCAGCGATCCCGCTTCCACTATCGTCTTTCCTGATCGAGCTCCGGGGCAGACAGGGACGCTCGCGCGGCGCGGTGGAGCATTTAGTTTCGAGGCGGCCAAAGGAACACCGGTTACCGTCAATGGCCAACCGTTGACTGGCGCCACGAGTGTCAAAGTCGCGAAGCCGCCGGCGCCATCGGATCGCATCAGCACTGGCGATTTCTCGTTCGCGATCCGGCCCCTCGGCGACGATTATTACTTGCTCCTCCAGGACTCCCAAAGCTCTTTCTTCGGTGAGTTCAAAGGGTCCAGATGTTTTCCAATCGACGCGGGTTACAAAGTGGAAGCGCAGTTCAATGCTTATCCGCAACAAGAAAAAGTTTTCGTGCCCTACACGGGTGGCTCAACCGAGGTGTTCACAAGTTCCGGCGATGTCGTGTTCCAGCTTATGGGACAAACGTCCCGATTGAAGGCCTTCGTGACTGGCGACCAGCTTTTTGTGATGTTTCGGGATCAGACCTCAGGGAAGGAAACTTATGGTGGAGGTCGTTACATTAACGCAGAAGCGCCCAAAGACGGAAAGGTGATTCTGGATTTCAACAAAGCCTACAATCCGTACTGCGCATTCAGCCCGTACGCCGCCTGTCCGATTCCTCCGCGCCAAAATCATCTAGCGGTTCGGATTGAGGCAGGCGCAACATACCTGAATCACTGATTACGGCGGTATTACGATTCCGTCATGTCGCCAGATCGCGCTGTCTCCGCCGCGATATCATCATCGAGTGGGGAGTCTCATGCGAAACCTGTTCTGGAAACAAAGATCGAGCCCCGGACCCAGCCGCCGCGAGCTGTTCCGGCGAGGTGGATTGCTCGCTACCGCGCAAGCTTTTGGAGGGCGCATCCAACGCGCATCCGCGGCTGCTCTGGATATCGGCGCCAATCTGTATCAATCCATCGGCGTGCGGCCCATCCTCAACGCGCGCGGCACGTTCACCATCATCACCGGATCGCTGACTCTTCCCGAAGTCAAGCGCGCCATGGACGAAGCATCGCGCCATTTCGTCCAGATGGATGAACTGATGGAGGGCGTGAGCAAACGGCTGGCCGACCTGACGGGCGCCGAGTGGGGCATCGTGACTGCTGGATGCTGCGCGGCTCTCACCCACTGCACGGCCGCCGCGATCGCAGGGAACAACCCGGAGCGCATGCAGCGCCTCCCCGACCTCACCGGCTTGAAGAACGAAGTGATCATCCCCGCCTACTCCCGCAACGTGTACGACCACGCCATTCGGATGTTGGGCGTGAAGATCGTCGAGGTGCACGAGCCGTCGCAGCTCGAGGCCGCGTTTAACGATCGCACCGCGATGGTCTATATTCTAGCTGGGCCCGGCGACGATGGCCCGCTCGGAACCCGCGTGATCGCGGAAGTGGCCAAACGAAAAAATGTTCCTGTTATCGTGGATGCCGCGGCCGAAATCCTGACCACCCGTCCCAATGTTCACCTGGAACGCGGCGCAACAGCCGTGGCCTACAGCGGCGGCAAGTGCATTCGCGGTCCGCAAGCGGCCGGCCTTTTGTTGGGCGAGAAAAGCTGGCTCCAAGCCGCGTGGGCGAACAGCGCGCCGCATCATGCCTATGGACGATCGCTCAAAGTTGGCAAAGAAGAAATCATGGGAATGCTCGCGGCCGTCGAGATGTGGATGAAGCGCGACCATCAGGGGGAATGGCGTGCCTGGGAGGAGTCGCTGAACCACATTGCAGCCAGCGTGCAGCGGATCAACGGCGTGACCACGCAGATTACTCAACCGGACGAAGGCCTTTCCAACCGCTCGCCCGGGCTGACCGTCCGGTGGGACAGCACGCACTTGAACATCACCGGCCAGGAGTTGAGCAAACTGGTGCTCGATACTGAACCGCGCATCGTTCTGGCCGGTGCGCGCGGAAGCCGCAACGGCGACAAGAATAGTTCGGTTTCCATCATTCCGTACATGATGATGCCGGGCGACGAAAAAGTCGTGGCCGACCGTCTCTACGCGGTGTTCTCGAATCCACCGAAATTCGCGGATCCGGAACCGCCCGCCAGCCCATCGGTCACTGTCTCCGGCCAATGGGAGGCGCGCCTGGAATTCGGAAGGGGGTCCGCCAATCACACCATTGTGCTGGAACAGGATGGCTCGAAACTTGTCGGCACGCACCACGGCGAGTTCTACGAGGGCGATCTCAGCGGCACAGTGTCCGGCAACCAACTGCGCTTCCGGACCTCGACTCGCGTAGAAGGCACGCGGCTCTCCTACGAATTCACGGGCACTGTGGATGGCGACAAGATCGCCGGCACGGTAAACCTCGGCGAGTATGGCGAGACCACTTGGTCGGCGCAGAAACACAAATATCAGACAGGCGGAAATCGCCGAAACGGATAAACGAAAGGAAAAACTACATGGACAAATCAAACAGACGAAACTTCATTGGAAAAGGCGTGGTCGCTTCCGCCGCGGTGACCGCTGCTGCGGCAGTTCCAGCGGCGGCACAGGACAAGCCCACCAAGAAGGTGATTTACAGAAACGGCAAGAAGCCCGACAAGACACCGCTATTTAACAGCACGGTGACCTATGGCAACCTGCTCTTCATCTCCGGAGTGGGTTATCACGAAGCAGGCGACATCAAGGTACACACCAAAGCTGTTCTCGATTCCATCCAGCAACAGCTCGAGAGCGTCGGCTCCTCCATGGACAAAGTGCTGAAGTGCAATGTCTACCTCAACGATCTGAAAGACTACAAGGAAATGAACGGAGAGTTCCAGGGACGCTTTGGCGAGGAGCCCCCCGTGCGCACCACGATTGCCGCGGCCGGCGGCATTCCCGGCAACTCGCTGGTTGAGATCGACGTCATCGCCTACATTTGAGGCCGATATGCGCCTGGCTTTCATGTTTATCGCCGCGGCGCTCTGCGCGCCCGGTCAAACGCTTTCCACCAAGTGGGAGGAGCTGACCGGGCCTGACTTCCAACAGGCCATTCAGAAAGCGCAGAACACCTGCGTGCTGCCATTCGGCATCATCGAAAAGCATGGGCCGCAACTGCCGCTCGGAACCGATCTGATCAACGTCCGCTACGCGTCGCTACAAGGCGCCGGGCAGGAATACGCGGTCGTGTTCCCCGATTACTATTTCGGCCAGATCTTCGAAGCGAAGCATGAGCCGGGAACCGTGGCTTACAGCGCCAAGCTGCAGTTGGAGCTGTTGCAGGAAACCACCGACGAGATGTCGCGCAACGGGTGCAAGAAAATCCTGATCGTGAATGGCCACGGAGGCAACAACCACCTGATTCCATTCTTTGCTCAGTCGCAGTTGGATGCGCCGCACGACTACGTTGTGTATGCAATGATGAGCCACAGCAATCCGCCCGGCCGTCCGGCGCTGAAAACCAAGGTGGATCAGCACGCCGGTGAATCGGAAACGGCGCACACGCTGATCTCGCGTCCTGATCTGGTGCATCTCGATCGCGCAGGCAGCGAATCCGGCGCCGATCAGAACCGGTTGGATTTGCCGGCCGGCGTGTATACGGGAATCTGGTGGTATGCGAAGTTCCCCGACCACTACGCAGGAGACGGCGCACCAGCAACGAAAGAGCTGGGCGAATTCGATATGAAAGCGTGGGCGGATAGCATCGCGAATGCGATTCGAGCGGTGAAAGCAGATCAGGTAAGTCCGCGGCTCCAGGAAGAGTTTTATCGAAAATCGCTGATGCCGTCCGAGACCAAGCAGTGATGCCCCCTTGCTGACGCGCGGGGCTACCTGACGGCCGATCCGTCCCATACGTGGTGTCGCGTCCGTGGCCCCGTGTTTCCGAATTGTAGCCCCGCACGTAAGTGAGGGGACCGTTTCACGGTGCGATATTCCAGCCGTCGACCTTGAGGTACGCCTTTGCTCCACCCAGCAGTTTCTTCTGATACGTTGCAGTAATCTCCCGCCGTTCCCCTGGCATCAATTCGAAATAGTTGTCCTGCCATAACACGGGTTCCACGTCCGCGCCATCCCGGCCCTTCAAAACAGTCAAGTGAACAGAAAGCGCCAGGTGCGAGCTAGGGTTCGAGACAACTACGTGATCCACTTCATCGGTTCCGCTCTGCTCAGCGCGCAACACGGCGGTCACCTTGGCCTCGGGCAGCGTTTCAAGACCGGTGAGATCCGCGAACGAACTGATCGGCGTGAAATACCAATCTGACTTTGCCCAATTTGAGACATCCGGCTTGGTGGACAGCCAGTAAAAATTGGAGCTCACCAGTTTTCCAGCTTCCCCTTCGAGGCTCAATTTCACGAAGTAGACATCCGAGAGGCCGTCTATCTTTGGAATCTCAAAGGCACGCGTGACGCTGTCCGGCGCAATGTCCACGGGCGCCGTTTTTGAGAACTTCTCCGTGAGATCCAGATTGTAAACCGTAGCCTTCACCTTGTGGCCGGTGAAGGAACGATAGTAAGAATTCACCACCACCACGGATTGGTCGTCGTACGAATATTGAACGTGGAGCGGCTCGTTGGCTTTCTTGGTTCCGAAGTAGCCGCCACCCGGCCGGAGGTAGTAATCGTAGAGATGCCAAATTATGGATGGCCAGGCGTTGTTCAGCATCCATTGAACAACTCCGGTCGACGTGTACTTATTGCGGCCGTACGCTTCAAACATCGCACGCTCGCCCTCGTAGGTCATGAGCTGGCTCTTCTTCACGTAGTCATCCAGGCTCTTGGCCTTTCCATAGCGGTTCTCAAGCGCTGTCGTGAACACCTTGACGTTGCGAAAAACACCGCCGCCTGCATGATAATTCCAGAACTCGTCGATGGGCCAACGATGCTCGGGAGGTAGCATTTCGGAAATGCTGGCTAGTTCCGGAATGGCTGGTCCAGGGCTGATCTCCGTGCTGAATCCGAACGCGCCGCCGTGTTTTTGATCCAGCAGCCAATAGTTGGGCGCGACGTATTCGTACGGCCCACTCATTTTTACTCCGGACCGGCCGGCGCCCGCGGTCTTGCGGTCAGCCGCCGAAGATATGTATGGATTCGGCCAATGCTCCTGCTCGATCACTTTCAAATAAACCGCCTCGGCCTCGGGCGGCGGGGCTTCATCACTTCCGTATAGCCACACGAAAACACTGGCATGATTTCGCAAGCGGCGAAGCTGATCAGTCAGCGATTCACCGGCCACGGTATAATCTTCCGGCTTCCACTTTTTCCACTGTTCCCAGCGCGAGCAACAACACCAACCGGGCATCACCATCACCCCCAGCCGGTCGCAGGTCTCGAAGAAATGATCGTCCATCATTTTTCCTTCGAGCCGGATGGTGTTCAAATTCATGTCGCGCGCGTAGCGGATCTCATTCTCCGCGCGCTCCGGTGAGTAGCGCAGCAGCATATCCTGCGTCCATCCACCCCCGCGTATCAGAATGTTCTTGCCATTGATCTTGAACAGCCGATGCTCGCTCGCGTCCAGCTCGGAAGTGAATTCGCGAATACCGAAGCTGACATCCTGCCGATCAGAAACTACGCCACCCGCCACAAATTCCAACCGGAGGCGATACAGATTCTGTGGACCCAGCGGATACGGCCACCACAATTTCGGATGAGCGATATTTAGCTCCGGATGATCCTGCGGAGCCATGACTACGCGCGAGGATTCGTGCGCACCCAGGTGCACCGGAGTGGAGAGGGCGATGTCCCCGATCTGCGCCCGCACCGTGCCATCCACTGGCCGATCGCTCGAATTCCGTACATCCGCGAAGATGGTGAGGTGCGCGTTGTCTGGAGGATTATCCAGGCGCGTGATCACTTGCGTGTTGCGCATTGCCACCGGTCCGGTGCTCAGAATATAGACGTCGCGAACCAGCCCCATGTCCTTATCCGGCGGCATCGGATTCCAATCCACGAAAGTAAGGGTGAGGTCGTTTTCCGTGGGCGGAAAGACTTCCACGGCCAGCGTGTTGGCGGTCCCTGGCTGCGCAATATCCGTGATATCGAATTCGAACATGCGGTACATGCCAACAACCTTGTCGGAGCCGGCAACTTGATGTCCGTTCAGCCAAATGTTTGCGCGTTGATTGATCGCGTCGAAATTGAGCCAGAGCCGCTTGCCGTTTACTGACGGTGGAAGTTTGAACTCGGTGCGATACCACCACGACACGCGGAACGGACTGTCCCCTGACATGGGGCTGTTGGAAAAATTCTGGCCGATACCATAACTCATTCCAGGGAACGATCTCAGATTCATCCCGAAGTTGGGATCGGGGTAGATTTTGTTATCCACCAGGGCCGCGACAACCGTAGAAGGGACGGCTGCAGGATACCAATCCCGAGGTTGGAACTTGGTTGTGGAGATCACGCTGCCCAGCTCCGTTACTTTGGCGGACGATTGGATCAACCAACTCTTGTCGAGGTTGATGCGCTCCCCGGCTGTCGCGAAGGACACCAGGAACATCACCGCAGCACACGCGAATATCTTCCTCATGCTCCAATCGTAAGGTAACAGACGGGACGCTGGCCCGAAATGTCAAGATCGTAATCTTCCGGTAATGTTCGGAGGGCGTAGACTTTAAGCATGCAAACCAACCGGCGGAATTTCCTGATCGCCAGCGCGCTTCTCACTCCGATGCAACGTTTGTCGGCGGCTGCCGCGCCCAACATGCGCTTTCCCACTACGGCGCGGGACCGGCTGGCGGTGGCATCCTGGAGCTTTCGCGAGCACCTGGACACTGCGGAAAATCGCGCGCGGAAATCGCAGGGCAGTTTAATGGCTCTCAAAGATTTTCCCGCCATGGTGGTGGATCGATACAAGATTCACAACGTGGAGATCCTGGGACAGCACATGCCTTCCACAACGCCGGCCTATTTGAAGGAGCTTCGCGCGGGGGTTGAGCGCGCCGGATCGCATGTAGTGGATCTTCCAGCGGGTGGCGACGCGAGCCTTTACGATCCGGATGCGAAGAAGCGCGTCGCTGCAATCGAAGACGGCAAGAAGTGGATCGACGTGGCGATTGCGCTGGATTGTCCCAGTGTGCGCCTCAACATTTCCGGCGCGAAGGGCGTCAAGCCCGATGTTGCGCTGACTGCGGAAGGCCTTGGCTCAATTGCCCACTACGGCGCATCGAAGAATGTGGTGGTCAATCTTGAGAATGACGATCCGGAGACCGAAGACGCGTTCTTTATCGTGAAGGTGATCGATCGCGTGAATAGCCCGTGGCTGCGGGCCTTGCCAGACTTCTGTAATTCCATGCTCAAGGGCGACGAGAAGTTCAATTATGATGCCGTCACGGCAATGTTCCAGCGCGCTTATAATATCGCCCATTTGAAAGATTCCGAAGTGGACAACGGGAAGGTGTTTCGCGTCGATCTAGCGCGGACGTTCGCTATCGCAAAAGCGAGCGGCTTCAAAGGATATTATTCGGCGGAATTTGAAGGCGAAGGCGATGCATACGCCGGAGTCGCCAAGCTGATTGATGCCGGAATCAAGTATTTAAGCTAGCCGGCAAAAGGCACCGACTCCCTTACGGTCGCGGTTCGGAATGATGCCTTCACGCGTTACCGAACCGCGACCGTAAGGGAGTCGGTGCCTTTTGCTAAATCAGCCTGCGTAGGCCTTGCGCGCCGGGGGATCCAAATACTGATTGGCCTTCTCCGAATTTGTGATCCGCATTTTGGCGGTGTCCCATTCGAAGCGCTCGCCCGGCAGCCGTTGCGCCAGACAGCCCAGCAGGAACGCTTCGGTGACTGGACTTGAGATTTCGAAGTTGGTCAGTGAAGCGGGCCCGCCTTTGCACGCTGCGATCCACTGATCCACGGCCCCGTCGCGCTGGTTTGCGCGGGCTCCGCGTTGCCTTTGCGGCGCCTGATATTTCTTTGACTCGGGATAAACGCGTGGTCGATCGCCATTGAAACCGGCCAGAATGATGCCCTTGTCGCCGACATACATCACGCCTTCACCTTCATCGTTGTGAACGAACAGGTGCTCGTCCTCCTTGAGCATCCCGGCAGGCCGGTCGGGCTTGATACCGCCGTCGTACCAGGCCATCTTCACGGAAGCGCGATTATCGTGGGCTGGATATTCCAGGCGAACGATGGAAGCTTTTGGATAGGTCTCCTCGAACGACTCACTGGAACTGGCTTCGACCGCGGTGGGCGGCGCCAGATCGAGAATCTTGAACAGGCCGGCGAAGCTGTAGCAGCCCATGTCGCCAAATGAGCCGCAGCCAAAATCGTACCAGCCGCGCCACACGAAGGGCAGATACGCCTTGTTGAACGGACGCTCGGGCGCAGGTCCGAGCCAAAGATCCCAATCCAAACCATCGGGAACCGGTTGCGTTTCGGCCGGCCGGTCGATGCCTTGCGGCCAGTAGGGACGGCCGGACCAGTTGTGAATCTCGCGCACCTGTCCAATGGCACCGTCGGCAATCCAGGCGGCTAACAGATGCGTGGATTCACTCGACGGGTTGTTCACCGGCAGCCCCGTAGCCACCTTCATCTCACGCGCCACTTGCGCCATGCGCCGCGCTTCGCCGATGGAATGGGCCATGGGTTTCTGGCAGAGCACATGCTTGTGCTGGCGCATGGCCGCGATGGAGATGGTGGCGTGCCAGTGGTCGGGCGTGGCCACGTAGACGGCGTCCAGATCTTTTTCTTTGGCCAGAAGCTCTCGATAATCGTTATATGCAGTGCAGCCGTTGTACGTGCCGGAACCTTTATGCGCACCGTAGTAGGCTTCCACCAATCGTTTCGCAGGATCGCGGCCGCCCATGCCAAGGCTGCTCGAAAATTCGCGCGTGAACTGTACGGACCCGGGCGACGCTAGATCCTCTCCCCATTTTTCGTATCCGGGCCCCAGCAGTTTGCGTGCGGCGTTCAACAGCGCGTTGGGACCATATTCGATGTAATCCTTGCTGCCTTTATTGCAATCACAGACCGCAACTACCTGGACCTCCGGCCGCGCCAGCAGGCCCATGGTGACATCTTGGCCCTGACGTCCGAGTCCAATGGTTGCCACCGTCAACTTATCGCTAGGTGGGGTATAGGGAGCGCCCAAAACATGGCGCGGAACAATCATGAAAGCTGCTGCCGCACCCGCGAACGCCCGCCGCGTCAACTGACTGGTTTCTTCTTTGGATTTGTCCATTGCGTTGTCCATTGCGAACCTCCGGAACCTTCATTATGCGCCACAACTCCGACTGTTGAGCATGACGAGATCGTCATGTTCTGGCGCTGGGGGCTAGGGACTGGGGGCTAAACCCGCCACGGCGTTCGCTACTTGTTGGATGGCGTCGAAGGCTTGAGGGATCGCGCCCGACAGCGAGAAGAATGGGTGGATCATGCCGGGGTAGCAGGTGTATTTGACCGGCACTCCATCGTTCGCCAGGCGTTTGGCGTAGGCTTCGCCTTCGTCGCGTAGCGGGTCGCATTCGGCCGTGATGATGAGAGCAGGAGGCAGCCCGCTGAGATCGAGCACCAGTAATGGAGAGGCGTGCGGATCGCGTGCGTCTTCCATGCTCCGAAGATAGTGGTCGCGGAACCACTCCATCTCACTCTTGGTGAGGTAGTGGTTTTCGCCGAACTCCTGATAGGACGGCGTGGCGAATGAAGAGAGATCCGTCACGGGATATACCATGACCTGAAGTTCGATCGCGGGACCGTCTTGGTCCCTGCTCTTGAGCGATACTACGGCCGCAAGGTTGCCACCGGCGCTGTCGCCGCCCACCGAGATGCGCTTCGGGTCGATGCCAAGTCTTTTCGCATTCGACGCCACCCAGGCCGTCGCAGCGTAGCTGTCGGTTACCGCCGCCGGAAACTTGTGCTCGGGCGCGAGACGATAGTCTACCGCGATTACGACAGCCCCGGCACGATGTGCGATCGCGGTGCACACTACATCGTGCGTGTCCAGATCGCAAACCACCCAGCCGCCGCCATGGAAGTAGACCAAGGCGGGACGCGGCGCTGGTGCATCGGGCGTGTATATGCGGATGGGAATCTCGCAATCGGGGCCAGGAATTCGGAGATTCTCGATGGAGCGGACCGGTTCCGGCGTTCCTCCTGCCGTTTTCAGACTCTCGATCGCGAGCTTGCGCGCTTCCTCGGGCGAGAAAGATTCCAACGGTGGATTTCCTTCGGCCTCGGCGGCCTCCAGCAGTTGGCGTACGGCCGGATCCAGTTTAGGGCTCAACATGTGTGCGCTACGCGCGTTGGTGGGCGTGGATGACATAGTCTTCGAAGTTGACCGTCTTGGTGGCGGCCGCGTAATCGCGGGTGTGGGAATGCCAGTTTTGGGTGTTGCGTCCGGCTGCGTTTACATACCAGCTTTTGGCGCGTGGGTCGGCCCAAGTGGTGTGAGCCAGGGCCTCCTGCTGTTCGCGATTGAAACGATCCTGCACTTCGCGTGACGGGTCAATTGCATCCAGGCCGCGGCGTTCCATCTCCACGAGCGCCTGTGTGATGTATTCGCTCTGGCGTTCCAGCATGAAGGTGATGGAATTGTGGCCCAGGTTGGTGTTCGGGCCGTAGAGCATGAAGAGGTTTGGAAAACCGGAAACGGTGAGGCCCAGATAGGCCTGGGGCCCGTCTTTCCACGCTTCGCTCAAGCGAATACCATCCCGGCCGGTTACATCAAGCGACCAATGCCACTCGGTGGTTTCAAAGCCGGTGGCGAAAACGAGAACGTCCAATGCATGATTCACGCCATCGCGGGTGCGGACACCTTGGGGCGTGATCCGCTCGATTGCTTCCGTCTCGAGGGTGACGTTGGGGCGCTGAAGCGCCGGATAATAATCGTCCGCGAACAGGACGCGCTTCAGTCCGATGGGGTAATCGGGCGTGAGCTTGCGGCGAAGCTCGGGATCGGCCACCTGCGCTTCCAGATGCATCGTAGACATGCGCGTGAAAGCGGCGCGGCCCTGCGGCGTCCAGCTGAAAACCTGCCAGAAGAGGCAGTCGGCGTTCTGATAGATCTGCTCGCGCGTAAGCTCGGCGACGTGCGGCGCGGTGATCAGCAGCGCCATTTCCTCTTCGGTGATCTCACGGTCCATGCGCGGCAGCAGCCAGTTCGGCGTGCGTTGAAAGACGGTAAGATGGCCGGCAACTTTTGCGACTTCCGGAATCAACTGCACGGCGCTGGCGGCTGAGCCAACCACTCCAACACGTTTTCCTTCGAGCGGGACCGAATGATCCCATCGCGCGGAGTGAAACGCCGGGCCAGCGAAGGAGTCGCGTCCGGAGATGTCCGGGAGCTTGGGACGATTTAACTGGCCGAGTGCGACGATTAAAACCTCGGTCTCAAATTCGGCGCCAGCCTCGGTTCTGATTCGCCAGCGGCAGCGGTCTTCATCCCAGCGTGCGGATTGGGCGCCATCGCCGGCATGCAAAAGCGGCGCGAGCTGGAAGTTCGAGATCAACTGGCGGACGTACTCCTGCATTTCGGCCACGCGCGGAAAGACGTGCCGCCAGTGCAGGCTGGGCGCGAAAGAAAACTGGTACAGAGCCACCGGCACATCGCAAGCGCAACCGGGATAGATATTGTCGCGCCAGGTTCCACCTGGTTCAGTCTCGCGCTCGAGAATAGCGAAATCGCCGATGCCGGCACGGAGCAGATGGATACCCGCGCAGACGCCGCCGAGTCCGGCTCCAACGATGACTGCACGTTTTTGTTCCGGCATTCGCAGGTAGTATACACTGCCGTAACCGAGCCGCGCCCGGAAGGAGTGGGCATGGGCCTGTGGCCGGCCAAGCTGATGAAGACGCCCCGTGGCGCACGCAATCCTGCGTGCGCCACAAGAGGGTTGCGTGGAATTTATAATTTGGAGCCGCGACCGGAAGGGAGCGCTACCCGATACGGCATTTGCTTTCTACACGCTTCCTTCCGGTCGCGGCTCGGATTTCCGCTGCCGCAGCCAGGTTCGCAAAAGGAAGCGATGTTCGCGATCCAGGCAGATCAGGTACGCCAGCGCATAATACAGGACGCCTGACAGCGCACCGGCAGTAAAGATCTGGAGCCAGTTGCCGCCCGGCAATACAGTAGCGCGGACGAGATATGCAATCGCGATAACCGGAACGGCGGCCGCCAGCGGACGAATGTAGATGGTTCCCATGTAATGCCCGAAACCGAGGGAGAGCGTTTTGCTTACCAGCCAAGGGGCAAAGAGGCCGCGATTCAAAACCATCAGAATGGAGCAAACCCAAACGGCGCCGATAATCCCCCAGCGCGGGATCACCAGCCAGAGCGCCGCCACCGCGATTACAGCTTCGGCGAACAATCCCTTGGCGTAGCGTTGGTGCTTGCCGAGCCCAAGAAGAAGCATGCTGGAACTGAACTGGGCCACTACCGCGAAAACGTAACCGATCAGCAGGATCGGCAACAGTGGCGCTGCCTTGGCCGCGCCGGCGGGACCGATCCAAAGGCGAAAGAACTGGTCCCCGTAGATCCACAGTAGAATTGCCAGCGGCATGAAGATAGCCAGGCAATAGCGATTGGCGTATTCGGCGAGTTTCGCGAGCGGCTGGGATTCCTCGCGCGCAGCCAGCGCGGCTGCGTTGACGTTGGTGACAACTCCGATGCGTCCGATGAACTCCACCGTGTACTGAAGCAATCGGACGGGGAGATTGTAGAAACCTACGAACTCGGTGGGAAGAAAGTGGCCGATCAGGATGGGTGGACCTTGATTCAGGCCCATCATGGAAACGGTCTGGAGGAACGTGTGGATGCCGTAATTCCACATCTTCTTGAGCGTTTCGAAACCCGCGTGCCGGAGTGAAACACGGCAGTCAGGCAGGACCTTGCGGAAATAATAATAATTCAGCGCGTACATGAGGCACTGGTTCGCGAGCGTTGCGATTCCGAGCGCAACGATGCCATAACCCAGATAGAGCATCGTAGTCCAAACAGCGGCGCGCGTTCCGGTGGTGATGATCGCGATCCGGCTGGTTACGTCGAATCGCTGCACGGCCTCGAGTGCCGCCGAGAACAGATTGAAGATCAATCCCAGGCACCAGCTCACCGTCATCAACATCAACAAAGCCCGGAAGGATTCGTGATAGGAATCTGATATATGGAAAAACCCTTCGATGTGCGGCGCAGCCAGTGCCACAATGCCCAGCATGAACACGGCAATCAGGCACGAATAAGAAACGGCTGTGCTCATTATTTCGGAAACCTGGGCGGATTCCCCGGTGGTCCAGTGGTGGGCGACAAACTTGGCGGTTGCCGAACGGACGCCCAGATCGAGCAGCCAATAATACTCGATCAAAGAAAATGACAGAGCCCAGATACCGTAGCCTTCGGGGCCGAGCTTTCGGAAAAGGTAGGGCGAAAGCAGGAAGCCGGTAATCAGGCTGATACTGACGCCCGCCCAATTCCAGACGACACTTCGGACAAATATTTCGCTGCGCCGCCTTGGAATCGGCTCGACGGAAGCAGTCGCTCGATTCATTTCAGGATCGAGGCCGGCAGAGTCATTCACGTTCTCATGATAACCGCGCGTGGGAACCGGGCCCCCGAAACCGCTTCGATTACTGCTTGCGCGCGAAAACAGCGTACTGGCCGCCCAGCGGGACTCGCTTCAGCGCCGTTTCAAGGCCGGAGAACATCCGGAAGGGTTTTTCGGGAAGATAGAGGAAATAAGTGGTATCTAGGCTGACGAAGCCCGCTGCGCGTAGCCAGCGGCGAGTTTCCCAGGACCCTAGCAGGATCGCGTGACGATCCATGGGCAAACGGCGGACGATCAGCCGCGTGGCCGGATTTAACGGATTGTGCTCTATAATCGCAAACACGCCGCCCGGGCGCAGCACACGCGCTGCTTCCCGCGTCAAGGCAGCGCGTCCATCGGGAGCGACGTGATGATACACACAAACGGCAGTGAGCAAATCGAAGCTCTGGTCGGGAAACGGCAAGCGCTCCGGATCGGTCATCGGGCGAGAAGCGATATCCGGGCAAAGTTCAAGCATCGCGGTGGAGACGTCGCAACCCGTAATGGACGCAACTTCGGGACGGCCCAGCCGCAGCAACTCGCCCTTACCGCAGCCGATGTCCAGCCAACTCACATTCGAAAGATCGCGCCCGAGCGAGGCCAGGTAGGAACGGATGAGAAGCCACTTGCGCTCGAAGAAAAAAGTACCGTCCTTGCTGAAGGAGTGGCGGAGGGGGTCCTTCTGCATGGCTTCGTAGTCGCTGGCATATTGGTCGAATTCCGAGGCCATTTTTCGTTGGCTTGTCTTTCCGGGCGAGGTGGTGGTCGAATTTTGGACCGGAAATAAATTTTAGCATGGGGGCTGTATAAGATATGGAATTGTTGCGGCGCGCCTGCCGGCGCTGTTATTCTTAAGCGAAACTTGAGGGGGTATTGCGTGCTGCCGGGTCAGCCCGTTTCTGGAGATCAGCCTGCTCTTTGCGTTGTTGTTCCCTGTTACAACGAGGAGGAAATGCTCCCCGTTTTTTTCGCAAAGGTTTTGCCGGCGCTGGAGCAGGCCACGGCTGGACGTTGGACCCTCGTATGCGTGGACGACGGCAGCAACGATGCGACCTTCCGCATCATCACCGAATGCAACCAGAGCGACCCGCGGGTTTCGGGCGTACGGCTGAGCCGGAACTTCGGCCACCAGGCCGCTCTCTCGGTGGGATTAGCCTACGCTCGCGCCGAGTACATCGGCATTATGGACTGCGATCTGCAGGATCCCGCAGAGGTTCTGGTGGAACTCTACCGGGCGTGTTTGTCTGATGGCCTGGATGTTTGCTTGGGCATCCGCGGAAGGCGGGATGCTCCGGTCCTGCTCCGCGCCGCTTATTCTGCTTTCTACCACATTATCCAGCGTGCAGCGGATCATGATTGGCCGCGCGACGCCGGCGATTTCTGTGTCATGAGTGCGCGCTGCCAGCGGGTGCTGTTGGCGCTTCCGGAACAGTCGCGAATGCTGCGTGGACTGCGCTCCTGGGTGGGATTTCGCCAAGCAGGCATCCCCTACGATCGGCCGGCGCGGTCGCATGGAACCACCAAATATAACTTGAGGAAAATGACCGCGCTGGCGTTGCAGGGGCTGATATCCTTCAGCACCATCCCGCTGCGGCTGGCCAGTATCATTGGCATCAGCATGGGCATTCTCTCCGTTCTATTTGGCATCCTCATATTGATCAACCGCATTTTCCCGCGGTTTTCGTTGCTCGGTTACTGGGTGGGCGCAAATGCGGGCACGGCGACGGTGCTGGTGTTTCTCGCTTTTGCGCTTAGCGTGTTGTTTGTTTGCGTGGGAATTCTCGGTGAGTATCTGATCGTTGTGCTGCAGGAGATCAAGAGACGGCCCGCCGGGATTGTCGCGTCGGTGGTTGGCGAGGCGCGGCCGCTGGACGCTGCCTACGGGCTTCTGGAGGCAACCAGACCGCCCGCCGCCTGGACTGCCGGCACTCGCTGAGATAACACCTGATCAGGGGTTCGGACGATTCCTCAAATACTCTATGCCGTACGGTTTGGCGGTTTCGTCGCGAGGGGTTCGGCTGGTGCCACCCAAACCTTCGAGCTCGAGCGAAAAGCCGCCCGTGATGTAACAGGGACCATCCTCTAAGGCCGCCAGGAGTTCTCGCCGGCGCTCGGGAGTGAGCGCTTCGGAGTTGTATTCGGTCCACGGAAATTGGCGCGTATTGGCCAAACGCTCTCGATGCCGCGCCAGGTAATCATCCAACGAGCAGATCACCTTGGCGGGAACTCCAGCGCAGACGGTCCCAGCCGGCAGAGAACTCGAAACCACCGAATTCGCGCCAACAATGGTTCGCGGTCCTATTTCCACGCCGGGCAAGATCACGGTGCGGGAGCCGAAATGGCAGGATTCGTGGATGGTAACTTTACCGATCAGTCCCGCGTCCAGGAACTCGTCCATCTGGCCGTCATGCGCCAGGATCAGGCATTGCTCCCCGAAGCCGCACCAATCTCCGATACTGATCAGGAAACAATGCGTGGTGTCTATCCATGTGGAAGCGGGCAGATTGACGCCCTGCCCGATGTGCAGGCCCATCGCCTGCAGCTTGGCCCAGCGACGCAGCAATCGAGCCTTGTCGAAACGCGTCTTCAACGGATAAACGGCGTCTAGTATCCAGCCCAGCATATATTTAATAGCGCGCTCCGCGAATCCGCGCTTTCACGGCCTCAACTCCGGATACAGATTGCAGCAGGTGAGGAAAGCTATCGAGATATCCGGATCGCGGGACTTGATACCTGGAGTTTTCCGATTCATGCAAGGTTGCCGGACTGAGCTTTCCCGGCTGGCCCTCTACGGCTCCCCACAGACCCAATTGGCGGATGCAGGAGATCTCGCGCTCCCCATAATCGCGGCGGCGCCCATTTGGATAGCAGAAGATGGGAACTGGCTTTGAGACCTCACAGCTCAAACGCTTCCAGGACTCGCTGATTTCGAACCCCGCCTGCTCGGACGTTGTGGTGGAGAGCACCGGATGTGTTACCGTGTGCGGACCGAAGGTCATTCCGCGCTTCTCCAGGGCCCTGGCATCGTCCCAGGATAGCGGCGCGAATCGGGCCGGCGGAGCTTTGGGCAACTCAAGCTCGGCTTCGCGGCTCAAATCCATAATGCAGTTCAGCCGGTCTCGCTCGGAAGCGTCCTGACAGCGCAGGTTGAGGTCCAGGCAGGCGGACGCGCGTGTTTCCGTCGAATCGATCGTATAGGGAATACTGGTGCTCCCCAGACGTGCATCGAGTTTCGGGCGCTTCGTCTCTTCAAAAATATACTTCAGCTTATCAAACCAAAACCAGCTCTTGCCTTCCGCAAAACTTGTGACCAGAAAGGTTGTAACGGGACAATCGAACTCGGCGAAGATGGGAGCGGCAATCTGGCCGTGGTCGAAATATCCGTCGTCGATGGTAAAGGCGACGGCCCGTTCTAGCGGTTCTCGATCGAGGAGCTTCTGGAACAGATCCTGAAGAGAGATCAGCTGGTAATGTTGCTTCCTCAGTTGCGCCAGATTACGCCGGAGCGCGGCGGGCTGATGACCGGAGACCCCCAAATCCGGTATCGAAAAACGATGCAGCATGAAGATAGTCGCCCGCGTGCCGGTGAGCGTTGCCACGGCTTGGGCAACGCCCGGCGCCGAAAGCGGCGCGAGAAAAATCCGTTTTAGAACACTTACCCCGGATTGGGGATTTCGAGCCATTTAACCTTCTGAAACTCTAGTCTAATCGGTTGTGGGGCAGGATGCACACGCACAAAATGCTACCGTGAAGCTTGGCATGAGCCGGTTCAATTATTCCAAGGCGGTGCTGAATACCGCGCGGGAAACGGCGCCAGCCCCGTCCCTCATTCTCGACCCCTCCCTTTCCGACACTGGGCTTGGGCAACGGATCGGGTTTGTGGTCCTGTGCATTTTTGCGATATCCGGCTATGCGAACGAATTCGCGGTCCGGTTGTTCCACACCAAGGCTTACATCTCGACAGTCTCGTGGGTGCTTCTTCCTTTATTGCTGGTCTTGAGCGGCAATCTCCTGCGGGGTTTTCGAGACATCATCGGTGGTCTGTGGCTCGGCTTTCTGGTGTGGATGTCGCTCGCAGTTCCGTTCAGCATCTGGAAAGGCGGGTCGGTCGCGCTGCTGATTTCGTACATTCCCCACGGATGGATCCAGCTGTATTATTATGCCGCGTTTCTGGTTTCGGTCCGCCACTGCCGCCGCTTGATGTTTTTTCTGATCGCCTCCAACTTCCTGTTGTTGCTGGACTGTTTCTTGTACGGGACTATCAAGGACGGACGATTTGAGATTTCCGAGAGCATGTTCTTCACCAATGCGAATGATCTGGCTCTGCAGTTGCTGATTGCGATTACGCAGTTCATGTATCTCTTCTACCAGCGTCAGGCCTGGAAACAAATTCTCGGCGCGGGCGCCATCCTGGTGACGCTGATCTATATGTTGAGGACCGGTTCACGAGGAGCCTTGCTGGCCGTTATCATCCTGGCGTGTGTGAGCATAGCTTTCGGGAAGAATCGGATTCGATCGCTTCTGATCGGAGTTCCGATCGCGTTGGTCGCTTTGATGCTTATACCCTCCTCGGTCTTCCACCGGCTCACACTGGTCGGGCTGCAGCCGGAGCGGATAACCGTAAACGACATGGAAGACGCATCCGCAGTAGCGTCCCAAATACAACGAATGGCTTTGTTCCGGCAGAGCGTAACGTATGCCATTACCCATCCGCTGGTTGGAGTGGGCCCAGGGGAATTTGCCGTCGCAGCCTACGGCGATTCGGTGAAAGAGGGAACGCAGTCGCCCTGGTTGGGCACGCATAATTCCTATACGGAAGTAGCGAGCGAGTGCGGCATTCCGGCGTTCTTACTGTATGTCAGCGTTATTGTGCTCACGCTTGTGTCCAACTTCCGGATCTTCCGGCGAAGCGCCGGTCTGGCGGACGGCAGCGATTTAAACGCGTTGGCATTCTGTATGTTCAGCGCGACCCTGGTTTATGCGATATGCACATTCTTTTTTCACATCGCCTACAGCAGCTACCTGCCCGCGATCGCCGGAATGAGCGTCGCGCTGCGGCTGGGGACGAATTCCTGCCTTTGGAGCTCAAGGACGAGAGGACCGTTACCAACGCCCGCCAATGTGCCTGCCGCGAGGCTCCCTGGCGCCTCAGTGGCGCCTGCACGTTAGGTGGCAGCGATTATTAGGGCAACCGGTACGCGTACACTCCGGTGCCGCCCAGTTGCTGCCAGCCTGGCTGATCCACGACACCTGGGATACAGGGAGACACTACCAGCACCGCGCCGTTCGCGGCGAGAATCTGTTTCGCTTTTTCCCATTCTGGCTGGAGTTTGCGGCAATCCGGGCAGGATAGATCTCCAAAATCCACTTGCATGGTGACGCGGGCGCCCACGATGCGGGCCCAGAAATAGTCGAAATCTCCGGTGACGATGGCCACCGGATCGCCGCGTTTCAATCCCAGCATTTGAGCTCTTTGCGCCACGTCATAATGCAGCCGTGTAATCGGCAATGGAGGCGTCGCGGTCAGTGTTTCGACCAGCATAAGCGCGGCGGCGACGGTCACGATGGAAAGCAACACACGTCGATCCAGACGGGCGTCCAGGTCCACCAGAAGACCTGCCATAAGGACGGTCCACAACAATACAAAGAACGCCGCTAAGTAACGGGCTTCCGCGTGAACCAAGGCATACATGGCGAAAGGCGTGGCACCCAATAACAGCACCGGCCAGAACTTCCGGATACCGGCGAAGGTGCGGCGCTTTTCAGGAGACAGGAGAAAAAGCGTAGCGAGCGCAAAGACCAGCGGAAGCTGGCGGTGGTGGACAAGATACCCGTAAAACTGGACCTGCAGGCGTAGCGCGCGGATGAAATCCGCGGGGCGGAATGCAACTCTGGCGCCTTGGCTCCAGTAAATTGGATCGTACCAAGGCGGGTACGTGCCGCCAATCGGCGTGGCGAATTCAAAGATGGCCGGGTTGCTCGAAAGTTGCCGGGTGGGGTGGATTGGGGCGCCGTTATCGGACGGGCCGCCTTGCCAGTTATAGAACGGCACGTGATTCACCATCCAGATAATGTTCGAAGTTCCGCTGTCGCCGGCCGTCAAGCGGCCCTTCGCGTTCGAAAGAACCCAGACATATGGGACGGCGATGGCCGCGAATGCGGCAATCACGAGGCACCACCGGGCCCGGTGTCCCGCTCGCCGCTTGCTGCCGAGCACGGCGACAATTGCCAGGCATAACACACCGAAGACCAGGAACGGCGTCTTGGCCAGATATCCGAGTCCTAGAACGGCTCCCAGGGCAACATATCCGGATGCTGACGCGGTACCCGCCGCGATTCGGAGTAACAAACCGGCCGCCAGAAAAGCAAACAAGCTGACTAACAGATCGGGGGTGACATAAGCGAGGTTCGTGAAGTCCAGCGAGCAATAGAGAAACGAGGGACACGCGATCAGTACGACGCTCACTCGGATGGCCGGCGTGCGCTTCTCCTCTGGAATCATCTCCAGGACGCACTTCAGAAAAAAAAGAAATCCCGCCAGCGAGAGCAGATAAATGAGGAAGTCCAGCAAATGAACAAGCGGAAATTCCAGATACGGGCTGGGATGGACGGCGGCGAACCAGGCGCCGATCAGCCACGGATAGAGCGGGCTCCATTGCGAGTTGACCGCGCGGTGGAAATCGCCGCTGGAGTACGCACTGGCGTTATCCAGGTACTGCACTCCATCGGTATTCATCGCAAAGCGGGACGTCCAGGCCTCGGCCGCTCCGAGCACAATAGCAATTAGGCAGAAGCCAATCGTAAGCCGCCGGACCCACAACTCCGTTCGTGCCTCATTTTCGGAGCCCTGGCCTGGTAGAAATGGGAACAACATTCCAGTGATGCGATTTTCAGACTATAGCACGGCCATTCGAAAAACCAGTCACAGACAGGTTCCCTAATAGGATCAGCGCATTGCAGGAAGTCTCTAGGTTGAGCGCTATATACTGTCAGCAAAGTGAGGTATCCGGCGAGATGTTGTTCCGATCCCTTTTGATTTCGTTTTGTCTACAGCAGGCGTTTTGCTTGCAGCCAGCGTGGAGCCAGACACAGATCGACCTGCAAGCCCAAAGCAAGAACGTGGATTTCTCGGGGTCGCCGACCACTCGACCGCTGAAGTCGGGTGTGACACTGCCGGCCACTTGCGCGGTAGGCGACATGTTTTTTTCGACGAACGCGACAGCGGGCGCGAATCTCTACGGCTGCGCGGCCACGAATTCCTGGACGCTCGAGGGCAACGGGAGCGGCGGTGGCGGTGGCGGATCCTCGGTGCAGAACGCGAGCCAGCTCACCGACTTGGCGGCCAGCAGCAGCTCTTCCACCACGTTACTGATCGGCGCCACCTGCTCACTCGCAACACCCTGCAACGTGCGGCTGGGCAGCGTAACGTTAGCTTTCACCGGTTCGACCTCGGCCACGATTAGCGGTGGCACCGGCACGGCTTTTATTTACATTGACTCCAGCGGAAATTTGACCGTGGGCCACAACCTGACTGT
This sequence comes from Bryobacterales bacterium, assembly GCA_003162425.1. Taxonomy (GTDB): domain Bacteria; phylum Acidobacteriota; class Terriglobia; order Bryobacterales; family Bryobacteraceae; genus Palsa-89. The sequence goes on along the minus strand of PMOK01000050.1, from coordinate 27,154 downwards.
TGTTTGCAGCTCCGGATGCGTGGCCGTGGCAGGAATCACAGCCTTCCCATCGGACTCGGTTCCTCTATTCACTTGGACGGCTACGAACGGGACCTGGGACACGGCCGGAGGTGTGGACCGAAGAGCATTTCAAAGCACCACCAACGTTTCAGCCGGTACGGGGCTGCTGGGAACAACAGCCAATGGGCGAACCACGCTTTCCATCAATCCGACACTGGTGGGGATTTGGGCGCCCGTTCCGGCCACGTCTTCCAGCCCGTGCGCCCAAGGTGCTTGGTCGATGAATGCCTCTTACTATTACGTCTGCGTGGCCACCAATAGCTGGCTCCGCGTGGCTTTAACAACGTGGTGAAGACGGCCGAACTGTGCCAGCATAAAAAAGGACCAGAATCCATGCTTCGTGTTACCAGTTGGGTAGCAGTTATTTTATGTGCGCCCGCCTCCTTCGCAGCGATCGGGCCGGTTCGCGTTCAATCCACTCCCACGCAAGCGATTCTTTCATTCACAGTGGGCGATCCGTCACAGTGCCTGGTGCAGGTGTACAGCGATGCGGCGCGGACCGAGCTTGTTGACGATACCAATTCCACGTTGTTCGCGGGATCGCAGCGATGCAACCGCGCCGGATCCGCGGTCAATGGAGCGAGCGTCAGTTTCGTGGCAGGTCTGCGGACCTCTCAAAGAGCGAGCGATGGAAAATTTCATTCGCGGGCGCTCGCGGCGATCACGAGGTACTACTACACCATCACCGACGTCCTGGCCTTTCAGTCGGTACAAGGATCGTTTACAACGCGCAATCCGGCGCTCGGAAATCTGTATCCGGAGCAGCCGCCCTTCGATCCGAATGCGTGGGATAACCGCGCCTATCCGCAGTTTGTTTGGACGCCAAGCCAGAGGAACCAGATGTTGGTGGATCCAACCACAGGATTTTTGGTGAAGCGTATGACCTTCGCCGGGGATGCCTACGTCAAGAGCCAGAACAGCACTGACGGAGTGGGCGCGCCGCTGGCTACTGCGATTACGGGAACCGCGGCGTGCTCGAATGCGAGCAGTTTGAACTCGAGCGGCGCCACATACGCAACGTGCACCGGAGCTGCGAAGATCTTCCTGCCGTTGCCCGCGTTCCAGATGGTGGGCAGTGGAGTGTTCAACAACTGGTATCCGCGCTTCAACGTGGACGACCTTCTTCTTTACTTGTATGGATCGGCGGATGCCACTGCTATCGGGGCCGCCAACGGCAGCGATACTGTCAGCGTGTGCCTGGCTCAGGGACTGAATCTGCCCTGTTTGTCCCAGCAGTTCAGCACCGCTCTGAAGAGCACCGCCGGCGCCACCGGAACGGTGAAGCTTCCCGCCGCAACACCCTCGCCGGTATTTGCCGACTGGGGCTATACGCCGCTCCATGGCGATGTCGTGCCCACTCCAGGCACGGTGACGGTGAGCGGCAACACAGTGTCCTTGACGAATCCCGGCCAGTCGGCTACATATCAGAATGCCTTCGATGTAGATTGGCCCGCCGGGGGCCAAATCTACATTCAGGGTTCTTCAGCGTGGGGCTGCGTGAACAATTACTGCACCATCCAGTCTATCCAGTCCGCGGTTCAACTGACCACCGTGGAATCGTGCAGCTCCGGATGCCCGGCGGCGGCGAATTACCAAGGCGCGGCGTTCGGATTTCAGGTGAACCGGCAAGGATCCAGCGGTTCCATCGGCGTGAGTTTCGGCTTTGAGGCGGACATGTCCACCTCCTGGTCGGTGCTTGAGGATGGCATCACCGACCATTGCAACGCCAATCCGGTAAGGGTCTCGAACGATGCCGCCGGCAATCCATATTCCGGATACACGCTCGAAGGTTACATCTGCATGTTTCAGAATGAGTGGGCGGGAACGGCCTATTGGCTTTTCATCTCCAAGGATCAATTCGGCAATCCGCTCGGTGAAATGCGTCCGTTGGGGCCGTCGGGGTTGCCCTACACCACCCCTTGGACATCCAATGGCGCCAGTTTTCCGAACGGGGCAAATATTTCGTTCGCTGGATTTCATCCCACGGACGGCTCCCAGTTCATGGGTAGCGTAACTTACAACAATGGGGCCACACTGCTGCTGGTCTCCGCGCAGTACAATTCATCGAATCCTGGTTGCAATCCTGCCTACAAGAATTGGCAGGGCGCTCAGAATTACATAGGCGCCTACGCCTATCCCGCGCTAACGTGCTTCACCTATACGAACCTTACCAATCCGTCGTCGAACCCGGCCATGGATTTGCGGTCGCAAATCGTGCGGGCTTATGCAGCCTTCAATCCGGGATTCGATTTGTCGGGCTTCGTGGTGGGCCAGGTGGTCGTAACGGGAGCATTTGCCAGAACGTGTTTGGCGGGTAGCGGGGGCAGCGACCGCAACATCGAGGTCTGCGGTGCTTTCGATGCCACCGGCAACCTGGTCCAGGTATTCGACAGCTTTTCGAAGTATCCGGGCCGCTGGGGTTATGTCCACGGACCGATTCATGCGCTTGGAAAATATCACTCACTTACGCTCGATCAGCCATATCCGGCGTCGGCCAGCCCGAGCAGTACTCTTTATGGTCCATTCGAGATGGCGGTAACGGCCATAAACAGAGCCGGATATGGACAGATCCCCAACTGGACCACGGCGGGAGGCAGTCCCGGCACTTCCATCGCTGCGAGCGAGGGTTACGGCTGTCCCACCGGACTTCCCCAATATCTGATCAACGCCGGAGCGGTAGGCAATCATTGCATCCAAGTGCAGGTATCGTCGGAACCCTGCAGCCACACCCCGGGCACCGGCGCCATTTATCCTGGCGGAAAAACGGAAGCACAGCAGTTTCCCTGCACCAGCACGGACGGCTCGGTGGTGACGAACACGGCTTGGTCGAAGCTGCAAAATCTCGCGGTAGGCGATTGGATGCGGCAGAACCAGACATACAACGACTACAGCGAGAATTTCATTGTGGCGGCGAAAAATGTGGTTTCCCCCACCGAGATCCAGTTATGGCTCATTCGCGGCAGCGGAGTGTGGGCCAACAACGCCCAGCCCGCTTACTCCACAATTGCCAACACGCATCCGGATGGAATGTCGTTGGCGATGACTGCCAACTGGGGTGTCGCTGCCGGCAACTGGATGATGGACGCGACCGATCCAACCGCAACGTGGCTGCCGGACAATCCGGCCTGGGTTCTGGTGCATGGGACGACCGAGGTTGGATCTACTCCGGATAACAAAATCGCCATCGGGATCGACGTGCAGAACCAATCGTATTACGCCGGCTTCTTTGACCTGCCCATCAGCCAGCAGATAATGCAGCCGATGCCGGATCTGACTGCATCCGATCCAGTTTGGGCGGGCTCGACGGCGGGGTACAACGGTGTTCTCCAAAGCTATATGAACGCGGATCAAGTAAGCGCGTCAGCCTGGGACCGGAAATGGGTGGTGAATTACCGGCATCTCAATCCCTCGGCGGGGAACGGGCCGGAGTACCGGTCGAGTCCTGGCGGAACCGATACGCTGACTCCCGTTGCAGGCACCAACCAGGTGTACAAAATCACCGATCCGTATTCGGGTGGAGCGCCCGACCCCAAGAATCTTCCTTTTATTCTGTTCGCGGGCAGATTTCTGCTGAAAGACATCAGCAACCCCAGTACGACGCAGAACACCATCACCGACGCAACCAGTTTTAGCGCTTGTTATGCCCTTCACGCTGGAGAATGCCGGACCGATTCGAATGCTGGAGATCACTACGTGAGCGTCCCATTTTCGATCGGAGAGAATCAATGCCTGACCAACCAGTACGAAGAAGTGGCGCCCTGCTTCTTCAACGCTCTGCCCGTTGCCGGCAAAATTCAGCAGATGGATATTTCCGGACCTCTCGATAAGAGCGGCTTGCACCAGCGGATGCTGTCGACAGCATTCACCGGCATCGGAGGCCAATATCAATACTCCGAGCCCAAAATGAGCCCGGATGGGGCGTGGATGTTCCTTCCGTGCTGGTGGCTGAATGGTATTCGTTCGGAGGTGTGCGGCGTCTACCTGCCGCCGTTCCCGGTAGCGGATTCAGTTGTCAGAACGTCCTTCGTGCCGCAAGATATGACCATTTCCGGTACATCCGGCGACCAGGTCCGTCTTTGCTGGGGCTACGCCGAAAACGGGCCCGTGGATGGTTCATCGAACAGTTTATATCCCACTGCGCGGCAAGAACGCGGCTGTTCCATTGGTTCCGTCGCCACGGTGTCCTCCGGTAATTCAGCCACTTTCGTCAAGACCGACAGCACTACCCAGGGAGCCTGGAAAGCCGTCTACGGATCGGACGGTTACAACGTTGTCGATGATTCCGTTCAATATCCCGCTTATGTGAACGTGACCATCGCCGGCGCGTCAAACACTATTTGGACCCTGCCAACTACCGACGTCCGAGCGCTTCAGCGAGTGACCGCCTCGGGCAATATTGCGGCTACGGACTACAGTGCCACCTCATTCACGGTGGATCTCAATTTTTCGGACGGAGCCCCGCACACCGTCTCCATCTATTTTTTGGATTGGGACGGGTTAAATCGAACCCAAACGGTACAGGTTCTGAATGGCGATACGGGCGCCGTTCTCGACACCAGGTCCCTTAGCCATTTTTCCAACGGCATTTATCTGGTTTGGACTCTGACCGGACACGTGACGGTGAGACTCACGAATACCGGGCCCAACAATGCTGTGTTGAGCGGAATCTTCATCGGGAGCGGACCGTTTGGTACGGCTTCCGCGGTCAGTGGCCCGTTCGGCTGGGCTAGCGAGCCAATAGCGTATGCGAATTGCGGAAACGGCTGCCGGGTTCGCATGAATCTGATTCCTGACCGTGTGGCCTACTATGTCATCCAGCGGAATCGCGGTGGAGTGGTGACAACCTCGCCGGTGATGGTCATCACTCCTCCCTAGGAGCCTGCCGGGATTCCGGACTGCTAGCAAAGCAGCGCTTACCAGCGTGGTATTTATGGATCGTGCCAGTCATCCCACCGCCGCATAAGCGGCAAAGCGGCGGAGAGCTAGCAAGCTCTCTTGACCTGCTGCCACAGCTCTGGCGAACCCCTCCCAACTATTCACGCGACGCGTGCGCGATCCTGCTAATCCTGGCCGTCTGCGTCGGAACTGCATTCATCGGTGCGGTGCACACGCGAATCTTCGGTCATGACATTTTTATCCTGCTGGACTCGGGGTGGCGCGTCGAGAACGGCCAGCGGCCAGCCGTGGACTACAGCCCCGGCACTGGCGAATTGCTGCCGCTGCTGATGGCGGCCGGCCTGAAGTTGGCGCACAATTCCGTGCGGGGGATCGGATACGCGAGCGCGCTGCTGGGTGCGGTAGTTGGCTTGTGGAGCTATGCCATCGCCCGGAATCGCATGTCGTGGATTTCCGCCAGCTTGGTCTCGTTGCTGCTCACACTGATCGCCGTTGCGCCTTACCCGCTGGGGTTGCTTCCAAATATGTTCAGTCACGCCATGATCTACAACCGGTACGGCTACGCGCTACTGGGCATGGTTGTGGTGGAGTCGTTTCAAAGAACCCCGGGGCGCGAGGATGCCAAGCTGGCGCTGGGTAGTGTCTCCACCGGCATTATTTCCGCCGCTCTCCTATTTCTGAAACCGAGCTATGGCCTGGTCGCGCTGGTCTTCGCCGCCTATTCCGTCTTGCTCGATCGGCGCAACTGGTGGCGGCCGGCCGGGATTTTGCTGGGATTCGCCGCAGGAATCCTCGCAATGATAGCCTGGTTGCGATTCGATTTTGAGGCGGTGTTTAACACCTTCCGGTTGCTGGCCGCGGCCAAGAGCGGCGGTCTAAGTCTTTGGGAAATCCGCTGGGCCATCGTGAAGGGGCTGCCGGATTTCGCGGCGCTGGCTCTATTGGTTGTGTTCGTCGGTGTCATCCGCAGTTCGAAGGAGCCCATCGCCCGGTCGTTCAGCCCTCTGGCTGTCGCGATTTTAGTCATGCTTGGCGGATCGCTCTTACTTGCGACCAACGCCCAAGCCGGCGGGTATCCACTCAATGCGGTATTGGCGATACTCTTGGTGGAACAAGGTTTCGCCGCGGCGAAAAACTCTGGGATCGCCACGGCCGGGTTTCTGCGAGCGGATACAGTGGTCCTTCTGGTGGGATTGCTGTGCTTTGTCCCGGACTTGTTGGCCAATGCCAGCGGGCTCGGCTCTGCGATCATCGAGAGCCGAAGGAACCCGCCCGCATCCGAAGTGGCCCGCTTTCAATCGGCCAACCTCTCCAGTCTGCTGCTTTTTGACGTTCCTTTCGGTACCGATGCGGATTATCGAAGCAATGGGCGCGTTTATGTCACCTACGTGAACGATGGCATGGATTTGATTCGCAGAGTGTCGAAGTCGGCGGAAACAGTGTTCACGCTGGACATTTTCAATCCGTTTCCCTACGCCTTGCTCCGGGCGCCGGCGCCCGGAGGCGCGGACTGTATGGCGTTCAATCATCAATTCAACGATGAACATAAGCCAACACCGGATCGCCTATTTGGTTCGGCGGATATTGTGATGGTTCCCAAACATCCGTCCGCCGCTGACGTGGACACGCAGGCCCTTTTCCGGAACTATCTGCCGGACATTCAGGCGCGGTTCCGTCTCTGCGCGGAGACCGACTGGTGGCAGCTCTACAAGCCACCGTCGCACCTCGAAGGCTGCACCGTCAGATGAACTTCAGCCTCCGCATGGCCAGCACCACCATGCGCAACAGCAACCAGCCGTGGCTCCAGCGTTGGATATTGGTCTCGCCGTACGTGCGTTCCGCGTAACGAATCGGCAGATCCACGATCTTCAGGTTGTACTTCGCCGCGCCAAAAATCAGATCAAAATCGCCGAATGGATCGATTTCGCCGAAGTAAGCGCGATTCGCGGCAATCACTTCGTAATCGCGTTTGCTCAGCACCTTGGTTCCACACAACGTGTCCTTGATGCTCTGGCTGAGCAGCCAGGAAAACGCCAGGCTGAAGAACTTATTCCCCAGGAAATTGAAAAAGCGCATGGCTTTTTCCTCCATGGGATATACCAAACGCACGCCGTTGACGAACTCCGCTTTGCCGGATCGCCAAGCTTCGTAAAAACGCGGCAGATCCTCCGGGGGGACGGTCAGGTCCGCGTCCAGGATCATCAGCAGATCGCCGGACGCCTCGCGAAACCCCACCCGTACTGCGTCACCCTTGCCTTTGCCCGGTTGCTTGAACAGCTTCACTCGCGTTCCCGGCCGCCGCGCGATCTCCCGCTCCACTGCCCGGTAGGTATCGTCCGTGGAATTCCCTTCCACGAAAATAAGCTCGGTACCGGCGCCCATCTGCGGGACCCTGTCAAAGATGTTTGGTATGTTCCCCTCTTCGTTACGGGCCGGGACAATCACGCTCACCACCGGCTCTTCTCGCGCCTCCAGCTTCGGCCGCGGGCGAGCAATTAGGAAACTCGCAATCGCGAAATAATGAAACGGCCATAGGCGGCCCACGTATTTATTGAACAGGGTATCCAGCAGCGGTGTGCGGATCGGCCACACGATCTCCACCGAAGACCGGACTACTTCGAAATCGGCCAAATATAAAAGATTGACGATATCGTCGGTGGTGAGCCAGTTCTGCGGCAACATTCGTCTGGCAATTCCCACGCTCTCGGCGATCCTTCTAGGAAGTTCCCAAACGCGGCTGTAGGTGTTAATGATTAAGCGCGTGGAGGAGTGCGAGAGGCGGGAGATCTGCTCCAGCACGCGCTGCACGTCCCGAACATCGTTCAGCAGGTCGGAACAGATCACAAAGTCGAACTGCTCCCGCAAGTCCAGCGCATGCGCGTCGCCTACCAAAAACCGGCATTCCGGATGACGCCGCCGTGCCCGTTCGATCATCATCGGCGATAGATCGATTCCCACGCCTTGGGCCGGACGTACCGCGGCCAGCAAATCGCCTTCCCCGCACCCCAACTCCAGCACTCGCATTTCAGGAGGGATCAGGAAACGGTAAATCTCGATGAGCCGCTGCCGATAGTAGGCGCGGACCCTCGGCGCTTGATCCAGCGAGCTTGCCACGCCGTCCCAATATTCGCGCCGGTGCCGGGTAAATTCAGTGGCGTCCAATGTGGAAGTATGACACGCAGCCGCAGGCGAAGTCTCCGACTTGCCAAGTCTGGTTTGCGGTGTTGATATAGAGTTCTAATGCCGTGGCCGGTTTTGCTGATGGCTCGCGCGCTCGAGGCAGGCGGCAGCGAGCGGCAATTGCGTGAAATCGCAAAAGCCCTGGACCGTTCCGCGTTTGAGCCACACGTGGGCTGCTTCCGGCCGGAAGGCGAGGGCCGGCGCGAACTCGAAGCCGCCGGCGTTCCCGTCGCTCGTTTTCCCGTGGCTTCGTTCCGCTCACCGGGAGCCGTATCGGGCGCCTTCCAACTGGCGCGCTACATCCGCCGCCACAAAATCCGGCTGGTCCATACCTTCGATTATCCGGCCACGGTTTTTGCGGTCCCGGCAAGCCGATTCCTTACATCGGCCGCCGTTCTCTCAAGCCAACGCTCCCATCGCGACTTGATCCCGCGCGGTTATCGCCGACTGGTCCGCATGACGGACCATCTGGTGGACGCCATCGTGGTGAATTGCGATTTCGTGCGGCGCCACCTGGAGCAGGAAGAGCGCGTACCGGCCAACCGGATTCAGCTTTGCTACAACGGCGTTGATCTGGATGTATTCAGTCCTCTCGACTCGCCCAGGCCGCCGGATCTGCCGCGCGATTCCTTCGTGATCGGCGTGGTGTGCGCCTTGCGTCCCGAAAAGGGATTGCCCACCCTGCTCCAGGCATTTGCCCGCGTCCGCCACTTGCGCGCCGGCATGAAGTTGGCGATTGTCGGCGATGGTCCCATGCTGGAATCGCTGCAGGCCGAGTCACAAGCGCTCGGCATCCGCGAAGATTGCGTTTTTGCTTTGAACACGGGCGAGGTGACGGATTGGCTGCGCGCCATCGACATATTCGTATTGCCGTCTCTATCGGAAGCGCTGTCTAATGCGCTGATGGAAGCCATGGCGTGCGGGTGCCTTGTGGTGGCGTCCAACGTAGGCGGCAATCCGGAACTGGTGCGGAACGGCGAAACAGGACTCTTATTCGAGCCCGGCGACGCCGCAAGCCTGACCGCGGCGCTTCAGACTTTTGTTGAGAGCGAACCGCTGCGCAGGCGGCTGGCCGAAGCCGGCGCCAAGTTCGTGCGCGATGGCTTTTCTATCCGCGCATCCGCGAAACGAATGGGAGAGATCTACGCACAGCTCTTACATTCGCGGAGTGTTACCGAACCGCGACCGTAAGAATCCGTAAAAAAATCGGCGAGAGCACCGACTCCCTCACGGTCGCGGTTCGGTAACGCTCTTCTTTCCGAACCGCGAGCGTAAGCGACCGGTGCTTTTGAATTTTTCACGGGCGCCTTGCGCCGCATTCTAAACTCCCGCCTCCAGCCGCGCTGCCAGCAATTCCGGCAATCCCGCCTTCAAAATCTTTTTCTGCGCCGTCACGACATCATATTCCGCCCGATACAGCGTCACCAGGCGAGTCTCCGGTTGATACACCGCATACGCAGCGCGCCAATCACCATCGCGCGGCTGACCCACCGAACCTGGATTGATCAGGTAGTTCGCATCGTTCTCCAGTTCGATCGTTTGGTCCTGAGCGTCGTCATCCACCCCTCCGAAAGCCACCACGCCATTTCGATGACACTGGAATCCGCCCTGCAGGTGAGTGTGCCCGAAGAAGGAAACCTCCGAATCCAGATAGGGCGCCAGCTGCTCTACGTCACGCTCCGTCACTACGTATTCGTCTTCGTCGAGCGGCGAGCCATGCAGGATCTGAAAACCATTCACCTGCTCCGGTCCCTTCGTCAGATCGCGCAGGTAAGCGATATTCTCGGGTTTCATGGCCGCCTGCGTCCAAAGGGCGGACTGCTTCGCCACCGGATTGAACCATTCCAGATCTTCCAACCCGGCGGCGGCTTTATCATGATTACCGCGCACAATGGATGCAACGTTGTCGCGAACCCATTCGGTGACGGCATCCGGATCGGCGCCATAGCCCACCAGGTCGCCGCAGCAGAGGATGCGGTCATACTTCGACCGCGCATGCGCCAGCACCGCCTGCAGGGCTTCCCAGTTGCCGTGAATGTCGCTGAGGATCAGGTAGCGCACAGATGAATGAGAGATACCTCGGGCGGCGCGCCTAAACGGATTGGGACGCCGATGGTTCCTATGCCGCTCGAGACATACACCGACGACGCGCCTTCGTGATAGAGTCCGAGCACATAGGGCGTGTAGTAGCGCGCGACGTTGAAATGCTGGTGCAGGATTTCGACGTCCACCTGGCCACCGTGCGTATGGCCTGCGATGGTGAGATCGTAACCCTTCGAGGCGGCCACCGGAAAGACGTCCGGGTTGTGCGAGAGCAGAATGTTGACGGCGCCCGGCGCGATTAGCCGTTCCGCGCCCACTAGGTAGTTCGATTGAAATTTCTGGTAATCCACTCCCGCGAAATTGATGGTGGCGGCACCGAAGCGAAGCTGCTTGGCCTGCCCACGCAGGAATTCGATTCCGATCCGGCGGCCCTGAGAGGTCACGTAGTCCTCGGTTCGGGTGTATACCTCGTGATTCCCAAGACAACCAAGCACGCCCGCTTCGGCGCGTAGCCGAGCCAGTTGGCGAAGGCAGGCATCCAGCGGATCGCCATAGCGGCTGATAAGATCGCCCGTCACCAAGCCGATGTGAGCGTGCGTTTCGTTGGCCATGTCCACCGCACGCGCAAATTCCCGTTCGCTCAGGAACGGGCTGAGATGAATGTCGGTCACTTGCACGATCCGCAAACCGTCCAGGTCCTTCGGCAAGTTCGGTATGGGGATTTTAACCTCGGATAATTGCAGGCGGCCACGCTCCAAAATGCCGAAGCCTGCGGCAGCCATCGGCGCAATGGCGAGACCTGCGGCTGCGGTTTGAAGAAAGGCACGGCGGGCGGGCCGGAATTCGGGACGTTTGCGCCATGCCAGCAGCGCCGGGTAGAGACCGATCAGCAAGATGGTTTCAACAATGGCGGCGCATTCCAGCCACGTGGACCACCAAACAGGGAAAAACCGCACGACGCGATGAAATTCAAGCAGGTAGCCCAAAACCAGCAGCACTGTGGAGGCCAGGGCAGCCATGGTGAGCACCCGCCGCCGAACCCTGCGTTCAGCCAGCAGCCGTAGAATTTGAAATTGAAGTCCGAGGCCGAGAACCAGGAGGCAAAACCCCGGGAAAAAATGCACGCGATAAAGCATCAAGCCACTAGTTCCATTCTACCGGACGCTCGATGATCGCCGGCTGGAATTCCCGGTATCCTAGGTTCAATGCCATTAGGTTCTAAGCCGAAAGGCCGCCGCAATGCGCGTGCGCTCGACTTCGGCGTCAAGCAGCGCAAGCGAGTTCCGCATGAGTTCGTGTTGAGCGCGGTCTCTGCGCTCTCGCCGCGGACCCGTTCCATGTTTGGGTGTCTCGCGATCTACGTTGAAGAGAAGATTGTTCTCATATTGCGCGACAAGAATGGCGAGGATGCGGATAACGGGGTGTGGCTCGCTACCACCGAAGAGCATCACGAGAGTCTGGGGCGGGAATTTCCCAACATGCGGTCTATTCGTATATTCCGGAATAAGGTAACGGGCTGGCAGGTTCTGCCTGCCGATGCGCCGGATTTCGAAGAAGCAGCGCTGCGTGCTTGCGAGCTGGTCGCCGCCAGGGATCCTCGGATCGGCAAGGTGCCTGGGGCGAAGCGTACGAAACGTCGCGCAAGATCCGCGTAGGGCAAGCCTCCGGCTTGCCGGGACAAGCCAGAGGCTTGTCCTACAGCTACAATGTAGGCGAGGCACATCCTATGATTCTCGAAGCGACCCTGTCCGTCGACAATGAAATCAATCCCTGGCTTTCCGCCGCTGCGCGATTCGATGAAGCAGCCCAGCGGCTGAATCTGGACGAAGGCTTGTGCAAGGTTCTCCGCACGGCGGCGTTGGAATTGACAGTACACATTCCGGTGCAACTGGATGACGGCCGGCTTGAAGTCTTTACCGGATATCGCGTCCAACATTCCATTGCTCGCGGCCCCTCCAAGGGCGGGATACGTTTCGCTCCCGACGTGACGCTGGACGAAGTGCGCGCGCTCGCGGCCTGGATGACCTGGAAGTGCGCGGTGGTGAATATTCCCTTCGGCGGCGGCAAGGGCGGAGTGATTTGCGATCCGGATCTGATGTCTCCCGGCGAGTTGGAGCGCATCACGCGCCGCTACACGGCCGAAATCATGGACATCATCGGTCCGGAGCGCGATGTGCCGGCGCCGGATGTAAACACAAATCCGCAAACCATGGCGTGGATCATGGACACCTACTCCATGCACAAGCGTCAGACTTGCACCGCCGTAGTCACCGGCAAACCTCTCGATCTGGGCGGGTCACGTGGAAGGCCCGAAGCCACAGGACGCGGTTGCATGATCGTTACCATGCAGGCCCTGCGGCGATTTGGTCTGGAACCAAGCGCCACGCGAGTGGTGGTGCAAGGTTTCGGCAATGTGGGCGGCATGGCGGCCAAGCTGATGACGCGAGCCGGGTTCAAAATCGTCTGCGTCATCGAGTATGACGGCGCCGTTTTCAATCCGCACGGGCTGGATGTGGAAGCCCTGATGAAGCACCGCACCGAGACTGGTTCCATTCTCGGATTTCCGGAAGCCGAAGACGTCGACAAGGATCAGGCGCTTTTCCTGGACTGCGAAGTGTTCCTGCCGGCCGCGAAAGAGAATGTCATCACCTCCGCCAATGCGGACCAGATCAAGGCCCGCATCATCTGCGAGGGCGCCAACGGACCCACCACCGCGGAGGCGGACGCGATCCTGGCGGAGAAGAAAATTTTCGTGATCCCGGATATTCTCGCCAATGCGGGCGGCGTCACTGTCTCCTACTTCGAATGGGTGCAGGACCGGCAGGGCTATTTCTGGAACGAACAGTTGGTGAACGGGCGCCTGGAAGAAATCATGGTGAACAGCTTTAAGGACGTGGTTGGCTACGCGGACAAGCATAGCGTGCACAACCGGCTGGCCGCTTACATGCTGGCTATCGATCGCGTGGCCTTCGCCCTCCAGACGCGCGGCATCTATGCCTGATTCGGGAGCGGACCGGGCCGCGCCCGAGTCCCACTCCACGCCGCTGATGCGGCAGTATCACGCCATCAAGCAGCAAGTTCCTCAGGCTCTGCTGATGTTCCGGTTAGGCGACTTCTATGAGTTGTTCTACGAAGACGCCATCACCGCTGCGCGCGAGCTCGAAATCACACTGACGGCGCGCAACAAGGAAAAGGGCGAGCCGATTCCCATGTGCGGCGTGCCCTATCACGCAGCCGAAGGTTATCTTTCGCGCCTGATCCAAAAAGGGTATCGTGTCGCCATTTGCGATCAGATGGAGGAAGCGAGCGCCGGCAAAAAGCTGGTGAGGCGCGAGGTGACCCGCGTGGTCACGCCTGGCACAGCTACCGAATCGTCGCTACTGCGCTCACACGAGAATAACTACCTGGCCGCCGTTTGCCGTAGCGGAGAGCGCGCAGGAGTGGCGCATGTCGATATATCCACCGGTGAGTTCCGCGCTACCGAAATGGATGGCGCCGAAGTGAACGCCGCTCTCGAAAACCTCAATGTCCGCGAGGTGCTGGCCGCCGAGTCCGTGAGCGGCCTCGTGGGGCTGCACACCGCAATCGAGGATTGGGTCTTCAACCTGGATTATGCCGACCGGGCCCTGCGCGACTACTTCCGGCTCCTGTCGCTGGACGGTTGCGGCATGAATGGCCGGCCGCTGGCCGTATCCGCCGCCGGGGCGATTCTTCACTATTTGCGCGACACGCAGAAATCCGCACTGGATCATCTGGACCGACCATCGTATTACGATCGCAGCGATTCGATGATTCTGGACTCGGTCACAGTCCGCAACCTCGAATTGCTGGAGCCACTGTTCGCGGGAGAGAGCAAAGAATCCACACTGATCCACGTGCTGGATCAAACCTGCACCGGGATGGGCGGCCGTTTGTTGCGGCATCGGTTGCTGCGGCCGTGCCTGCAGCTTCCAGAGATTCAAGCGCGGCTCGACGCGGTCCAGGAAGTTCTTGAGGCCACCATTGCGCGCACGGAAATCCGAAAATTGCTGACCGGCGTGCTGGATCTGGAGCGGCTGCTCGCCAAACTTACGCTCGGAACGGCCGGCCCGCGGGAATTGCTGGCCCTTGCGAGATCGCTCGCGATGGTTCCCAAGTTGAAGCAGCAGGCCGCGGCTCTGGAATCTGCACGAGTGCGAGCGATTTGCGCCGAGCTGGATGAGATCCCCGAAGTGCGCGACCGCATCCTGACAGCGATTGCAGAGGAACCTCCGGCAAACCTCGCCGATGGCGGAACCATCCGAGCAGGTTTCCACGCTGAGCTCGATGAGTTGCGAGACATCAGCCGCAACAGCCGACAATACATCGCGCAGATTGAGACGCGAGAACGAGTCCGTACCGGAATCCAGTCGCTCAAGGTTCGCTTCAATAACGTGTTCGGTTACTATCTCGAAATCTCAAAGGCCAACCTGCATCACGCGCCCGCTGATTACGAGCGCAAGCAGACGCTGGTGAACGCCGAGCGCTTCACCACGCCGGAGCTCAAGGAACTGGAGAGCAAGATTCTGGATGCGGAAGAAAAGATGCTGGCATTGGAACGCCAGATCTTCCAAGAACTTCGATTGTTCGCCGCCGAACACGCCACGCGAATCCGGCAAACCGCCGCTGCCGTTGCGGAGCTGGATGTCACGTGCGCGCTGGCACAGGTGGCAGCGGAAAATCGGTACACGCGTCCCAGTTTTTCTGATTCCGGCGAGATTCGCATCGTGGCAGGACGCCATCCGGTGATCGAAAAGTTGACTGAGAAAGAAGCCGCGCGCTTCATCCCTAACGATCTTTACTTCGACACCGAGTCGCAGTTCATCGCGGTGATCACCGGTCCCAACATGGGCGGCAAATCCACCTATCTGCGGCAGGCCGCGACCATCGTGATTCTGGCTCAAGTTGGCTCGTTCGTGCCGGCCGATTCTGCCGTGTTGTCACTGGTGGATCGTGTATTCACGCGCATCGGCGCGGCCGATAATCTTGCGCGCGGCCGTTCGACGTTCATGGTGGAGATGACCGAAACTGCAGTGATCCTGAACACCGCAACGTCGCGCAGCTTGGTGGTGCTGGATGAAATCGGCCGCGGCACCGCAACCTACGACGGACTCTCGCTAGCCTGGGCCGTGATCGAACACATTCATCAACGCATCCGCGCCCGCACGCTTTTCGCAACGCACTATCACGAGCTGACCGAGCTGGCGGACCAAATGCCCGGCGTCCGCAATCTGCACGTTTCGGTGAAGGAAGCGGGCGACCAGGTGATCTTCCTGCGCAAGGTTGAGCCCGGCCGCGCCGACCGGAGCTATGGAATCGAAGTGGCGCGGCTGGCAGGGTTGCCCGTGTCGGTGATCGAGCGGGCGCGCGAAATCCTGGCGCTGCACGAACGGTCGGAGCAGGCCGTCACCGAAGAACTTTCCCCGCGCCCGTCCGCGCCCATGCAAATCCAGATGTTCGAGCCTGTGAATTATCAGATCGCCGAACGTATCCGCAACTTGAAACTGGACGAACTGCGTCCCATCGAAGCGCTGCAATTGCTAAACGACCTACAGCAGGAGCTGAAACGTTGACCCGCACGAACGAACGCAAAGTGGGGCGGACCCCCTGGTCCGCGGCCGACGCCCTCGTCGGCCTGCTGCGGGTATGGGTGACTGCTGAGGGAGCGGGTCCTGGGGGACCCGCGCGGACCAGGGGGTCCGCCCCACTCCGGCGCACCGAATGAGAGTAGCGGGTCTAATCAGCGGCACTTCGGTGGACGGCATCGATGTCGCCGTGGTGGACATCGGCGACACCATCCAAGTAGTGGCTTGGAAAACGGTCCCTTACGCACCAGAAGTCCGCAAAGCCATCCTTTCGGTTTCAAACACCGACACGCATACGGCAACCATCGCGAGATTGAACTTTTTACTAGGGGAGCTGTTTGCCGATGCTTTGCGGAAAGGCGGCGTTCCGCTCGAGACCATCGAACTGATCGGCTCGCACGGCCAAACTATTTTCCACGAGGGCGAGCCTATAGAATTTCTGGGCCACAAGGTGGCTAGCACGCTGCAGATCGGCGAGGCAGCCGTCATCGCGGAGCGCACCGGAATCGAGACCATTGCCGATTTCCGTCCTGCTGATATTGCCGCCGGCGGAAAGGGCGCGCCGCTGGTCCCGTTTCTCGACTATCAGCTCTTCCGGCATCCCGAGCTCGCGCGCGTCGCACTGAATATCGGAGGAATCGCCAACGTCACGGTGATTCCGGCCAACGCTCGGCCGGAAGATGTGATCGCATTCGATACCGGCCCCGGCAACATGGTGATGGACACGCTTGCGACACCGTTCGATCGCGATGGCGAATGCGCGCGCGCAGGCCGCGTGAACGAAGCGTTACTCGAACAATTGTTGGCTGATCCTTACTATCATCGCGACCCTCCGAAATCCTGCGGCCGCGAGCAGTACGGCGCGGAATTTGTTCGCAACAGCGGCATTGATGTCGCGACCGCGACGGGGCTGACTGTCCGCACCATCGCGCGTGCCATCGAACGCTATCCCGCCACGCGTGAAGTGATCGTCTCCGGCGGAGGCGCGCACAATGTCTATTTGATGGAGCGGCTACGAGCGGTGTTGAATCCGCGAGTGACAACATCGGCGGAATTTGGCATTGACGTGGACGCGAAAGAGGCCATCCTTTTCGCCGTCCTGGCGTATGAAACGCATCACCAGCGTGCAAGCAATCTTCCGTCCGCTACGGGAGCGCGGAAACCAGTCATTCTAGGCAAGATCTCGAAGGGCTGAACGTACGTCAAGCCTCCGGCTTGCCAAACCGGACAAGCCGGAGGCTTGTCCTACGAGTCATGGAACAAATCTCCTACTTAATGCGTTTATGATGATGGACGAGGTGATGCAATGTTCTGTACCAAGTGTGGTATCGAGCTAAAAGAGCGCGACAAATTCTGTTGCGATTGTGGAAACCCAACCGGCCGAGGCTCGTCGGCGCCCACGCCCAGAGTGGACCGGCTGTCGCGGCCCATGCATGAGGCCAAGCTCGGCGGAGTTTGCGCCGGCTTTGCGCGCTACTTCGGCTTGGACGTAACGTTGGTGCGAATCCTCTGGCTGGTGCTAACCGTTTTGCCGGTGCCGTTCTGCGGAGTTATCGCTTACATCGTGTGCTGGATCGTAATGCCCAAAGACGAGGCGCCGGTAGCAGTCGCCACGATGCATCCCGCCAATTAACGCGGAAAGGCGAAACATGCTCCCAGCGCCGCGAGGTTGTTGGGTTATTTCGGCCCAAAAACATCTCTGTCTGAAGTAAGTTCATTAAGTGCGTGCCAGAGTCGCCGGCGTTGGCGCGTATTCCACGGGCCCCATTTTTTCCCGACGGCTGCAGCACTGGCAACACGATAACCAGCTTGGTCGGAAGTGAACCCTCGATATCGTCCACCCGGTGTACCCGGTCTCACTGAAAAGCAACCATGTCCGAAAACCGCTGGTATATCCGGACACAATCCACCATACTCGCCTTATGGACGCGGATGCTTGTTATCGCGCCGGCTGCGCACGGGACGCCCGATTCGACGGGCTGTTCTTCACCGCCGTGCGATCCACGCGCGTTTTCTGCCGTCCCATTTGTCCGGCCCGGATTCCCTTGCGCCGGAACGTCGAGTATTTTCCGAACGCCGCGGCTGCGCTTGCGGCGGGTTATCGGCCATGCTTGCGGTGCCGGCCTGAGGTCTCGCCGGAGCTTCCGGTCTGGGCTGGAACGTCTACAACCGTAAATCGTGCTTTGCGGTTGATTGAGGACGGCGCGCTCGACCAGGGTTCGACCGCGAATTTGGCGGAGCGATTGGGCCTCACCGATCGCCATCTGCGGCGCCTGTTTCTGGAGCACGTCGGCGTCCCACCAGTGGTGGTGGCGCAAACGCGCCGGGTTTTGTTCGCGAAAAGGCTCATTACCGAAACCAACCTGCCGTTTTCCCAAATCGCCTTCGCATCCGGATTCTCAAGCCTGCGGCGTTTCAACGAGGCACTTCGCGGCGCCTATCGAAGAAACCCCAAGGAACTGCGCCGGCTCGCCCCGCCGGATACGCCAGCCGAATCCCCCATCGAACTGAAGCTGCATTACCGCCCTCCTTACGATTGGAACGCGTTCCTCGGATTCATCGGGCCGCGCGCGATTCCGGGCCTCGAAAACGTGGATGCGAACTCGTATCGGCGCAACGGCGTGGAAATAACGCAGTGCTCTGCGAAGAATTGGTTGGTCGCGCGCATCAGGCCCGACAACGTCAAGACCCTGCGCTCGACCGCCGAACAGATTCGATCACTTTTCGATCTGCGCGCCAACACGTATGCGATCGCTGCGCATTTGGGAAAATCTTTGCCGTTGAAAACAGTGGTCAAGCGGCATCCGGGGCTACGCGTGCCCGGCTGCTGGGATGGATTTGAACTTGCCGTTCGCGCAATGCTGGGACAACAAGTAACCGTGAAAGGCGCGACGACACTCGCCGGCCGGTTGGTGGAGCGCTTCGGACCGCCCAAGGCGGAAATATTGGCCGAAGCGAATCTAACAGTAATTGGGATCCCGAAGACGCGCGCGGAATCGATTCGTGGTTTTGCGCGAGCAGTGGCGGACGGGCACATCCGATTCGATGGCGCCGTATCGAGTGAAGAGATGATCGGCAGAATGTGCGAGCTCCGCGGTATAGGGCCGTGGACTGCAAATTATATCGCCATGCGTGCATTGGGCGATCCAGATGCGTTTCCGGCCTCCGATCTTGGCTTGCTCAAGGCCGCGGGTTTGTCGTCTCAACACCGGCTGGCGGAAATTGCCGAAGCTTGGCGCCCCTGGCGTTCGTATGCGGCAATGTATCTATGGGAAGCTTTGCACGAGAAGGGGTAAGAACAATGCTGCTGGATTACGATGAGTTTGAGTCACCTATCGGCCGCATCGTATTCGCATCCAATGACGACGGCATCTGCGGGCTCGGGTTCGAGGGCTACGAAAAGCGCTGGGGTCCGATATTCGAGCGCCGCTTTGGAACTTTCGAATTGCGGCATGGACGCGACCCCTACGGGCTAAAGGTTATCTTGAGGAAATACTTCGCTGGTGATTTACACGTCTTTGATTCAGTCGAAGTGAGCCTGGGCGGAGCTCCCTTTCAGCAGCGGGTCTGGAAGGAGTTACGCACGATACCGGCCGGTGAGATTCGCACCTACGGACAACTCGCCAAGATTCTTGGGAATCCACAAGCATCGCGCGCGGTGGGGCATGCGAACGCGGTAAATCCAGTGTCGCTGATCGTGCCATGTCATCGCGTCGTCGGAACCACATCGTTGACTGGTTACGGCGGCGGCCTGGAACGCAAGCAGTGGCTGCTGCGGCACGAAGGCGCGCAATTGGCTTTAGCCGCATGGGGCTAGGGACTGGGAGCTGGGGACTGAGAAGCGAGGTGCAATAATTAAGCACGATGCGCTGCTTGCTGCTGCCGATACTAGCGTGCTTCAGCGCTTTCGCCGGCACACAGGTAGTTATTCTCGGAACCGGCACTCCGCGGGCCGATCCGGATCGCTCCGGTCCGGCTGTCGCCGTCATCTCGAACGATCAAGCGTACCTGTTTGATGCCGGTCCCGGCGTAGTCCGCCGCGCTGCTGCTGCGTCGCGGGTCCATGGCATCCCGGCTCTCAACGCTCCACGGCTCGGCCGCGTTTTTCTTACTCACCTGCACTCCGACCATACGCTAGGCCTGCCGGATCTTATCTTCTCTCCTTGGGTGCTCGGACGAACCGCGCCGCCGGACCTGTTTGGCCCGCCCGGCGCCAAAGCCATGGTGGATCATATTGAGGCAGCCTGGCAGCAAGATATCGATATTCGCATCCACGGCCTGGAGCACGGCAACGAAACCGGTTACAAAGTCACGGTTCACGAGATAGAGCCGGGAGTAGTTTATCGCGATAGCGGATTGAAGATCACGGCCATTCCCGTCCAGCATGGCTCTTGGCCGCAGGCCTTTGGTTATCGCATCGATGCATCCGACCGTTCCATCGTCATTTCGGGTGACTGCTCGCCAAGCCCCGCGCTGTTGGAAGCCGCGAAAGGCTGCGACCTGCTGTTGCATGAAGTTTACTCAGAGACTGAGCCGGAGCACGGCCGCCGCAACGGCGTGGACTGGCCGGAGTACATGCGCCAGTTCCATACTTCAACAACGCAGGTGGCGGAAATCGCAAACCAGGCGAAGCCCAAGCTTCTGGTTGTCTACCATCAGGTGTGGGGCAGCGTCGAGGATGAAGCGCTCCTGAAGGAAGTCCGGAGGACCTATCTGGGCAACGTTCGATCCGCCAAGGATCTTGACGTCTATTAAACCGATGCGAGCGCTGATCTGGATGTTCTTCGCGATGGGGCTGGTTTTTGGACAGAGTACCCGTAACGACGAAGCGAACTGGAAGGCGTTTCTTGAATGGCTCAAAGCGCAGCCGCCCAATAGCAAGCCTGCCGATCTGATTAATCCATATCGCGAGAAGCTGCTTCGCGACGGCGTGCCGGAACCGGAAGTCAGCCGCCGCATGGAGATGTTGTGGACGGGCTGCTACCATCGTCCGGATGGCGTGGGGCTTTTTTGGAGCAAGATTTTCGGCGGCGATAAGCCAATCCTTACCGAACAACCGAACGCGCTCTTAATAGACGCCATTCAGGGACGCAAGCCTGGCCGCGCGCTCGATTTCGGAATGGGACAGGGCCGCAATGCGGTGTTTCTCGCCCAACAAGGTTGGGACGTGACCGGCTTCGACCCCTCGGAAGAAGCGGTTCGGATTGCAAACAGGAATGCAGCGAGCGTGGGCGTGAAAATCCGGGCGGTAGTGGCCCGCGACGACCAGTTCGACTTCGGCGCCGCTCAATGGGATCTGATTGTGGTCACTTATGTCCGTGATCTCAACGCTCATGACGCGGCTGTATTTCAGCGAGCTTTGAAACCCGACGGCATTGTGGTCTACGAGAACAGCGCGTCACCAGGTAACGCAGCGCTCCAAGCTTTCCAAAGCTATCGGATCGTGCGTTTCGAGGATGTGGAAACCATTTCTGACTGGAACCGCGAGGAGAAACATCGCGTCCAGCGCCTGATCGCGCAGAAACTTGAGAAGTAGCCGCCGTGTTATCTTCCTTCTTTGGATGGCTCCTATCAAGCTTCTGGTACTTTCGAATCCGGCGGCGGATCACTTACGGCTCCTCGACCGATTGCCCGAACCGGTGGACATTCTCGCGGGAAATGATCCCGAGTTCGCAGCCGCTCATGCCGCGAGCGCGGAAGTGATCCTAGTGGGCAGCTCGGAAGGCGATCTGCTTCGCATGACATTTCCCCTCGCGCAGAGCGTGCGATGGATTCATTCGATGTCCGCCGGCGTGGAGAAGATCCTGTTCCCGGAGCTAGTGGAGAGCCCCGTACCGCTGACCAACGGAAAAGGCGTCTTTACCGAATCGCTGGCCGAGTTCGCAATCGCTTCCATTCTGTTTTTCGCGAAGGATCTGCGGCAGTTGGTTCAGAACCAACAGGCCGGGCGGTGGAAACAATTCGATATCGAAGTGATCCGAGGCCAGGTGCTCGGCATCGTGGGCTACGGCGATATTGGACGCGAATCGGCGAGGCTGGCGCGGGCTTTCGGAATGAAAGTGGTGGCCGTGCGTAGAAGGGCCGCGCTCTCAAACCAGGATCCGGAACTTGAGCGAACGTATTCGCCGGATGGGCTGCGCGAGATGTTGGCCATCTGCGATTACGTGCTGGTTACAACGCCACTCACCCCTGAGACGCGAGGAATGATCGGGGAAGGCGAGTTGGCCGTGATGAAAACCTCGGCGGTGATCATCAATCTCGGCCGAGGACCTGTGATTGTGGAATCCTCTCTGGTCGCCGCACTCACTTCAAAGAAGATCCGAGGCGCCGCGCTGGATGTTTTCGATGAAGAGCCGCTGCCGGAAGGTCACCCGTTCTATGGCCTCGATAATGTGCTGCTGTCGCCGCACTCGGCCGATCACACTGTGGGCTGGGCCGACCTAGCCATGCACGTTTTCATCGAGAATTTCGAGCGCTTCCGTAACGGGCAGCCGCTTCTGAATATAGTCGACAAAAAGGCCGGTTACTGATATGAAACATTTTCTTCTGCTGATGCTTTTGGGCTCCGCCGCCGTGGCGCAAAACTACCAACCGAGTCCTGAGAATTTGAAAGCCCGCCAGTGGTTCCAAGACGCGAAGTTTGGACTCTTCATCCATTGGGGCGTCTACAGCGTTCTCGGGCGCGGCGAATGGGTGATGAACAACGAGAAAATCACGGCGGCGGATTATGAGAAGCTACCGGCGCAGTTCAATCCTACCGAGTTCAACCCCGCCGAGTGGGTCGCGATGGCGAAAGACGCCGGGATGAAGTATATCACCATCACCAGCAAGCATCACGACGGGTTCGCGATGTGGGGCACCAAGCAGAGCGATTGGGACATCTTCGATCGCACGCCGTACCACAAGGATGCGCTCAAGATGCTGGCGGATGAGTGCCATCGGCAAGGCGTCAAGCTGTTCTTCTATCATTCTCAGCTCGATTGGCACAATCCGGATTATTTTCCGCGCGGGCACACGGGCGTTTCGAGCGGCCGGCCGGAGCAGGGCGATTGGTACAAATATCTGGACTATATGGACAACCAGCTGCGCGAATTGTTGACCGGCTACGGCGAAATCGGCGGCATCTGGTTCGATGGCATGTGGGACAAGCCGGATGCCGACTGGCGCCTGTCGAACACATACGGGCTCATTCACAGCCTGCAGCCGGCCGCGATGGTCGGCAGCAATCATCACCTGAAACCGTTCGACGGTGAAGATTTTCAGATGTTCGAAAAGGACTTGCCGGGTGGAAACACCACCGGTTTTAGCGGCAAGTCGGAAATCGGAGCTCTGCCGCTTGAAACCTGCGAAACGATGAACGACGCGTGGGGTTACAACAGTAACGACAAACATTTCAAATCCACCACGCGGTTGATTCAGTATCTGGTGAAGGCAGCCGGCAATAACGCCAACTTCCTGCTCAATGTTGGCCCCATGCCCAACGGCAAGATTCAACCCGAGTTCATCCAGAACCTGCATGCCATGGGCGAATGGCTAGGCAAGAACGGCGAATCGGTGTATGGAACGCGAGGGGGTCCAGTAACGCCACGGCCGTGGGGCGTCACTACTCAGAAAGCTGGAAAGATCTACGTGCATGTGCTGGATTGGGGCGATGAATTGCTGGCGCTGCCGAAACTGGCGAACGTGCGGAGTGCGACTGTGCTGGGAAGCGGCCAAAAGGTGGAGGTCCGGCAGGTGGATGGTGGCACTTTGTTGCGGCTTCCGGCTGGGCGCGATGCGGTGGATACTGTTATTGTTTTGGCCACGGATGCACACGGATGAACACGGATATTACGATTGAGGATATACGGGGCGCGGCTGGCCGGATTCAGGGTATTGCGCATCGAACGCCGGTGTTTACTTCGCGTACGTTCGATGAGCTGGCTGGCGCGAAAGCTTTCTTCAAGTGCGAAAATTTCCAGCGCGGCGGGGCATTCAAGATTCGCGGCGCGTCCAACTTTGTTTATTCCATTCCCAAAGATGAGTTGCAGCGTGGCGTAGTTAGCTATTCTTCGGGCAATC
Source organism: Bryobacterales bacterium (assembly GCA_003162425.1). Lineage (GTDB taxonomy): Bacteria > Acidobacteriota > Terriglobia > Bryobacterales > Bryobacteraceae > Palsa-89. The sequence goes on along the minus strand of PMOK01000050.1, from coordinate 3,311 downwards.
ACGCGCAGGCCGTCGCCATTGCGGCTGCTTCGGTAGGGATTCCGGCCACCATCGTGATGCCGGCGGACGCTCCTAAATCGAAACTTGAAGCCACGCGCGGTTATGGTGCACAGGTAGTGACGTATGACCGCATGCTTGGAAGCCGTGAGAGTATCGGCAGAAAGATCGCCGCAGACACCGGCGCGACGTTGGTGCCGCCCTACGACCATCCGTGGATTATCGCGGGCCAGGGCACCGCGGCGCTGGAGCTGCTTGAAGAAGTGCCGGATCTCGATACATTGGCCGTGTGTATCGGAGGAGGCGGGCTGCTGTCAGGATGTGCGATCGCCGCCAAAGCTCTGCGGCCCAATATCCGTATCTTCGGAGTGGAGCCGAGCGACGGCAACGATACGTATCTCTCGCTTCGCGCTGGCTCGCGGGTCGAGATTCCAATGCCGCTCACGGTTGCCGACGGACTGCGGGCGTCGAAGCCCGGCGAGCTGACGTTTCCTATCATCCAAAAACATGTCGAGGACATCGTGTTGGTCAGCGACAGGGAAATTCGCGAAACCATGAGCTTCCTGCTGACGCGGATGAAGATGCTGGTGGAACCGAGCGGAGCGGTTGCGGCCGCCGCATTGTTTCATCACAAATTGCCGGAAGGCCTGGGAAAGGCCGGCGTGATCGTGTCAGGCGGGAATGTGGATCTGGAGTTCTTCCAGACTATTTGGGATTGAATCCGCGGCCGTAATGAAGGCGCAGTATTCAACGTGCAGCTTTGTTTTTGCTGGAATCCAACGATAAACTGGAACGCCAAACAACTCATGCCGCTCGATCATCTGGCGGCGGCTCTCCGCCACCGGCGAAGCGCCGAACTCCATGCCACGCGTCAGAGTGCGGCCGCTCCAGGGCGCTAACTTGCGTTCGTAATTCTCCGTCCACAGTCCGAGCCACGGAAAATCCGAGCGGTTCCAGGCGTAGCCGAACAGCACTTTGTTCCTGGGATGGAATGCGAAGAAGAAAGCGCGGTCTCGATGCGGATCCATCAATACGCTGTCAAAAGTTCCGGACTCCGGCGCATTGGTGTACACGCGCAAGTCGTCCTTCGAGCCATCTTTGCGTGTCGCGACTGGCCAATCGAAGTTCTGCTTCGTACTGAGCGTGTGCCCTTTCGTTCCAGGAGCGCGGAACTGCGTGACGCCTTTTTCGAGAAACGGCGGACCCAGCGTCACGTGCTCGGTCCAAGCGATGGGGCGATCGAGAATCGATACGTTCTCCACCGTTTCGGCAAACAGGACGCACTGGCCCTCCAGCCGGATGCGGCGTTCGAAGTGAAGCTGCGCGGCCGGCAATTCGCAGCTCGCGTTCAACTCGCGATCCGTGAATGAAATCTTGTAGCGCGCGATGGAAGCTTCGCCATGCACCGTCATCCCAGCGGCTGCTTCCTCCGGCGACGGTCCGCCGAAAAGATCCAGGCACAGGTTGTGGCCCATCAATCCCGAGAGCAGCTTGCTTTCAGCGTCGTTGCCGTACTCGGGATGCTTTTCCAAAGTGTAGGTGGAAGGCTCGATGGACGGCCAGGGCGGACTCCACAGAGGATTTATTCCGCTTTGCTTGTGCAATATTTCGGCAACGTGCCCGCCCTCGGCGGTCAGGGTGACACGCAAGGCGTCATTTTCGATTTGCGCGACGTGGCGATTACGAAAAGTTGACCAGCCCACCTACGAAACCTTCTTCTTCGCAGCGAGCGATTTGGTGTAGCTGGATTGAGATGCTGCGAGATTCGCCGCCATTTGTTGCGGCGTCACGTTGGCGCCCAAGTTGTCAATTTCCTTGAAGTAGACGCGGCGCTCCTGATCCATGCAGAGGTTCGAGAGGATAACCGCGGTGGAATCACGCAAGCCGATTTCGAGATCCGCCTTGGGGTGGCCACCTGTGTGGCAATCGTTGAAGAAGCTCTCCATCTGGGTCTCCACCGGATTGCGGTCTTCGTCGTCGGCCATGATGCCCTTTCCATAGAGCCAGCGCTGTGCGTGCTTTTTTTCACGCTCCAGGAAGGAATCATTCTTATCGATTTTGAGCTGATCAGTAGCCAGCGCGATAGGCAAGGCTTTCTGTGAACCGCCCAGAGCGTAACTTGCTCCCGCCGCGGTCGCCGGAGCTTTGCCATCCGCCTTTTGCGCCGTCACTTTCTCCGGCTCCAGATACCACAAGGCGGTAGGCATGGTAGATTCGCCGTCGCCCACGGTGATCTCCAGCGCGCCGGCCGTGCCCATGATCACTTCTCCGAATTCCGGACGTGTATTGTTCAGGATGGGCAGATGGCGATTGGTGGAGATGGCACTGTAGGTCAGCTTGCGGCCCTTGGGATATTGGTAGATGAGCTGGATGTTGTCGAAGACGTCGCGGCCGTCTTTCCAGGTATCCAATCCGCCCACGCCAATCACAAATTCCGGTGACCCGCCGAAGATCCAATCCGCGATGTCCACCTGGTGCGAGGCCAGTTCCGCCGCCAAGCCACCGGAGTATTCCCGGTACAGCCGCCAGTTGAAGCCGTTCATGACCCAGCCTGGGTTACGGTGCCAAAGCGCGTGGATATGCGTGACATCGCCGAGCGCGCCCTTATCCACTAACTCCTTGGCGAGCTGATAAAACTTGCTGTAGCGGCGTTGGAGGCCCACCTGCAAGACCTGTTTGGGATATTGCGCTGCGAGCGCGCGGAGTGCTTGAATTTCCTCGGGCTTGAAGACCAGACTCTTTTCGCAGAAAGTGTGTTTGCCGGCCTGCAGCGTGTCCTTGGTTATCTGGTAATGCGCAAACAGCGGCACCGCGATGATCACCGCTTCCACGTTCTTGTCGGCCAGCAGCTCGCGATAGTCCTTGTACTTGGAAGGGCTGGTGCCGATGGTCGCGGAAGCCTTGTCCATTTTCGCGTCGTCCAAATCGCAGATCGCCGCGCATCGGCCGTTGTCCACCTTGGTGAGATGTTTCAGAAGATAGCCGCCGCGGCCGCCCACCCCGATGACACCGTATTTCATCTGATCGGAAGCGGCGTGGACCTTCAGGATGGCGGGCGCTCTATCGAGGCCGGCAACAGCCACGGCGGCAGTGGCGGCGGCAGTGGCGACGCCAGCGGCTTTTACGACATCGCGGCGAGTGGGATTGGAATTTTCGGGCATGCGACTCCTCTAAACCACCGAGTTTAGCAAACGCAGGGGCTGGGACTCGGACTGTTACTCGCTGACTGGCTTCTTGTCGCTCAAATCGTCCTTGAGCCGCTTGACTACTCGCTCGGCGGTTTTGCTGAGTTCGCCGGGAGTTGAATCTTTGGG
>PMOK01000076.1 GCA_003162425.1 Bryobacterales bacterium | reverse complement strand
GGCGTTATCGTTTGCGCGTCCGAAGCCGCTGTCATCGAGAAAAGCATTGCTGCTGATAGAAGTGTGTATCGAGGCCGCATGATATTAGTCCTGTACTGATGACTTATGGGAAAGTGGTTAGCGCCTCCGTGCCGGCCGGAAGAATGGCAGTAAGGAACCGCGTACACTTACAGCGAAAGTCGTTTGAACGCGGTGTCTTTGAGCGGGAAGCCTACGAAGGGTTCCACTTAGGCGTTTGTTTTTGCCGTACTACGTTAAGCAAGTGCAGCTGTCGCCTGTACGCTTGATCGGCCGCCGGGTGTCGTTTCTACATGCCGAATCACCGAACAAATCATCCTAGATTAGTTAGCCGACTGTCCTTAGGGTGATAGGCAATAACGGCCCATTTTTGAGGGGCAAAGGAGACCTGCGCGATTCAATTGAGCAGCAAAAGCAATACTCCCTCCTCGTCTCCTGTGTTGCTCTGGTTGATAAAGGGTCTTCAGATCCTGGAATCTGACGGTGGGCCGGAGCTTGGACTTTCAGGCTGGCCTCGCAGATAGCCAATATCAATCTTCTGGTCTATCCTGGCTTCAACCAAATCTGGTCGGCGTACGCAATTGTGGCAGTCTTACTCCCTTTGGTTTGGTGGACGGCGTCGTGGCGCAGCAGACCCTCTTCTTGGCGGGTGCGCGCTCCGTTCACCCGGCGGCCCACCAAGTCAGGCGTAAGGGGTCTCCGTATCGGTTGCGTTGGTGCTCATTGTGTTTTTCTTGACGAGGTTGCGGTCGTGACCATTCATCACTGCAGTCCCGAGAAACCGCAAGTCAATTCACCCGGCTATCTTGGCCTACCGGCTAATATACGCGATACAGTTCACGGATCTAGTACAATTTGAAACAAACGTATAGCAAGCCCTTTTGCAAAAATCGAACCTCTGCAACTTTGCCGGAGCCTTAACCTTCGTCACCCGGCGTTTTAGAAACTGCGTGGCCGGACTTCGTCGAGCGCGATTTTCCGGATAATTGCCGGATTAACACTGGTCCGAATTCGGATGCTACTTGTAGCTTTTGATACAATGCTGGGACATGGGCTACACTGGCACCGACTATCTCACCCAAACAAACCGGCTATTAATGTCGGGAAGGGAGCTGCAGTTCGCACTAGCAGGCTCCGCGGCGGGCGCTAAGACGGATGAGCTGGAAGCTGCGGCAAATCCACGGTCCGACGCCGACCTCAGATTCTCCGCGCGAGAGGGCCAAGCCGGCGGGGTTGACCCGGATGACAGCTAGCGGGCGATTCTATTCGAAGTGCAATCCGCCAACGTCTTAATCGCAGCGGGTCTTGCCACCGAAGTTCCCAAGCCAACCACGTCACATCTCTCGCAGGCGCTGGATCAAATCGAAGAAACGCAAAATGTGGCAACCCTGCCGGTTCGCGGAGCAGGTGCTGCGATCTGACTGAAAGCCGGATCAATCCATGCGATGACATCAGGATTCGACGTCATCACGGGATACATCTGCGCGCTTTGCTGAATTAGTGCAATGTCGGCGTTGTGCGCCTTGAGGCAACGAGTGGGTGTAGAGGTCTTGCAACGCCCGTCCGGCGTGCAGCAGTCGCCCTTTCCAGAAGACGCAGAGGCGCCAGTCTGGCAGGAGATACACTGCCCCCCGGCCAGCGCCGTTACCAAAACAGCTGCGATGAGTGCGCTGAGGAAGCTACGCAGAGGGGCCTTCGTACACGTCCTGGCCATTGCCATAGCAATCACCCGCCCAAATGATGAGGACGCGGTTCTGCAATAACCTGCATCGTGCCATCAGAATAACAGAAATGCGAAATGCGCCATTTGACCCACACGGCTGGCTCCGGGCGCTGATCAGTTCCAGTAGCTACGATCGAGACTGCGGTATTGCACAGCTTCCGCCAGGTGTTTGGCGGTAACGGATTCCGAGGCACTGAGATCGGCGATGGTGCGGGCGACCTTGAGAATGCGGTCGTGCGCGCGGGCGCTGAGGCCCATGCGTCGGACAGCCATTTCGAGAGTGCGTTCGCCGGCTTCGTCGAGGGCGCACAGTTTGCGCAACTGGCGCGAGGGGATGCGGGAGTTGTAGAAACCGCGCCGTTGTTGGATGGCGCGCGCGCCCTCCACCCGATCGCGCATTTCGGCGGAACTAACGCCGGTGTCTTTGCCGCGCAGTTCTTTATAGGGGACTGAGGGAACCTCGATGTGCATGTCGATGCGGTCCAGCAATGGGCCGCTCACTTTGCTCAAGTAGCGCTGGATGATGGCGCCGGTGCAGCGGCATTCGCGCGTCGGATCAGAAAAATAGCCACAGGGGCACGGGTTCATCGCGCCAATCAAAATAAAATCGGACGGGAACGAGAGCGTCATATTGGTTCTGGCCAGCGTGACGGAGGATTCCTCCAGCGGCTGCCGCAGCATCTCGAGAACGTTGCGGGGAAACTCGGGCAGTTCATCGAGAAACAGCACGCCATTGTGCGCCAGGCTGACCTCGCCGGGCCGCGGAGTACCGGAACCGCCGCCGATCAAGCCGGCATCGGAAACGGTGTGATGCGGCGAACGGAATGGCCGCTGCGCGAGCAATCCGACGCCGCGCGGAAGCAGGCCAGCCACGCTATGGACCTGCGTGGTCTGGATGGCCTCCTGAAATGTAAGTGGCGGAAGGATGCCGGCGAATCGTTTGGCGAGCATCGTTTTGCCGGAGCCGGGTGGCCCGATCATTAAGAGATTGTGGCCGCCCGCCGCTGCCACTTCGAGCGCTCGCTTGGCGGTAGTCTGGCCGCGAACTTCGGAAAAATCCGGAAAGGATTGATCGAGTGGGATGGGGGTTGCTGCGGCGGACGAGGCGGGTTGAAACTTGTCAGGCTGATTCAGAAAGGCAACCACTTCCGACAGATGCCGCATCCCGAACACGCGCACGCCTTCGGTGACGGCGGCCTCGGCTGCATTGTCGGCGGGAACCAGCAGATTGGGGATGCCGCGGCGGCGCGCGCATGCCGCCATCGACAACACTCCACGCACCGGCCGCAGCGTGCCATCGAGCGACAACTCGCCTACCAGTAGATGTTCATCCGCGCTGCTCACGGTTCCCATTGCGCCTAGAATTCCGAGCGCCATCGGTAAATCGAAACCAGCGCCTTCCTTGCGGATGTTGGCGGGCGCCAGGTTAATGGTCACGGATTTGTTCGGATATCCGAAGCCGGAGTTGATCAGCGCCGATTTGATCCGCTCGCGGCTTTCGCGGACCGCGGTGTCGGGCATGCCGACAGTGACGAAGTCTCGCGCGCTACCGCCGGAATACATATCCACTTCGACGTCGATCAGATGCGCTTCGATGCCGAAAACGGCCGCACTTCTAGTTCGGAACAGGGCCATGCTCGAAAAGGTAGTGGGAGGGGGGCGGGATTGCTCTCCGGGTTCGCGGCGAATGAGAATGAAACAGTATGGATGTGCACCTGGTTGACGGAACGTATGAGTTGTTCCGCCACTTCTTCGCCGTGCCGTCGTCCTTGGACGCGAATGGAAAAGAAGTGGGCGCGGTGCGCGGTGTTCTGATGTCGGTGCTGGGATTGATCGAAGGAGGGGCGACTCATGTCGGCGTGGCCACCGATCACGTGGTGGAGTCGTTCCGGAACGATCTTTATCCCGGATACAAGACCAGTGAGGGCGTGCCGGAACCGTTGCTCGCCCAATTTCCGGTGCTGGAAGAAGCGCTCGAATCCATGGGAGTGATGGTGTGGCCGATGGTCCAGTACGAGGCGGACGATGCGCTCGCTTCCGCGGCCGCGAAGGCCGCCCAGGATGACCGGGTGAGGCAGGTGATTATCTGCACGCCCGATAAAGATCTGGCGCAGTGCGTGGTGAATAACCGAGTGGTTCAGTTGGATCGAATGCGCGGAATTTTGCGCGACGAAGCCGCTGTGGTGGCGAAGTGGGGAGTGAAGCCGGAATCGATTCCGGATTATCTGGCGGTGGTCGGCGATAGCGCGGACGGCTTTCCCGGCTTGCCGGGATGGGGTCCGAAAGCCGCCGCGCTGACTTTTTCCGAGTACCCGCACTTTGAAGACATTCCCAAGGACTGGCGGCAGTGGCCGGCTTCGATGCGCGGCGCGCGACGGCTGTCAGGAGTGCTGTTCCAACAGTGGAACGATGCGCTTTTATATCGGACGCTCGCGACGTTGCGACTGGATGTGCCGGTTTTTGAAACAGTGGATGAGCTTCGATGGAAGGGACCGCGAGCGGAGTTCGAGCGGTATAGCAAGCAGATTAAAACTCCTGGGCTGAATGCGCGTGCGATGGCTGCGGCTAAGAGCGGATAGCCGATGTCCCCTTGCTGATGCGAGGGCTATGGGCAGCGACTCCGTTGAAGACGCCGGTCCAAATTATTGATTCTACCGGACACGCCCGTAGCGCACGCACTCATGCGTGCCGTGTTCGCACTCTTGCGAACACCCTGGCGACCGAACCCAAGCGTACACAGGAGCGACGAGCGATCCCTGCTGGGAACGTCTTTGGCGGCAGAAAGCTCGCTTTTCCGCCACCCTGGCGAAGTGTATTTCCGCGCAACCGCTTGTTTCGATTTGCATTCGCTGTACACCCGTGCCTTCGCGAGCTTTCTGGAGAGTGTGAACGCGGCACGCAAAAGTGTTCCCATCACGGCGGACCGTGCAACAATATTGATGAATATAAAGGACTTGCCTGCGGCAGCATCCTTTACATTCGAGGGTGCGTGCGCTACGGGGGCGTCTTCGTCACCTTTGGTGGGCCAGCAGGCCCATGGGAGCTCCCTCACGGTCGCGGTTCGGTAACATTCTTTCTGAACCGCGAGCGTAAGCGACCGGTCGTTGCTATTTCTTCACGGCTCTCTACTCCACCGAAAATCTCTGCCGCGTCTCAAAACTCTGTCCGCCCAGATTATCGCGCACGGTTAGCACGATGGTGTACTCGCCCAGTTTCTGATCCTTCGGGAAATTAAGATTGAGCACGCCCGGTTGATACCGCTGCGGATAAAAAGGCTGATCCTTTTGCGCGGCGGCGTGAGGTTCAGTATAGGCCACCGCGCCATCGGCACTCAACACCGAGAGTCCATACTCAATATCGAACTGGTTCCCGTCGCCCTGCTTGTAACCGGTCATGATGAAACGCGCCCAGAGCGAATCACCCGGACGATAGGCGGCAACCTGCAATGGTTTGGTGTCGTCCTCACTTCGCAGGAATCGGAAATCGCGCACCACCAAGGTATCGCTCGGCGCCACCTCGCGGCCATGCACGTGAAAAGTAGCGCGCGCCTCAACGTCCGTGCGGCTGCGTTCGTCACGCACGCTTACCAGCACCTGATATTCGCCCGAATCGGCCAAGGGAGGGATCACGATCGTGTCGCGAAGCTTCGGCCTCCAATCCTTATCTTCCGGGGCCAGCGTAGCCTCGATTTTGTCGTTGGAAGCCGGTTGGAGCAAAATGCCGCGCGCATCCTTCGCTTGAATTTGATACGTCAGGAAAATCTCGTTTTTGTCCGACTTGGTATAGCCATCCACCAAACAACTGAAGAAGACGGATTCACCTGCTATGAATTGGTAGGTGGCTGCGAGCCCGGGCCCATCCTCAGTTTGCGCAAAAGCTAACTTGATAATCGCGAGTTTTTTCTCAGCCGGCGCGGCGCTGGATAGGAGCGAGGCCGTTACCCACAGAATTGTCGGGAGCGGTTTCATCGAACTTCTTGTCCCCGCGCTCACGCTTGGGGCTCCGTTTTCTATTCTAATCGTTGACTTGGGTGCAAGGATTGAAGCACAGTGGAACGAGTGCCGATCATCCTGATCCTATTGTTGCTGGCGCAGGCCACGCATCCGCTCACTGGACGTCAGATTGCCCCGGTGATGAGCGCGGACGGCGCGGGCTGGCTGGATCGTCCTGAAAGAGAAGCCGAGGAGGCTCCCGATCAGGCGTTGGATGCGCTGGGGATTCGCGCAGGCATGGTGGTGGCCGACGTTGGCGCCGGCACCGGCTATATGTCGCTGCGCATGGCACGCCGCGTGGGACCAACCGGCAAGGTTTATGCCAACGACTTGCAGCCGGAAATGCTGCAGAAGCTGCACGCCAAAAGCCAGCGCGAAAAGCTTTCAAATGTCGAGACCGTGCAGGGTACGGAATCCGATCCGAAGCTGCCGCCGAACACCATGGATCTGGTGCTATTGGTGGATGTCTATCACGAGTTTTCCCAGCCTCAGGCCATGCTGGATAAAATTCGCGAGTCACTCAAGCCGGACGGGCGGCTGGTTCTGCTGGAATATCGCAAGGAGGACCCGAAGGTCCCGATTCGTCCCGAGCACAAGATGAGTGTCGCGGAAGTGAAGACCGAAGTGGAGGCCGAAGGATACAAGCTGGATCAGGTGATTGAAAAACTGCCACGCCAGCATATCATTATCTTCCGAAGGGCAGCGAAAGGCGCGTAGTGGATAAGGGCATTCTCGCGGGGATTCGCGTGGTGGATTGCGGAACCTACATCGCGGGTCCGGCCGCGGCCGTGGTGATGTCCGACTTCGGCGCCGAAGTGATCAAAATCGAGCGGCCGCCTTATGGCGACCCCTACCGTTATCTTTCGCTGGTGCCTGGGATGCCCGTTTCGCCGCTCCCCTACTGCTGGATACTGGATGGCCGCAATAAAAAGAGCGTCGCGCTGGACCTGAACGATCACGGGGCGCGGCAGGCGCTGCTTGCGATCATCCACAGCGCCGATGTGTTCATCACGAACTATCAGGGGCCGCTGGTTCAAAAGTTCCGCGTGGCGTATCAGGATCTGGCGCCACACAATCCACGATTGATCTACGCTCATCTCACTGGTTACGGCGAGACTGGCGACGACTCGAATCAGCCGGGTTATGACATGACAGCCTATTGGGCGAGGTCCGGCCTGATGCAGACCATGTACAACGCCGATGCGGAGCCTGCGCAATCGCCCGCGGGTTTCGGCGATCATCCTACGTCGATGGCGCTGTTCGGAGGCATCATGTTGGGGCTCTATCGCCGCGAGATCACCGGGCAAGGGATGAACATCACTACTTCGCTGATGGCGAATGGCGCCTGGGCCAACGCCTGCTCGATTCAGGCGGCGCTGGTAGGCGCGGAGTTCTTGCCGAAATGGACACGCTCCACTACAGTGAACCCCATCGTGAATCATTACGTGACACGCGACCAGAGGCGCTTCATCACATGTTGTCTCGATCCGAAGAAGGACTGGCCGAACCTTTGCCGCGCGCTGGATCATCCTGAATTGATCGATGATCCACGTTTTCGGACGCCTGAACTTCGACGCGCCAATAGCGCGGAACTGGTGGCGATCATCGATGCATCCGTGGGTTCGAAAGACATGGCGGAGTGGAATGAGGTCTTTCGGCGCAACGACGTGATCTGGGGACCGGTTCCAGGAACGCAGCAAGCGGCGCAGGATCCGCAAATGGAAGTGAACGGCGTTTTCGCGGAAATCGAGCCAGGCTTGCGGACGGTTGCGAATCCGTTGACGATCGCGGGCGTGGAAAAGACCAAGCCCAGGATGGCGCCTGAGGTGGGCGAGCACACAGCCGAGGTTTTGTCGAGCGTTGGTCTTACCGAAGAAGCGATCCGCGGCTTGTTCGAACGCGGCGCGGCGCTGGACGGTTCAAAGCAGAATTGAAGTTTGCTCTCGGATGAACGAACGCAAAGTGGGGCGGACCCCCTGGTCCGCGGCCGACGCCCACGTCGGCCTGCTGCTGATATTTGCCAACGCCTGAAGTAACGGCTCCAGGGGGCACTCTACTTCGCGCGCGGTACGTCAATCTTCGACGGACCCACTAGCGTAACGTGCGGTACTTCCGTTTTGAGTTTTAGCCGCGCCTGGCCCGGCTTGCCTTGCGCCAGGAATGTAAGAAGATGCTGGTTACTGAAGTGCTGATTCAGCTCCTTAAAATAGGGATCGAAAGAGACCGGATTGGAAGAGCCCTGCCAAAAGAATTCGCCTCCTGTTTCTTCGGCAAGCTGAGCCAGGAAGTTCTGGCCCCAGTTGATCTGCCAAAGGCTATGGCCGAAATGGCCGGCGCTCTGGAAATAGATGGAATGCACAACCACGCCAGCGCGTTGCGCCATTAGGATCGCGCGATCGAGATATGGATTTATGGGACCCGGTCCATTGTCAGGATCGATTCCGCTAGTAACCATCAAGACCTCGCGGGCCTGCTCGCCGGCTGGCCATTTCTCAATCAGATCGATCAGGGCCAGGTAGGGACTGGCGGAAGCACCGGGCTGGCCAAGAGGCAGCCGAATCACTTTAGCCGCCAGAGCGTGGTCGGCAGTGGGCTTCTGTAAAGCCTCCACGGATCCGTTTCGCAAATAGCCGATGCCGATCTTCGTGGTGGCAGGTTGCTCCAGCACGAATTTGCGGAGATCCTCGAGCTGGATGCCAAGCTCCGAATCCGTGCCATCGTCGATGAGCAGCCAGAGTTCCAGGCCGATACGGTCATTTTGAATTGGCTCCCACTGGGTGACCCGCATGCGTTGGTTCTCCAGGTAGACCATGACGTCATCTTTAGTGATGTTGGGCAGTGCAGCGTCCTTGTGCGCTTCCACGGTTACAACCACGCGGACCGGCTGATCCTGCGCACGCGCCGTACCGATGAAAAAACAGACTGCCAGCAAAGTCGGCAGAATTCGTGAAGTGAGCATAGCAATGCCCTCCATAGGTTGGACGCACGGGGAGCTCCCGGAGATTCGCCAATCGCTAGTTTCTCGAAGACGCGGCCCAAAATTGTGGCGCACGCACTCCTGCGTGCCGTGTTCGCACTCTTGCGAACACCCGTGGCGACCGAACCCAAACGTTCACATGAGTGTGAACGCGGCACGCAGGAGTGCGTGCGCTACGGGATGCCGGTGAATGCTCCGATCAGTCTAAGCCCTATCGTGGCGCCATACCGAAACTTCGCGAAACGCGGTGGGGGTGGTTCGCACAGCATCACTCCCTCGCCGCTGGGACCTTCCACTGTCACCGGCAACTCCGGAACTAAGCCGCTATCTCCCGCCAAAACCGGGAGCAGGCGCTGTTGAATCTGCGTCGCAGAATAAGTAAACGCTGACGCTCTCCAACCGAGCTCGGGAGCGATGGTAAATCCGGACTGCCAACCCTCGCCAGGCGAGAATGGCCGAGCGAGCGCCAACACTGGAAACAGCCGTCGCCTCGGATCGATGGCCAGCAACGGCAGGATGGGATGGGCGAATGCGAACACGCTGATGGATGCGGTATAGGTTGCGAGCTCAAAGAATCCCGATCCCCATGGCGGCAGCCGCGATCGTAACGAGGCTTCGAGTGAACCTGCAAAACTCGGAGGTCCCGCTGGGCCTGAAATGCGCCACGACCCGCGCTTGATTTCCGTGAGTTTCACGATCACATCCGCAACACCTGCGGCTTCACTGGGACGAATTATTACCTGGCTTGAATCAATCGGCTCGAATAGTTTGCTACGGTTCAAGCGATCCAGGCTCTTGCGCAGCAGGCGGCCATCCAGCAACTGGCCTTCCTCGATCAGGAAATTCCGGCGCAGCGTGGCATCGCTGTAATGATGATTGCCCGAAAACTCGATTCGCCCTACGCGGTACACGCGTCCGCGCTCAATTGTCGGAGTTAGATCCGCACCTCTCACCCTGACAGTCGCCGAGAAATCCAGGACGCCTTGGCGTTCAGCTTCGCGGCGTGCCCGAAAGAGAGAAGCGCACAGGTCGCACGGCCGTTGCTTGCCCTGATAGAGCGGTCCAGCTTCCGCGCGAAAGCTGACCTGCGCGTCTTTGCCGTGAATCTCGGTATTGTCGACACGGACATTGGCGTCGAAATATCCCTTCGAAAGGTAAAGGGACCGGAGACGAGCGAGATCGGCGTCAACCGCTGCCATCGAATATGCGGGCAACAATGGCCAACCGAGAATATGCCGGATTCGCAACGCCCGAAGCGCTTGCCGCAGCTCGTTGAAATCCAGCGCGCCATCGCCTGCGAACTGAATATTCGTCACACGAATCCGGTCACCGGGGGTGATGGTGAGATGAAGATCGGCCTTGTCTGTGGCAATCGGAACAAGTTCCGGATTCACTTGAGCGTTCGAATAGCCTTGAGCGGCAAGCTGCTTGCGCGCCTCAAGAGCCACCGCCTGCGCGCGCCGCCGGTCCACAAGAGCACCTTCTGGAATTGCCAGCCGCAACCCTAAGTTGGATGGTTCAATCAGCAATTTATGTATGAGGAACGACCGCGCCTCTACCACATGAAAGATCACCGCGGTTCCATCGTCACGGGGCATGGTTTCAACGCGAATGTCTTCAAAGCGTCCGGTGTTCCACAACTTTCGAACATCCTCGGAGATGGCGCGGGCGTGGTAGGTCTGGCCCACCTGTGTCGCCAGGGTGACCGGCAACCTGGTCCCGACGGTGACGACGGATCGGACCACCGGCGGCGTCGAAACAGCCGGATCAAAAGGTCCTTCCGCGCAAATCAGACGGCCAGCAAAGGATACGAGAAGAAGGATAGCGCGCATGTTACGGAAAATCATTGCAGCTACTGTTCCACGCTGGTGGACGGCTCTCAGTTCGTGTAAACTAAGTCTCCTGCTATGCCACAGGTCAAGTACCTCCGCGCAAAGGTCCTTATTCTCACCTTTATTGCGATCGGGTTCCCGTTTTTTGTGAACGAGTTTCTCGGCAAAGCCACACTTCTCGATTCGCGCTACTTAAGCTGGCTGACCCCTAGCTTCTGGTACCGGCATTTCGGTCCGGATGGCCCCCGCCAGACTCGTATCGATGAGTTCAAGATCGTGATCATCGACCGTGATACTGAACCTGCAAGCATCTTGGGCGTGAATCGTTGTACTCATCGCGCGTTCATGGCGAAGTTGCTCGCCAAGGTGGCGGCACGGGATCCGCGCCTGATCGTAGTGGACAAATGGTACGGTATAGTTCCTCCCGGTGTTTGTCCAGTGGGGAAAGACGGGAATGATGGGACAGCAGCGCTGAAGAAAACGATTCGAGACATTTCCGTCAAGGTGCCGCTGGTCCTTGCCGTGGAAGCATTCGACGGTGCGAGCATCCAGCAGAGATGTTCTAGTTTGCATTCCGAGGACCTGGAATCCGACCAGGTTGTGCTTGGAGTACACGAGCTACTGAACCAGGACATATCGGTCGATCGCATCAGCCTGGGGTTGGCAGAAATATCGAGAGACGAACGAAAAATCCCGCTGAGCTGGATGGCTTTTCGCGAATGCGGCGACGTCAGGCACAAGACTCCCGAGATGTGGCCGACCATGGCGGCTGCCGCGGCCGAATTGCTGGATCCCAACATCATGAACGGCAACAATCTTGCGAAGCTCCAACGCTGGGTCACTTATCCGTACACCAAACTGCTTCCCGAAGGCACGTTTGCATCGGTTTCAGCTATCAGCCTGGTTTGCAATCAAAAAGGCGTGAACGTGGATTGGTCCGCTTGCGGCGACCAGGAAGGTGACGGCAAGGCCTTGGATTCACTGCGGCACAAGGTCGTGATCGTGGGAGAGAAGTGGGTGGATTTACACGAAACGGACGCCGGCGTTCTCACTGGTCCTCACCTGCAGGCAAATTACATCGCAGCCCTGCTGGACGAAAGCTTACTGGTCCCTACTCCCCCAGTTTTGAATTGCTCGGTGAGCGCCCTCTGGTTCATCTTGATATTTTTGATGTTCAATTGGTGGAAACCGCCATGGCCGGAATTGTCACTGGTTGCGAGCCTGCTGGTGACATTCTGTGTGGGCTGGTTCCTCAGCTCAGTGATTGGTCGGCTGTTTGGCATGTTTGCCAACGTGGTCCCCCCGACCATTCTTGAGATAATAGGGCTATACTTGGCTCGAAGGATCGAGATGCTCCTGGAACACCGGAAGAAACCCGTGGGAGCGACAGGAGCGTGAGCTTATGAACATTGCGCATACCATCCGTACTGGCGCGTTGTGCCTTTCCGTTTTACTGGCAAGCAGCCAGCTTAGTTGGAGCGGTCAGAGCCAGCCCCCCGAAAAAGAACAAACCGGTTCGCAGGCCGGGAGCTCCGGAAAAGCCTCCGAACAAATGGGATCTAAGGGAAGCAAGGATTCGGGCCTTCGAAAATGCGATTCCGATTCAACCAAGACCGAGGCAACTAAGACGGCCAAGAAAAGGAAGAGTAAGAAACCGGTGCCCACCAAGTCCAGCTAACTACCGTTCGCAAAGCGCCGGAAGAAGCTGTCAGGCTTCCACTGCGGACGCTCGGATGCATTCGCGATGCGTTCAGCCAGTTTCAGGAGAATCTCGTCGAACTCGGCCGCGGCGGCTTTATCCACTGGCTGATCCAAGTCATCCGACGGCGCATGGTACCGATTCTTCAGCCATTCCTTGTGCAGTGTTTCCTCGGGCGAGCCCGGCAGATATCCGAACTTGAACGCCAGCGCCGGGATGCCCTTCTTGATAAAACTGTACTGATCGCTGCGGATGAAAAGATTGCGCTGCGGCTCTTTGTCGGCCTGCACCTCCACGCCGGCGTCTTTGGCAACGGCGCGAATGTCGTCGCCGAGCGTCGATTCGGCCAGCCCCTGCACCTCAATGTAGTGCAATGCGTGTAAGGGCAGGAACATGTCCAGATTGATGTCGGCGATGATGTTCCTTTCATTCACGGTTGGGTGCCCATTGAAATAGCGTGATCCTTGCAATCCCTTTTCTTCGCCGGTGACGGCGAGAAAAACCAGAGAACGGCGGAGCTTGGCATGCGATTCGTGGATCAAACGCGCGATCTCAAGAATGGATGCGATGCCGGAAGCATCGTCCATGGCGCCGTTGTAGATGGAATCTCCGTTGATGGCCGGGCCCACGCCAACGTGATCGAGATGCGCGGTGAGAAAAACGTATTCGTTCTTCAGTTTCGGATCGGAACCAGGCAGGAGCCCTGCCACGTTTTGCGATTCCACTGCCGATTTCTTCAGGTGGACGCGCGCGCGGACAGTCACCGCCAGCGGAAACTTGGGCAAAGCTTCGTCGGCATCCGCGGCCTTGAGAATCTCGGCGATGTTATGCCCGGTGCCTTCAAAGAATTTGTCGGCGCGCTCCGGATTGATGACCAAGGCCAGGCGCAGTCCAGCGGTTTCATCGAATGATGGATCCGCCAAACTCATGGAAGGCATCAGACGGGCGAGTCTCATTCGAGACCAGGGAATGTCCATCGATTTTGGATTCGGGATGTTCGCGACTCCGATGGCGCCCGCAGCTTTCAGATATTTCCAGCGCTCGGCGCCCGATTGATAGTGCGATTTCAGAGGGCCAGGGATGGACTTGGGACCGCCCGCAAGGTACACCACAATTTTGCCTTTGACATCCAGGCCGGCCAGATCGTCATGGCTTTTCTCGAGAACTCCGAAGCCGTAGCCGGCAAAGACCGCCGGGGCGTCGGTGGATTCCTGAATATCGCCACGCAGGCTGAAACTGGCATCGTCGCCAAGCACGAGCGGCTCCGCCTTTCCATCGCGTACCAGCGCCAGGCTCGATTCATCTTCGACGATCTGCTTGACGTCGAACTTCACGGGCTGAAAATAACCGGATGTTCCGGCCGGCTTCAGTCCGGAACGTTCGAATTCTCCGGCCACATAGCGCGCGGCCTTGAGATGGCCTTCGCTGCCGGTGTCGCGGCCCTTGAGATCGTCGCTCGCGAGGTATTCTATGTGCGACCACCAGCGCTTGCCTTCGGCTGTGAAATCGGTGGCCGACGCCAGAAGGCAGAAGGCAGAAAGCAGAAGGCAGCGCGTTGGATTGTTGTTCATTTGGTCAGAGCCTTTTGTGCTTTGAATTCGGCCCGGCGGGTTCGGATTTGCGACGCATGATTCTCTGCGTGCTCGGCGATGATCTGCAGCAGCAGTTTTAAAGACATGGGGCCGCGCTCGCTGTGGAGGCCCTCACGCTCGAAGACCGGAGCCGGCAGATCTTTGAGCAACTCATAATTCTCGCCACGAATGCGGCGAAATGTTTCAAGCGCCGGCGAGGTCTTGCGCCGCGTGTAATCCAAATTGGTGGCCCAAGCGTTCTGGTCGTACGCTTCGATGCGCGGATTGTCTTCCGCGATGATGCGCCGCAACCTCATTCCGGCCACCATTTCGGCATCGGCGAGATGCGCGACAATCTGGCGGATACTCCATTTGCCTGGCTCGGGCACGTAGTCGAGCTCGGAGCCCGCGGCTCCAGTGATGGAGACCGCAACCAATTCCGCGCCGCGGCGGAGACGCTCCAGTAGTTCCGGGACTTCACTCATAATGAACCTGTCGAGTTAACATTATAGTCTTTGGAGTCACCCCGCATGCCTGAAGAGACGAAGCCGCAACGATTCCGATGTCCCGGTTGTGCGGCGGACATGGAGTTCGATCCTGAGAGCGGCCTGATGAAGTGCCGGTTCTGCGGGCAAACGGCTGCTGTGCCCGCTGTCACAACGGGCGTGGCCCCGCCGCATTCACTCGACGAGTTTCTGGCGAAAACGGATGACGCGCATCTGCGCCCGCTGACCGATCAGGCGCTCGAAGTGAGCTGCGACGGTTGCGGCAGCCGGGTCGCGTTCCAGCCGCCGGAGGTAGCCGGAACCTGTCCGTTCTGCGGAGCCGACATCGTGGCCGAGCCAAAGGCGGCGGATCCAATGATTTCGCCCGACGGTCTGCTGCCGGCCAAAGTGCCGAAGAACAACGCCCAGACACAAGTACGCGAATGGTTGCAGACGCGTTGGTTCGCTCCGAACGCATTGAAGCGGATGGCTCGCCAGGAGGCGATTTCGGGCGTCTATCTTCCGTTTTGGGATTACGCGGCCGATACCAGAAGCCAGTATCGTGGTGAGCGCGGCGATCATTATTGGGACACCGAGGTGTACACAGATACGGACGACCAGGGCCGCCCCGTGCAGCGAACGCGCCAGGTGCAAAGAACGCGCTGGACTCCTGTGGCGGGCGAAGTATCGCGAAGGTTCGATAACGTGTTGGTCGTAGCCACGAAGTCAGTCTCCGAAAGAAGACTGGATGCGCTGAAGCCGTGGGATCTGGAATCCCTTTGCGCGTACGAGCCGGCGTATCTCTCCGGCTTCAAGGCTCAACGCTACCAGGTGGAACTTCCGGCCGGTTTCGACAAAGCCAAAAGCGTGATGCAGAGCGCCATCGAAGAAGACGCGGCACGGGACATCGGCGGCGATGAGCAGCGCGTCGAAAGTGTCGACACTGCATACTCCAACACCACGTTCCGCCATCTGCTGTTGCCGGTGTGGATTGGAGCATACAAGTTTCAAGCCAAGGTCTACCAGGTCGTCGTGAATGCCCGGACGGGCGAGGTGCAAGGCGAGCGGCCGTACAGCGCCTTGAAGATCGCGGCATTGGTGGGAGTGATATTATTCGTGCTCGCCATCCTGTTGCTGCTGCGCTCGCAGAATTAAACTTCAGTAGTAGTCGGCGCAGCTCATGTAGTAACCACATTGGTTGCAGACCAGCTTGCATTTCAGTTCGGTAAGCCGTGTGCTGCACGCGGGGCAATACAGCATCGGCTCATTGTCACGCGCCGCCTGCCTCCTGCCGCCTTCTGCTTTCTGCTCTCTGCCTTCTGCCGCCTGCCTCCTGCCGCCTTCATCCTGCCGCCTGTCTTCCTGTTCTTCCATAACGCCGCAACCATTATCCAGCAAATCAGGTACGCGCCCGCCTTCCAGTTATAATGAGCCTAGCTTATGAAGTACAAGCCCGCGGTTCTCTTTTTCGGTCTCGTTGTGTTCTGCGCGGCCCAACGAAAGGATTTCGAACAGCCCGCAATGCGCCCCGCGCGCGGGACCAAAGGCGCGGTGGCGTGCGGCAGCGAATATGCGGCCGAAGCCGGAATGCGCATTTATTTCCAAGGCGGGAACGCGGTGGATGCGGGGGTCGCCACCATGTTCGCGGCCTCGGTCGCCGAATTTTCGCATTTCGGACTGGGTGGCGAAGCGCCGATTCTGATCCGTACCAAGGCCGGCAAGATTTTCGCCATCGCCGGAGTTGGTCCCATGCCTAAACTGGCTACGGCCGAGCTTTTCCGCGACCGCAGGCCGAAGCCGGGCGAGATCCTGACCATGGAACCAGGTGGATTGAAGGGCATCATTCCGGTGGCCGGCATCATGCCTGCACTGGTTCCGAGCATGGTGGACGCCGGGCTAGTTGCGCTGCGGGATTTCGGCAGTAAATCGTTCTCTGAAGAAATTCAGCCTGCCATAGAGTTGGCCGATGGTCTGGCCATCGATGAGATGCGCGCGGGCACCATCGCGCGCGTGCGCCGATTCCTCGATCTCTGGCCGGATTCGAAGAAGACGTTCATGCCGGACGGCCAGGTTCCTATGCCCGGCGAGATTTTCCGCCAGCCAAACCTGGCGAAGACGCTGCGGGCCATGGCGGCAGCCGAGAAAAAAGCTCTCGCAGCCGGGGCCAGCAGAGTGGCAGCCATCGACGCCGTCCGGGACTTTTTTTATCGTGGCGATATCGCGCACCGGATTGACGCCTTTATGCGCGCCAACGACGGGCTGTTGCGCTACGAGGATATGGCTGCATTCAAGCTGGAACCTGAAGAGCCGGTTTCCACCGATTACCACGGCTACAAGGTTTACAAACCGGGTTTCTGGAGCCAGGGCCCCGCCATGATCGAAGCGCTGAATATCCTGGAAGGCTACGATCTGCGGTCGCTCGGCGTGAATTCCTCCGAGTATATCCACAAAGTTGTGGAAGCGCTGAAGCTCTCCTATGCCGACCGCGATACTTACTACGGCGATCCCAAGTTCAACCACATTCCCACCGATGTTCTGCTGTCCAAGACCTACGCTACTGAGCGCCGCAAGCAGATCGGCCACAACGCGTCGCTGGATTTCGTTCCCGGCACAATCAATGGAAAGCAGGGACGGCATCCCACGGAGATGGAGATTGCGCGCACCAAGATCGACGACGAACTGATGGCCAGGGACACCACCTGCGTGGATGCGATTGATAAGGATGGCATGGTATTCTCGGCGACACCGTCCGGTGCGTGGCTGCCGTCTGTGATCGCGGGGGACACGGGTATCCCACTTACAGAGCGCGCCCAGCAATTCATCCTGGTGGATGGATCGCCGAACGAACTGGCCGGCGGCAAGCGCCCGCGCGTTACGCTTAGCCCAACCATCGTTACCGAACAGGGCAAGCCGTTTCTGGCGCTGTCCACGCCTGGAGGCGACAATCAGGAGCAGAGCTTAATCCAATTGTTCTTCAATGTGGTGGAATTTGGCATGAACGCTCAGGCTGCGATCGAAGCTCCTCGTTTCCAAACGCGCCACCTGGTTTCAAGCTTTGACAATCACGCCTGGAATCGCGGCGATTTACTTTTAGACGAGCGCATCCCGGCCGCTACCGTCGCCGAACTTTCAGCGCGCGGGCACCGCGTGGGCACGCGATCGCGATGGTCCAGTGGCGCCGCTCCCGTAATGGTACGGATGATGCCCGACGGCGTGATCGAGGCTGGCGCGGATCCCTACGGTTATCGCGTGGCGCATGCGTATTAAAACGTTTCTGGTTTCTGGTTTCTCGTTTCTGGTTTAGCGGTGATTGGTGAAACGCTATCGCTTTTCGATGAGCTTCCGGAGTATGAACGCACACCACTCGGTTTGAAGCTGGCCGCACTGGCCTCGCGCGGTGTACTCATCGGAACCAGCTCCTGGAAATATCCGGGATGGCTCGGGCAGGTTTATAGCGAAAGCCGCTACATGTCGCGCGGCAAATTCTCCGAGAAGCGCTTTCAAGCTGAATGCCTGGCTGAGTATGCTGCCACCTTTCCGGTGGTTTGCGGGGATTTTTCGTTTTATCAGTTCCCTTCCGAGCAGTACTGGCAGCGCCTGTTCCGCTCCGCTCCGGCATCGTTGCGATACGCATTCAAAGTGCCCGAAGAGATTACCGTGAAGATGTTTCCCATCCATGCGCGCTACGGGGCGCGCGCGGGCGAGAGCAATCCGGCATTCTTGGACGCGATGCTGTTGCGTAATGCATTTCTCGATCTGCTGGAACCATACCGGGAACAGATCGCGGTGCTGGTTTTTGAGTTCGGAACGTTCGGCAAGCAGACCTATCGCGACGTGGGAGCCTTTCTGGCGCAATTGGATCCGTTCCTGGCCGCTCTACCGCCGGGCTTTCGTTATGGCATTGAGATCCGGAATCAGGAATTCCTGACTAGCGAATATTTCAAATGTTTGCGTGGACACGGCGTGGCGCACGTATTCAACGCCTGGACGCGGATGCCCGAGCTCAGCGAACAGATGCAGCTCCCGGAAATTTACACGGCCGATTTCACGGTGGCGAGGGCGTTGTTGCGGAAAGGACGGCCTTATGAAGCTGCCGTGGCGAAATTTTCACCCTACAAGCACGTTCAGGATCCGAACCCGGATGCTCGACAGGCGCTACGAAACCTGATTTCTCGGGCGCGGGAGCGGAGCGAGCCATCCTACATCTTCGTGAACAACCGTCTGGAAGGGAACGCGCCGCAGACGATTGAAGCGATTGTTGATTAACGCGGTATACTGTCCTACGGCAATCTGAATGCGTCTGCGCTTCTGGGGTACTCGAGGATCGATCGCGGCGCCGGGCCCCGGCACCAATCATTACGGCGGCAACACATCCTGCATTCAACTGACGACCCATGACGGCAAACACGTTGTGCTGGATTGCGGCACGGGCGCGCGGCTGCTGGGGAACCAAATGATTGCGGATGCAACGGGACCAATTTCGGCCGCGATTTTGCTCACCCATACACATTGGGACCACATTCAAGGATTCCCATTTTTCGCGCCGCTGTTCGCGGCGGGCAATCATTTCGACGTGTACGGTCCGGAAAAATGCCACCTATCGCTCCATGACGTGCTGTCGGGCCAGATGGAACACCACTATTTTCCTGTGGAACTGGACCAGCTCGCGGCGCGAATCACTTATCGGGATCTGACGGAAGGAATCCACCAGATTTGTGGAATGAAGGTGGGAGCCCAGCGCATGAATCATCCGTCGCCTACGCTCGGATACCGCTTTGAGTACCGGGGCATTTCGGTTCTTTATCTGGCGGATCATGAGCCGTTCGCCGAAGGTGTGTGGCGGGATGGCGCGGAGCCGGGCCGGATCGAGTCCATTCTGGAGCCGGGCGATCGCCGCCACGCCGAGTATATGAAGGATGCGGACGTGCTGATTCATGAGGCGCAGTACACGCCCGAGGAGTACGTAACCAAGCGGAATTGGGGCCACAGCACGTATACGTACGTGGTGGAGTTGGCTGCAGCGGCTGGAGTCCGCCGGCTGTTTCTCACCCATCACGATCCGTCGCACGACGACGCTTTCGTAGCGGACATTGAGCAGCGCGCGCGCCAGTTGGCGCAGCGTCTTGGGTCGAGCATGGAAGTCTCGTGCGCGTATGAAGGGTGTGAGATCGAAGTAGGATAAGCCTCCGGCTTGTCCAGGGCAAGCCGGAGGCTTGCCCTACGCGGTCAAGCTAAAAACCAGTTCTTCCATCACGACGCGATCGTCGGGACGGGCGTCCCGAAGCGCTCTGTCGGCTGACGAAACCTTCTCGATGGCGCGCGCCAGCCGGCCAGCGGAAAACGCCGTCACGGTTTGATAGATCTGCTCCGCGCGATCGCGCCAGACGCGAATGCCCAGCTTGGTGAAATGAGCCTGGATCTGCTGAGAGGTGCGCAGCCCGGCCTCGTGCGCAACCATGGCCAGGCGAAATTGTGTCGCGAGGAAGGTGAGCGCCAATGGTAAATACTCGCCCTCGCGCAGCAGCGTATCCAGGTGGCCCAGCGAGCGCTTCCGGTCGCCGCGCCCAAGTGCGGAAACCAGCGCGAAGATGGTGGTGGCCTGTGCGTTCGGCACCAGCTGCAGAATGTCGTCGGCCGTGACTTTGCGATTCGTGCCCACATAGAGACGCAGCTTCTCAATCTCATTGACGATGCGGCTGGCATCGGCGGCAAGCGAATCCACTAATAGCCCGACTTCGGAAAGTCCAATCTGTAAACCGGCTTCACTCGCCAGGTCCTCCGCGAGATGACGCGCTGATTCCACTGTGTACGGCCGGAACTCCACGACCTCGGGAATACACGAGAAGAATTTTTGGACGCGCTCCATCTTGGCGCGTTCCTCGCCTTCGAAATCGTAACGGCTGGACACGAATATCAGGACCGTTCCGGGAGTTGGGTTTCGCACGTATTCGGCGAGATCGGCGCCGCCCGCGCTCTCCTCCTGACTGGACGACCGGCCGCGGGGCAGCGCGGCTTCAGCGCCCGAAACCCAGATCACTCGTTGTGGCGCGAACAAAGACATGGAGCGGGCGTCATCCAGGATGGCGGCGAGCGTACTGGTTTCCATATCGTGCCGCGATAGACCGTTGTCGCGATCCTCCGGAGCCAAAATTTTCTCCACCAGGGCGCGGCGGCAAATGCCGAGTTGATACAACTCCGGTCCAAGGAATAAGGAAACCGGCGCGGGCGGGCCCTTGCGAATACGTTGGAGGTACTGCTCGGGGTTCATCAGAAGTTTTCCAGGATTGAAGTGACCAGGTCGCGTGCCACATCGCGGGCCAAGCGGTCGAGCGCGGCGTCGCTCTCTTCAAAATAGGTATTGGCATTGATGCTGAGCTCGTAGCGCTGGTGCACCTCGTAACTCGGGCGTGTATAAATCACTTTGCCTGTAGCCCGTTCGGTGAGGGTGATTTGTAGCGTCACATTCACCTGCAAACCGCTGGCGCGGCCGGTTTGCTGATCGACGGTGGTGGGATAAGCGACATAGTTGACGATGGTGCCACGCAAAACCGCGTCGGCTTGATTCTGATCGTTGACGATTTGATAGCGCGTCCGGGTTATGAATTCGCGCGAGATGGCTTCGGGAAGATGATCGGTGAGCTTGTAGCGGGTTGTGATGTTGCCGAATGGGGGGATGGCGATGGTGTGAACGGTCTTGGGGACCAGATCGGCTTTGCCGGCAACGTGGTAACCGCAGGAACTAAGAACGAAAAGCATTAGCCACGGATGCACACGGATGCACACGGATAAAAACGCCGGGGGCCTAACTAAGAGCTTCACGGACCACCTCCACTACGTTTTCGGCCGTGATTCGGAGGTTGTCCGATACTATCCAGAACCAAAATGCGCGCGGATGGTTGCGATCGGGGGCTATGGCTCCTACAGTGATTCCGCGCTGACCCGCAACGCCTACGTTCGAGGGCGGCTCATGGCCGCTCACGCGGACATCAATGTCATTCGATGCCAGAGCGTCCGTTATCGCGTCGATGCCCGGATTCTGGTCGAACTCGACCCAGACCGAAATGCTGTAGCCGTGAAATACCGGAGCATGCATCACTCGGAGCGATGGCATGGGCACGTTTCCTTCGGTTGCCAGAAGGCTGGCCAGGTGACGATCGATTTTTAGTTCTATCTCATCCAGCTTGTGGGGCGAGTCCGAGCCGTATTCGGGCAGGAGGTTGAAGGCGACCTGCGTGTCATAAATCTCTTTAGGGAGCGGCTTAAACGACAATAAAGCGACGGTTTGTTTTTGCAGTTCACCGATGCCGGCATGGCCGCGTTCGCTGGCGGGCTCAAAAATTTCGAAGACTGACCGCCGAATTACTCCGGCTTTGCGCAGGTGAGTAAGGAACAAAGCGATTGCAATCGCCGCTGGATGCGCTATCACTTGGATGGCTGCGGCGGCGTCCAATCCCGGCGGCTCCGCCATGGGCGCACGGAGCCTGGTTCCCGGATGATCCTCCAAACCACCGTTCACATCGATCACCACGGGCGCTGGTTTGACGCTTTCGATCTGTTCATATGCTTTGCGGCTGGATTCCTGTTTCCCTGCCAGAACCACCACCTCCGCCGAGCCGAGGTCCGCCATCTCGATGGAATTAATTACCACCGGTTCGTCGCGTACGGCTGCAATGATACTTGTTTCGGGGGTGTCTGTCGAAGCGATCAATTTGATATTCACGGCGAGGGTGCTTCCCTCCAGCAGCTCGCGAACTTCCTTGCCAAGCAGGGATTCTCCTCCGACGATGGCGAGAGTGGGCCGTTGCGTGCCCCGATGCAAGTGCATACTAAGTAACCTGGTGCTCCGCCGGCTGCGGCCGCGGCGGATGGGGACGGAACCGGCGGCGGATGATCCCGCCCGCGCGAATGGCGATACCGGTGGCGACATACAGCGAGGAGATGGCCAGCAAGACGGGTTGGGAATAATTCCAAATCAGATAAATGAGGGCGCCGAACAGGATGACGGTGAGTGGCGAGCGGGGACCGGTGAGGCTGATCTCCTTGAAACTCGGATACCGCCAGGTGCTGACCATCAAGAAGGAGAGCAGCGCGAGCAATACGAGCCAAGCCGCGGAGAGGGTCCACCATGTGAGCGGTACGCTATCGGACGCGTAGACGACGGCCGCCACCAGCGCGGCGGCTGCGGGGATCGGCAAACCGACGAAATACTTGCGGTCGGGCCGGCCGGGGTTCTTGGGAACCGGATTGGTCTGAACGTTGAAACGCGCCAGTCGCGCCGCGCCACACAGCAGAAACAGGAACGCGATGAAGTAGCCGGCGCGATGATCGGGCAGAAACCCGACGCCCTTCACGAATTGAACACCCCAGGTGAAGGCGAGTACGGCGGGCGCGATGCCGAAGGTGATGACGTCGGCGAGNNGAATCCATCTCGCGGCCGAAATCGCTGACGGTATTTGTCATGCGGGCGATTCTGCCGTCCAGGCCATCCAAAACAACGGCGACGCCAATAGCCTTGGCAGCTACTTCGAAGTGGGGATTGTTGCCGAGTTGTCCCGTTGCGCCGAGCAAAGCGCCTTCGATGGCGCGGATAATCGCGATGAAACCGAGAAAGATGTTGCCGGCGGTGAACAGGGTGGGTAGCGCGTAGGCGGCGCGGCGCGGACGGCGTGAGGGCGAGCGGGGATCGAGGAATCGTTGCTTGAAGGTGAGGCGTGGCATCAGGCTTGTCTCCTGCGCGCCAGGATGCTGGATCCGCCCGAGACATGCTGGCCGGGCTGTACTGTAATTTCCCATTCGGGTCCCAGGAAAACATCCACGCGGGAGCCGAACTTGATCAGGCCGACGCGTTCGCCCTTGGAAACCTGGTCGCCGGGTTTTTTATAGCAAACGATGCGGCGTGCGATCAGGCCGGCGATTTGGGAGAAGGCGACGCGGGAGCCTTGGCCTTCGATGGTGAAGGTATTGCGCTCGTTTTGAGAACTGGCCACTTCGCGGCTGGCTACAAGAAACTCGCCCTTTTTGTACTCGATGTTGGTGATGGCGCCCGCGATGGGGGCGCGGTTCACATGCACGTCGAAGATGTTCAGGAAGATGCTGATGCGTGCGGAAGTGGGATCGTCGGTGCGAATGGCGACCACTTTTCCGTCGGCGGGGGAAACGGCAACGGGTCCGTCGGGAATGGCGCGTTCAGGATCGCGAAAGAAATAGAGGCAGAAAACGGCCAGAAGAAACAGTGGAATACCAAACGCAGGCCGGCTCAAGTACCACACTGCGGCGCCGCCGGCGCTGAGCGCGAGGGCATAGTAGATCCCGTCGATCACCATGGACACTTCTATTGTACGAGGTGGCGCAAGCCGGAGGCTTACGCCACGAATACGAGGAATTCAAGAAGGAGCCGCTGCGCGCCTCCGAAGTCGAGGAAGGGGCTCGAGGGGCGGTCTTGTCGCATCGGGCGATTCTTGTGTTTGGGAGAGCGTCGTTCGTAACTGGTTGGATCGTTGGCGGTTGTTGGGCCTGTCGGGTATGGGAGACGCTCAAAACTTCACGATGCGTCAAATTCGCGGAGGGGCGCGGGACTTGCGGACGCGATGCAGGCGCTGGCTCGGCGAGTGATTTCTTGTTCATGCCAGCTTCAGATTAACGGCACTGTTCGCGAATTGACCATGTGGGAGTTTGCAAGTTGTTGGTGGAGAGGCTGAAATAGTGTGGAGTGATTTGTGATGGGGTGCTAGCCAACAACCGAGCTCATATCGCCCGGCTTGCTGGTTACTGCTAACGCCTTCCGTACGCGATCGATTTCAGCGCCTATCTGATCGCCGGAAACGATTGACTCGATGATTATGGGTGTTTCAGGGGGTAACATGTGCGCCACTTCCTGAAAATCGAGGATGCTGACGAATGAAAGCCGATCATGCTTGTTTCGCGAATTCACTTCGCTTACATGAATCTGGCGAAGTCGGGGGCCAAACTTCTTGAGCATCTTATAGGCCTCGATCATGGAAGTGTCCACTTGGCGGGCGTGGCCGATGTCGAAGCAGAACGAGGCGTTTGGGAACCTTTCGAAGAGGAGATCAAGCTCCTGCACTGTTCGTCCAACTGGTTTGCGCTTATCCATATTCTCAATACATAGTTGAGATCCCAGGAGGCGCCAGTCGGGATCGCGCTTTAGCGTATCAGGATGGACGATAATCGGCCAGCCGTGGTGCCTGCTGTCATAAAGATCTTGGAAGATCCGGCCTTCGGATTGCGGTAGAAAAGTGCTTGGAGCGTGAAGTGAAACATATGTGAACCTCGAAAGGTCCAAATCACCCAGGGAGCGAAGCAGAGGAATCAGCTCATTTTCGCGAATTGCTGAGAGCTCGACGGCCTCAACCGGCTGTTCCCTTAGGATCTCCAAGGCCATACGGAAGTCGGAAAGGGCGAGCGCTCCGGTTGAATAGCCGATTGGTTGCATCAGAACACTCCATACAGGCGAGTGAGCTCGGCCAATCCCGTTTTGTCGTCAAAAAACAACTCCAGGAGCGAGTCGCGGAAGCGATGGCTAACTTCGCGAGCATGTTGATATACGTCGTCGGTGTCGCCGTCGTCCGCTGGAAGGTTGTCGAGATGGTCGCGGAGGCCTGAGTCGCGAAGTATGCCAAGGAATTCGTCGTAGGCGCCGAACAACAGCGAGGCTGCCTTGTGAAGATGCTCATGCGGGGCCAAGAAACTCGCAACAATGTCGAGCGGTGTCTCGTGAAACGCCGAATGAACAACATCGACGATCACGGGATGGGAAGACACATCATCGAAGACGCCTCGACGGGACTCGTCGTCGAGTTCCAAGTGGCAGAAAAAGCAACCCAGAAGTCCGGCAACGTAAAGCAGCTTGCGCGACATTCGAAGCTTGATATTTCGCATGGCCCAACCATCGCCGGAACGGTCCCGTAGTTTGTATGCGAAGTCGACGGCCATGGTGCGCCAGAGCCGAGCAAGGTCATTCAGTAGAAAATGCGGGATGTAGTGTCGATAAGTGCCGGTGCCACGCCAAAAGCTGCGATCTTCCAGTAGATAGCGATTCAATATATTCCTCACTACCCGCTCGTGCGCTTCCCGCCGACCCACCGGTTTCGATTCAAGTAGTAGCAGCAACCGCCGAGTCAAATTCTTGTTGGTATCGTCCTCCCCACCAATATTATGGATGAGGTCATGGCTGGATATCATCGCGCCGAAAGTTCCCTCTTTACCAACACCCTTCGGAGCGAAGGCCTCAATCTTTCTCTTGGCATCAATGAACAGAGCATGATGGTTCGGGTCAGCGATCCCATCGAGAATCAAGGTCCAGTCAATATCGCTGCCGAGTGTAAACTCTTCCCGTCCTAGCGAACCGCAGACCACTATGCTCGTGTCGTCCGAGTCTGAATCCGCGAATGCCTGTCTGAGTTGAGCAAGGGTGTCACGTGAAAGCTTGCGTGCCGACTCAATGTTGGCCCACGATTTTCCGACACGTCGGCTGAGATCCAATGTTGGGGTTATCAACTCACCCATCTGAGCTACTATGATCGCGCACTTTTCGAACGTCGGTGCGTATGGCGACCACTTTTCCGTAGGCGGGTGAAACGGCGACGGGTCCGTCGGGAATGGCGCGTTCAGGATCGCGAAAGAAATAGAGGCAGAAAACGGCCAGAAGAAACAGTGGAATACCAAACGCAGGCCGGCTCAAGTACCACACTGCGGCGCCGCCGGCGCTGAGCGCGAGGGCATAGTAGATCCCGTCGATCACCATGGACACTTCTATTGTACTGGGGTGGGGGTCGAAGCCGGAGGCTTACGCTACGAATCGCGGGATGCGCCCCGCGTGCTAGACTGCGCTGGTGGCGCTGCCCAACCGGAAGGCTATGCTGCTGTTCGGGATCGTCAACGCCGCGCTCTTCAGTGCTCTTCTGCCGCTGTGGGAAGGTTTCGATGAGTCGTTCCACTACGGCTACGTCGAGACTCTCTGGCAAACGCGGCGCTTGCCCATCCTTGGCGGCACCAAGATCCCCTATGATGTATCCGCGTCATTCCAACTGGCTCCCGTCAGTCACGTGCTCACGGCGTCGATTCCCGAAGCAATTTCTTACGACGCCTGGTTCGCCCTGCCGGAAGACCAGCGAGCGCAGCGGCGCCGGGATCTCGAACGGCTGGTGCCGGAGCCGCGCGCCAGCTCCCGGCCCAATTACGAAGCGCATCAGCCTCCGCTGGCGTACATCCTGCTGGCGCCGTTGGATTGGTCGATGGCGCGGTTCCCCCTCACTGTGCGCGTGCTGGTGTTGCGTCTGTTCTGCGCCCTGTGTTCGGCCATCCTCCTGTTTTTCGGCGCGGCGGCGCTGTGCCGCGACCTGCAGGTGCCGGAGCCGTTCGCGACCACGGCACTCTTCACCATCTTCTGTTCGGAAATGCTCTACGCTACAACGGCTCACGTCGCGAACGACTGGTTGGCCGTCGGAGTCAGCGCCTTTTTTCTAGCCGCTCTGGCCACGTTCGTCTGCAAACCGGATCGGCGGTGCGCGCTCCGCGTCGCCGCGTGGCTGTCCGCGGGACTGCTGACCAAGGCCTACTTCCTGATCTTCGCCGTGCTGGCCGCCGGCATTGCGGCTATCCTGGTATGGCGTAATCGTGGATCACTCCGCGTTGTGCTCGGTGGTGCCGCGCTGGTCATCGTGGCGGCGAGTCCGTGGTATCTGCGCAACGTGGCGCTCTACGGCAACGTCGCCGGAACACATGAAGCATTTGACGGCATCGGAGTAAGGCAGGCACTGGCGGCGGCGCCGCACATAGACTGGCTGGCGACCAGCGGTTTTCTGGCGCGGGCTTCGCTGTGGACTGGGAACAATTGGTTCAACAGCTATTCGAGCACCACACTGGATATCATGCTCGGACTGATGGCCCTCGGCATGGCAGCGTGGTGCGGCCACCGCCGCGCTATCCAGCCTGCGGAACAGGCGATTTTCGCCGCTGTTTTGCTGTTCTCCGCGGGTGTTGCCTATGCTTCGTGCGCCAGTTTCGCCGACCGCGGCGCCGGTGTTGCCGGGGCCAGTCCCTGGTACACACAGGTGCTGCTCGCGCCGGTGATTGCCCTGGTGTACCTAGGCCTGTCGCGCTGGAAACGAATCGGCGCCGGAGTGGCCGCTGTCAACCTGGCGCTGTGGGGATGGGTACTCGTGGCGACCTGGACGGTCAAGCTGTTCCCCATGTACTCGGGAGGCGGCGCCGCGGTGAGGCGTGGGCGCGACGTGTGGAATTGGTATGCGCATAGTGCGGCGGCGCACTCGCGCGATCTCGCGCTGAGCGCACTGGCGCCGACCGCGTGGCTGTACGCGGGTCTGCTGGTCTCCATCACGCTCACGGCGGCTCTGAGTGCGCTGCTGATTCGCGCGCTGGCGATTCGTAGAGAGCGGCTCCCTTAAGAGTTCTCTACCGGTGCAGTGAGAAAAAGCACCGGCTCCCTTACGGTCGCGGTTCAGTTAGTGGCCACTAACACTTTTCGGGCGCCCATTTTGCGCAGGCAGCGATCGATCCATTGCTTGGTGAGTTTTTCTTGCACGCCGTTTTGAGATAGGCGGGTGCGGAGGCTGGCGAAGTCTACGTGATCCATTTGCTGGTCCTGGTTGAAGCAAGAGAAAACCACCGTCTCTTCGCCCGTGATGGGGTCTTTGTGCTGCTGCAGGCACTGGGCGCAAATTTCCTTCATCATGCACTGCATCGGAGAATTGATGCTCGCAATCGCTTTGTGGCCGTGCTTGAGATAGGGCGCCAGGACGGCGTGACGCGCGCGTTGAACCGCATGCATCATCGCGTCCGAGCCGATCACCATCAGGCGATCGACCTTGCTGAACGGAATTTCCGGTTCATCCAAATCGCCGCGGGCGTAGGCGGCCATCGCTTCCACGATATTGCCGACGAACGCTTTGTCCTGGACACGATCCGGCGTGAATCCCGGCGCTTCGTCGCAACACCACACCACGATGTCGGCGGCTTTTTCGATTTCCTCCACTTTATAGCGATCAATCAGCTTTTTGTATCCGGCGAAGTAGATGGTCCGGGAACCGCTGGCGCGCAGTTGTTGGCCGATGGAGAACAGCACAGCATTGCCGAGTCCACCGCCCACCAGCAGGACTGTTTCGCGCGATGGCGTTTCAGTGGGCGTACCGGTGGGTCCCATCAAGATCACCGGCTCGCCCGGTTTCAGAAGAGCACACAGATCGGAAGATCCGCCGACCTCGAGCACGATGGTGGAGAGCAGCCCTTTTTCGCGATCCACCGACGCGCCCGTCAGCGCCAGGCCTTCCATCGCCAGCGTTGTGCCATTCACGCGCGCCGCTAGCGTTTCATAATTCTGCAGCCGGTAGAATTCGCCGGGCTGGAATGCGCGAGCAGCCATGGGAGCACGGACCACGACTTCCACGATGGTGGGCGTCAGTCGGATCACGTCTTTCACTACGGCGCGCAGCTCATTGTTAAGGCGAGCCGTTAATTCGGAGGGTGGAGGTTCGGCCGGGGCTCGGGTCCCGAGCAGGCGCGAGACCACAGGATATCCTTGCTTCGCGCTGGCCATGGCTTTTACAACATTGCCGGCGAAGGACGGATGCAGATCGCCGAAGAAACTGATGCCGCGGCCATCTGGACGAACGGACGTCAGCACGCGCACGGCTTTGGGCTTGGCGATTCGCTCGGGCTGCACGGGCTGTCCGTTCTCGTCCACCGCCTGGAACCAACGGCCGTCGAGCATAATGTTCTCGGGGTCTTCGCGGCCGAGCACCGTGTTGGGCTGCGTTCCCGCGGCGACCAAAATCGATTTCGCGGGCAGGCGCACCGGGTCACCCGAATCCGTCATCTTGCCGGTGGCCGCATCAAACGATCGACGAATCAAGTGCAACGCCGCAGCGTGTCCGTGCCGGTCCACTTCGACTTCCTGTGGCGACAGGCATTCGGAGAAGCGGATGCCTTCCTCGAAAGCTTTCCAGACCTCTTCATGGTTCAGCGTGTAGCTGGGCGAGTCGATCAGCCGGCGACGGTAGGCGACTGTCACTCCGCCCCACGAATTCAGAAGTTCAATGAGATTTGGCGCGCGACCCTCACGCGCAGCAGCCTCACGCTCAGCGCGAATCGCGCGGCCATGCGCGATGAACTCGTCCGCGGTTTCGGCCTCCTCCTCGGTCCAGGTGGAGCGAATCTCGGATTCTCCCTTTTCAGCCACGAGCGTTTCGTAGCGTTGGAGAAACTTCTCCACCTGCACGACGTAGTAGGCGAGCGATTCAGTAGCTGTATCGATGGCTGTGAGCCCGCCGCCAATCACGACGATAGGCATCCGGATTTGGAGATTGGTTACGGAGTTGGCCTTGGCCGCGCCGGTCAACTGCAGCGCCATCAGAAAATCGGACGCCTGCCGCACGCCTCGCGACAAACCGTTCTTCATGGGGATTACGGTGGGGCGGCCGGCTCCGGCGCATAGAGCCACGTGATCGAAGCCCATTTCGAAAGCGCTATCGATGGTCATCGCGCCGCCGAAGCGCACGCCGCCGAACATATCGAACTCGCGGCGCCGCTCGAGGAGCAGCCGGATGATCTTCAGGAAATTCTTGTCCCAGCGCACCGTGATGCCGTATTCCGCGACACCGCCGAAGCCCGCCATGACGCGGTTGTCGAGCGATTCGTAGATCTCCTGGATGTCGCGGATGGGACGGAAGCGCGTACGCTCGCCGAACGCGTCGACGCCCGATAGATCTTCGGGCAGCGGCTCGATTTTCAAGCCGTCCACGCCAATCACGGCGTGGCCATCGTTCATGAGGTAATGCGACAGGGTGAAGCCCGCGGGGCCGAGGCCTACCACCAGAACTTTGTAACCGCTGGGAGGAAGCGGAACGGGGCGCTCGAAATTGAGCGGATTCCAGCGCGTGAGCAGGCTGTAAATCTCGAAGCCCCATGGGAGCTCTAAGACATCTTTCAGCGTGCGTGTTTCGATCTGCGGGATGTCCACCGGATCCTGCTTTTGATAAATGCAGGCCTTCATACAGTCGTTGCAGATACGGTGGCCCGTGGCCGCGGCCATGGGGTTGTCGATGGTAACAACGGCAATCGCGCCGACGCTGTTCCCGTTTTGCTTTACGACGTTGAGCTCGGAAATTTTTTCGTCCAGCGGGCAGCCGGCCAGGGTGACGTTGAAGGCGCTCTTTTTGAATTCGCCCGTTTTTTCCTTCAAGCCGGACGAGCAACTGTCCTTGGCCTGGTTGTGGCACTTAATGCAGTAATGAGCCTGGTCTAGGGCGCCGGAGAGGCCCATGCCCGCATCGGTGAGCTTGAATCCCTGGCGATCCCGCCAGCGATCCGCGGGCAGCCGGAGCGTGGGAAGGGCGTTGAGTTGGATGGCTTCCACCGGGATCAAATGATGCTGATCGAGTTTGTGCGCCACCTTGAAGAGAACGTCACTGTGATGCTTTCGAATTCCCGCGGGTGAGAGCGCGGCCCAGGCAGCGTAGCGTGCAGCGGTCTGGATGCGAGGCGCGTGCTCGGTTTCATTCTCGAGCCAGCGCGAGACATGCTGGAAAAAAGCCTGCTGGGTGAGCGGTTCGCCGAAGAGCGATTCTAATTCCGAAGCTAATGCGGGGCCGTCGATGGCGATGACTTGTTCCTTGGTGACGCCGGAGATGGCCCGCTTCTGGATAAATTTGCGTTTGAAGGCGAACAACGGGGCGAGCGCGTTGTGGCGTACGCCGAGCGCTTGGATCTCAGTGGTGATGCCGAAAAGCTCGCCCAGGAAATCTTCAACGTGAGCGGCCAGTTCGATAATCAGCTCGGAACGGTCCTTGGCGGCGATTGCTTCAGGGTGGGAGCGGGCATTGGCGAGACGCGCGTTCAGGCTCGGGTCGGCGGCGGTTAGATGATGCAGAAAAATTCCATCCAGACGAACCAATCCTTCGCGGTTGTAGAGGTCCTCAAATAGGACTCCGAACCCTAGCTCAATTTGACTGGAGACGGCGGACATTCAGTGTTTAAAAGATTCCAAAGGATGACGGCCTCCGGGCTAAAACGCGGTGCGCTCGGCGGAACAGATGTTATGTATCTATTCTAGCAGCCCAGCTGTTATTTGAACTGCATGCCACGCACCAGGCCGTCGGAGTTGGTGATGGCGTAATCCACCGCGACCTTGGTGGACTTTTGCGGACCGCAAGTGAATTCCGATGGAGCATTTCGCATCTGAACGTGGCCGGGGTCGGGGATGGCGAGCGTCACGGGGCCTTCCGGAGTGTCGACCACAAAGCGTGTCACGGCGCCGCTGCATTCGATCTCACGTAAGGCGCCGTCCACGTGACGGATTTTATCGCCCGGCTCGATAAATGGATTCCAATCGGCTGTGGCATGGGGTACGCGGGTGGTAGAGAGTTCGGCTCGGCCATTCTTGCCGACCGTGAACTGGACGTCGAGATCGGTCACGGCGAAA
Source organism: Bryobacterales bacterium (assembly GCA_003162425.1). Classification (GTDB taxonomy): domain Bacteria; phylum Acidobacteriota; class Terriglobia; order Bryobacterales; family Bryobacteraceae; genus Palsa-89. Next base: position 23,532 of record PMOK01000076.1, on the reverse strand, counting down.
TATTCAAGCTGAGTGGCTCGGGCACGCTCGACCGCAGTGGTGGCGTGTTCCATGGCTTTTTTTGAGGCGGCCCGTGCTTCATCGCGCCGGTCCAGTTGGAGGAGCGCATCAGTCATGGCGGTCCAATAGTTAAAGACACGCGAGGGGGCAACGATCCGCATGGCGCGAAGATGGGCTATCGCGGCGTCATAGTGGCCGGCGTTTTTTTCCATTAGCGCGAGTTGGTAGCGGGCATCGTCAAAGTCGGATTTCAACTGAACGGCCCGCTCCAATGCGGGGCGGATCTCCGCTTCCGGCACGCCGGCACGGTCGCCGAGCGCGGCAAATTGATAGCAGAGCGTTGCGTCCTGAATGCCCAGTGCAATGGCAAGCTTCCATTGCTCGCGGGCGCGATCGTTGTCGCCTTGCCGGAGAGCGATGTTGCCCAGCGCAGCGTGCACTGCGGCATCCTGAGGCGTCTCTCGCGCTAAGTCGCTATAGAGTGTTCTGGAGCGCTCCAAATCGCCTGCAGCAAGCAGCATTTCCGCCATGAGAGCGCGAGCCTGGAGGGGCGACACATTCACTGATTTAGGGGCGGGTGTTTCTGCGGCTACTTGAATTCCAGACAGCGGAACGGGTAGGTGTTTGATTGCTGTCCACGCGTGGAGATCGCCGGTGACGAGGCTCAGAGATTTTCCGTAGATGGTTGGAAGCGCCTGGGTGGCTGGCGTGCCGGAGGTGAGGGCAGTAATCAACTCACCGAACTTGAGCGCATATTGCGGAGACAGAACCAACATATCCACTAGCGCCCAGCTTTGGGAGTAGAATACGGCAGCCGTCTCGCGATTGTCTCGGAGGGCCGAATCCGCTGGCGATGCGATCAGATCCGCCAGCGGCATCCAGGCGTGGTGTTCGAGAAATTGAGAGCGCGCCGGCAAGTCACCACCCAGCGTGCAGCCGCGCTCGCTAATACGCACGGTGGAAAAAAATTCGGCCAATCCTTCAGCGAACCAAGGCGGAAACTGAAGACCAGCGGCGTGCAGAATGGAGTGGGCGTATTCGTGGGCTGCGGTTGGGAACTGGCGGGCGTCAAGGGCCGCCATCACGATGTAATCCTGGTTTTCCGTTCCGATAAAATGTGCGTCGGAGGCAAGTCCAAGCCGGTAGGGTTGGTATTCACGGGCGGAACGGAAGTTAATTACGCGAACGGGCCGCAAGCTTTCAGGCGGTAGGCCGGTCTTCTGAAGATAAAATGCGCGCAGTTGCTCGAACCAGAGCAGAGCCGATCGGGCCGCTGAGTCGTCCCCTTGCGAATACAGCTCGAAATGCTCTCTCCGCGTCAGGTGCCAGGTGGGAACAGGCTGCGCATTTGCAAAGATGGAAAGAACCAGCAGTGCAGCGATGCGATGGAACCCCACGGACGTCCTCTAGAAACACGATAACACCAACGAGAAACCAGAAACGAGAAACGAGAAACGGAGATTATTGGGCCATTTCCTGGCACAGGCCTGGAATGCTGCGCTCGAACAGCGGGCTTGGTTTCATGCCCAGTTCGTCGAGATTCATTCGCTTGAGCGCATCGGTTGCGCCGCCTGCGCAGGCTGATTTGGCATGGGCCCGCAACGACGCGAGTGTCTGGCGCCACTTCACCAGGTCCGCTTTCTTTGCTACCGGGCCGTGGCCGGGGATGACGGTGTCGAAATCGAAATCGAGGACCTTCGCTAGCGTCTGGTCCCATTCGACGATGCTGCCGCCCGCGGTGTAATCAATGAACGGCGCGCCGCCATTCACGAACAGGTCGCCCGTGTGCAGCACGCGTTCGGACGGGAAATAAACCACCGCGTCGCCATTGGTGTGGCCGCGGCCGACGTGCTTTGCGAGCACTTCCTTGCCTCCCAGAAAAACCTGGGTCTCATCGGAGAAGGTGATGCGCGGGAGCCCGGGCATCTTTCCGGCCACCATGTTGGCGCGTGCGTTCTTGTGGATGATGATCTCGGCCGACGCTGCCATCAAAGGTTCGTTGCCGCCGGTATGGTCGGGGTGCTGATGGGTGTTGAGGATGTAGCGGATGGGCTTGTCGCTGATGGTTTTCACTTTAGCAACGATTTCGGGTGCGTCCGCGGCGAACTTATCATCCACCAACAGGACGCCCTCCGTGGTTGGCATGGCTGCGACATTTCCACCGTTGCCGATGATGACGTATAGATTGTCGGTGACCTTTTCCATGGTCAGCGGTGGCCGCTGCGCTTGCGACCACACCAGCCATAGACCGGCCAGACCGAGCCCGACGCCAGCGAGGCGAATCACCGCCGCTTTGTTGAGGGACATTGCTGGAGTATATCAAGGACGCTGCCGAGGGTACTCGACTTTTTCCAGAAACAAGCCTGAGGCGGGAGCGGTCCAGGCTGCGACGTCCAAGCGCGGATCGGCCTGTCCTTCGAGAAGACCGGCGAACTCGTCAAGGGTGATTTCGCCTTTGCCAACTTTCACCAACACGCCGACAATTCGCCGGACCATTCTCCAAAGAAAATGCGAGCCAGTGATGCGGAACAGGATCAGGTGCCCGTCCTCCTCAATAGCGGCGTCATCCACAACGACGATGGTGGATTCATCGGGCCGCGAGGGATCCGGCGCGCGGAAACAAACGAAATTGTGGCGGCCAGCCAGCATGCGCGCGGCGCGGCTCATCAGCGGAATGTCCAGGGGCTCCCTCACCCACCAGACGTATTTCTTGAAGAACGCGGTGCGGCGCGTGGAGATTTGATAGAGGTACGTGCGTGCAACTGCATCGTGGCGGGCGTGGAACTTGTCGCTTTCTTCTTCGACATCCAATATGCAAATGTCGGAGGGCAGCCGCTCATTGAGCGCGCGCAGGATCTCGTTGGGTGGAGGGAACGAGCGCTTTTGATGTGTGCGGAGGTGCGCTACCTGTGCAATGGCATGCACGCCCGAGTCGGTCCGGCCGGAACCTTGGATCTCGAGTTTGGCTCCCAAGAAATCCTCAGCCGCCTTGCGGAGCTGGCCTTGCACGGTTCGCGCGTTGTTCTGTTCCTGCCAACCGCTGTACTTGGTGCCGTCATACTCGAGTGTGATTTTCCAGGTCTTCAATTCCTAAGTGTACGCCCGGCCGCTGGTGCTATGATGAGCGCTCGGAGGAAGGCAATGTTCAAAGAGTTCAAAGAATTCATCATGCGCGGAAACGTGCTGGACCTGGCGGTAGGCATCATCATTGGCGCTGCGTTCGGCAAGATCGTGACATCGCTGGTCAACGATATTGTGATGCCGCCCATCTTGCTCGGCAAGGCGGACTTCGGGAATCTCTTCATCGATCTCTCGGGCGGGCATTATGCAACGCTCGATGCAGCGAAGAAAGCGGGCGCGGCGACCATCAATTATGGGATGTTCCTGAATACGGTGGTGGATTTTCTGGTCGTGGCGTTTGTCATCTTTATGGTGGTTAAACAGGCCAATCGAATGAAGCGTCAGCCTGCGCTGGCTGCGCCGACTACGAAGGAATGTCCATTCTGCCGCACGTCGATTCCGATCCAGGCGACGCGGTGTCCGAATTGCACGTCGCAATTGGGGTAGTTGGGACGTCAAGCCAGGGCTGCCACGCGATGCAGCGCGTCGCCGGTGAGGCGGTACCGGGTCCAGTCATCTAGGGGCACCGCGCCCAAACCCTTATAGAAATCGATGGACGGAGTGTTCCAATCCAGAACTGACCACTCGAAGCGTCCGCAACCGCGCTCAACCGCTAACTTAGCGACGTAGGCCAGCAGCGCTTTGCCTACGCCCAAACCGCGGTGGGTGGGCTCCACAAAAAGATCCTCGAGATAAATTCCGGAGCGGCCGACGAAGGTTGAGAAAGTGTGAAAGTAGAGCGCGAAACCCACTGGCTGGTCATGCAGGTACGCGAGGACAACCTCTGCGGCAGGGTGCGCCCCGAACAGTCCTTCGCGCAGCAGTTCTTCAGTGGCCACAACTTGATCCAACAACCTTTCATATTCCGCGAGTTTGCGAATGAAGCTGAAGACTAGCGGGACGTCGCGCTCGGTGGCCGGAATGACTTTGAGCATGCTGTTAGGATAACCTTGCTACACATGCGCAATTATTTGGATCTGACAGGCAGAATCGCACTCATTACCGGCGCATCGTCAGGCATCGGGGCGGCAGCGGCCACGCTCATGGCTGAGATGGGGGCGCAGGTGGCGATTGGCTACCACGCGAATCAGAAGGGCGCCGAACAGGTACGCGACACGATTGCTCAAGCGGGCGGCAAGGCCATCATCATTCGTGCCGACGTGCGCCGGTCCGATGAGGTGCGCTCGATGGTTGAGACCGTTACAGGGCAATTGGGACCGATTGACATCCTGATCAACAATGCCGGCTCGCTGATCCAGCGCATGAAGATTCAGGAGTTGACCGAAGAACGTTGGGACGAAATCATGGATCTGAATCTGAAGAGCGCGATGCTCTGCTCACAGGCGGTGGCGGCATCCATGCTGGAGCGCAAGCGCGGGGCGATTGTCAACGTTGTATCGATTGCGGGTCGAAATGGCGGAGGACCGGGCGCGGGCGCTTATGCGACGGCGAAAGGTGGCCTGACTACGTTCACTAAATCGCTGGCCAAGGAGCTGGCGCCGCATGGAGTGCGTGTGAATGCTGTCTCGCCTGGGGTGATCGACACGCCGTTCCATGAAGCCTTTTCGACACCGGAAATGCTGCGCAACTTTGTGGCTACCATCCCGTTGGGACGGCTGGGAACGGCGATGGAGTGTGCGACGGTGATCGCGTTTCTGGCCTCCGATGCGGCTAGTTTCATGGTGGGGGAAACGGTAGAGGTGAATGGTGGGCAGTTGATGCTCTAGTCGCGCTTGATGAAGGTGAAAGGTTTGATCTTGACGCCTTCGGGCGTGGTTACGAAACGCAACTGCGCTTCTTGCTTGCCGGTGAGCTTCATCTCGAACTTTAGCGGGTCCTCATTGGGGTCGTCGGTCCACTCGAAAGTCAGACTGTCGTTTTCGATGTTCGGCTTCAGAATCGGAAACTCCTCGTCCTTGGCTTGCGCGGAACTCAAATTTCCCTCTCCATCCACGCCGATATCGACTGCACTCATTGAGCCCGTCAGCTTATCGCCGGACTGGATCTTCAGAACGCAGAATACGGCGCCGTTGAATCGGGCCTCCCACGTTCCGGTAAACTTCTTCGTGGGCGTGTCCTGGCCGAGAAGTGCCACTACGGAGAACAGGATTGCGGCTAGTCTCATGGCCGCTGTAGAGGCACTTCGAGGGCCAGCCCAAAAAGAGAACTAGAATCAGCGCGCGAGGTATTACGTACCGTGAGCAGCCGGCACAGTGGTGAAATTCTCTCCTACGCCATGCAATCGAGCATGTACTCCAAACGGTCGGCACGTTTCTCCACGTCGGACCATAAGGAAAGAAACTTCGCGTCAATATTCGACTGGGATGTGACGTCCGGTAGACGCTGATAGAGGGTTTCGAGTACGGATTGGTCCTGCTGCAAACGCATCAGCTCCGCCATTACTAATACATCCATTCCATTGGGTGTCATCTGCATCTTTTGCATCTTTGTTCTCCTCGTTAGTGCCGGATGGCACGCGTTGATCTCAAGCAACTTGCGTACCATTGTTTGAGCGGCAGGTTCTGGGACGGCTAAGTTATTGGATGTTCATGCCGAGCGAGTACGTTCCCAATCGCGGTAACCTGACATGGTTCATGATCCGAAGCAAAGATTACAGTTTCTAAGTAACGCGAGGGAGTAGGCGTGACATTATGAAAACGCGACACAAATTGATCTGGGTGTTGCTCGGGGCGGCTGCAGTTCAAGCCCAAACAATTGAATATGACGTAGTGATCCGCAATGGGCGCGTGCTGGACGGTAACGGTAATCCGTGGATTCGTGCTGATGTCGCGATTAAGGATGGACGCTTCGCGCGCATCGGCAAGGTGGGGGGCCAAGGACGCCGCGAAATTGATGCTGCGGGCAAGTATGTCTCTCCGGGTTGGATCGACATGCTGGATCAGTCCGGCGAGGCATTGCTCCAAAGTGGACTTGCCGAAAGCAAATTGAGGATGGGGGTAACGACAGGGATCAGCGGCGAGGGCGGGACGGTGGTGGCGGCGGAGAAACTACCGGAGTATTTCGCGCAGCTCGAGAAGAACGGCATCAGCATGAATTTCGGCACCTATTACAACGAGGCGCAGGCGCGTGTGGAGGTGTTGCGCTACGTTGCGCGGGCGCCGACGGCCGAGGAGTTAACTCGCATGCAGGGGCTGCTCGAAACCGCAATGAAGAACGGCGCGCTGGGCATGACAACCGCGCTTATTTACCCGCCTTCCAGCTACGCAACGACAGCGGAGCTGATCGAAATGGCCAAGGTTGCGGCCAAGTATGGCGGAATCTACGCCACGCACATGCGCGGCGAGGGCGCTGAATTGCTCCAATCCATCCAGGAAGCCATCACGATTGGCGAAACTGGTGGACTTCCTGTCGAAATTTTCCATCTGAAGGCCGCGTATCAGCCGGGCTGGGGCAAGCTGATGGTAGAAGCAGGGCGACTCATCGATCAGGCGCGAGCGCGGGGCGTGGACGTAGCGGCGGACATGTATCTCTACACCGCCGGCGGCACGGGACTGGAGGCCGTAATTCCATCGTGGGCGCATGAGGGCGGCGGGGAGGAGTTGGTGAAGCGGCTTGCGGATCCCGAAATTCGCGCGCGATTGAAGAAGGAGATGCAAACCGGATCGCCCGGCTGGTGGAATGTAGTGGAAGCTTCGGGCGGCTGGGACCACATTGTATTGGCATCGTCATCGAACGAGGAGGACGCCCGGCTAGTCGGCAAAAGCATCGCAGCGATTGCCACTGAAAAGGGACGCGATCCCGCCGATACGGCTTTCGATCTGGTGGCGCGCAGCAAGACTCGCGTGAGCGCCATCTACTTCATGATGAGCGATGCGGACATCGAGACTGCCGTGAAGTTTCCATGGGTGAGCCTGGGTAGCGATGCCGAAGCCGTCAATCCAAAGCCGGGAGCGCCGCCTGAATTAGAGCACCCGCGGACGTTTGGTAATTTTCCCCGCCTGATCGCGCGTTATGTTCGAGACCAGCACGTAATCACTCTCGAAGATGCGATTCGCAAGATGACGTCCTGGCCGGCCACGCGCTTGCGGCTTCCTAATCGTGGATCGATCAAAGAAGGCATGTGGGCCGACGCTGTGATTTTCGATTTGGCACGCATCCAGGATCGCGCCACCTTTCAGGAACCCACGCTGCCGCCGGAAGGTATAGATTATGTGCTGGTGAACGGCCAGGTGGTAATCGACCAAGGCAAGCACACCGAGGCGAAGCCGGGACAGATACTGTACGGCCCGGGCTGGCGGTCACCGCATGTTGAGAAATGATAAGCAGCCGATTCCACGCAGCCCGCTTGTGGCGCACGCAAGGGTGCGTGCGCCACGAAAGGACAAACTGATGCGCTCGATACTCCGATTGACTGCGTTCCTGATGCTGCCTCTGCTTTTGGTACGAGCGCAGACCCCCACACTGACGGCGGCCGACATCGAAAGCTTCCTGGACGGCGTGATGCCGCTGCAACTGGCGCGGGAAGATATCGCGGGCGCGGTGATCGCCGTGGTGAAGGATGGCAAGATCCTGTTCGCGAAGGGATACGGTTACTCGGACGTCGCCAAGAGGACGCCTGTCTCGCCGGAAGCAACTCTTTTCCGCCCCGGGTCGATCTCCAAATTGTTCACCTGGACGGCTGTGATGCAGTTAGTGGAGCAAGGAAAGCTGGATCTCGACTCCGATGTTAATCGGTACCTGGATTTCAAAATCCCGGATACCTACCCGAAGCCGATCACGCTTCGAAATATCATGACGCATACGTCCGGATTTGAGGAAACCGACAAGGAATTATTTCTGCCGGACGTCAAGGATTTGAAACCGCTGGATGATTATCTGAAGACACATCTGCCGCAGCGGATCTTTCCGCCTGGTGTAACGCCGGCTTACTCGAACTACGCAACCTGCGTGGCCGGCTACATCGTGCAACGCGTTTCCGGCCAACCTTACGACGATTACATCGAAAGCCACATCCTGAAGCCGCTGGGGATGGCGCACACCTCGTTCCGCCAGCCGCTGCCGGATGCGTTGAAGCCGTTGTTATCCAACGGTTATAACGTCGCATCGAAGCCGGCCAAGCCTTTCGAAGTAGTCCAGCCATGGCCGGCGGGAAGTTCGTCGGTGTCCGCCAATGACATAACGCGCTTCATGATCGCGCATTTGCAGGATGGTCAATTCGAGAGCGTTCAAATCCTTCGACCCGAAACGGCCCAGCTGATGCATTCGCGCCAATTCGAAAACAATCCCCGATTGAACGGGATGGCTCTGGGATTTTACGAAGAGACGCGCAATGGCCACCGGATCATCGGCCACGGCGGAGACACGATTTGTTTCCACAGCGATCTGCACTTGATACCGGACGCGGGCCTGGGATTTTTCATTTCCTACAACAGCGCCGGGAAGGGCGAGATCAGTCCGCGCTCGGCGGTGTGGAATCAATTCCTGGATCGCTATTTCCCCTACACTCCTCCCGCTGCAACAATGGTGCCGAACTCCGAGGACGCGCGCATGGTTTCCGGCGACTACATCATCAGCCGCCGCTCACAGACGACGATACTTTCCCTGCTGACGTTGTTGGGTGAGTTGAAGGTGTCTCAGAATACTGATGGAACCATCAGCGCCAGCGCTTTCAAGGAACTCAGCGGGCAGCCGAAGCACTTCCGCGAGATCGCGCCGCTGCTCTTCCGCGAAGTGAACGGGCAAAGCCTGCTGGGTTTCAAGCGCGATGACTCGGGGCGGTTGGTGATGGCGATCGATTTTCCATTTATGGTGTTTCAAAAGGCGCGCTGGTTCGAGAGCAGCCTTTTCAACATGATCATCTTGATCGGCTCTTTGTCGGTGTTCGCCTTGACGCTGCTGCTGTGGCCAGTGGCTGCTCTGGTTCGCCGGCACTATGGCCGCAAACTGGATTTGAGTCCGGCAGAGAGACGCTGGCGGTTACTGGTGCGCATGGTGTGCGCGGTGGATCTGGCCTTTGTGCTGGCGTTTCTTGCGGCGCTCAGCGGCGCGTCCGACGACCCGAGCAAACTCAATCGCGGGCTCGACCCGGTACTTCACATCGTGGAGTTGATCGGGTTTGTCGGAGTGCTGGGAACACTGGCGGCGCTATACAACAGTTCTCGATTCTGGAACTATCGAGACCGGTGGTGGTGGGCGAAGATCCACCATGCAGGGATCGCGCTGGCGTGTCTTGGCTTCTCATGGTTCGTGCTGCATTGGCATGTATTGCATTGGGGCTTGAACTATTAAGCGGGTCCAAAGGCACCGACTCGGTTGAAGACGCCCGTCCAGAAATATTGATTCTACGGGACCGACTCGTAGCGCCCGCACTCCTGCGTGCCGTGTTCGCACTCTTGCGAACACCCGTGACGACCGAATCCCAAGCATTCACAGGAGTGTGAACGCGGCACGCAGGAGTACGTGCGCTACGGCGCGTCTTCATCACCTTTGGTGGGCCAGCAGGCCCATGGGAACTCCCTCACCGTCGCGGTTCGGTAACGCGGCGGGCGAAGCCGTCCAGTCTTTCGAGCGCCGCGCGAATATCTGTTTCCGTGGTTCGGGGGTTGATGGTACACGTCCGGAGAACCGTTTGTCCACGCAAAATGGTGGAGGTAATCAACGCGAAGCCATCTTCGAGCAGGGTCTGCACTAAGCTCAGGTGAGCGGCGTCGTCGAGAGCCGAGTAACGGAAGCAGACGATACCCATCTGAGCCGGCGTCACAATCTCCCAACCGGGCATCCCACGCAGGCAGGCCTCGGTGAACTCGGCCAGGACGAAACCGCGCTCAATGGCTGCGCGAAAGGCCGCCAATCCAAAAACCTTAATCGACATCCAAAGTTTCAGCGCGCGGAAATTGCGGCTGAGCTGAATTCCGTAGTCGGTGAAATTGAACTCGTCGGAGTGGAGCTGAGTGTCCTTGAGATATTCCGGGAGGATTCGGAACGTTTCGCGCAGATGGTCTCGATCACGCACCAGCACGCATCCGATCTCGTAAGGTTGGAACAGCCATTTGTGAGGATCGAGCGAAAGCGAGTCGGCCAACTCCAGACCGGCCAGCAATTCGCGTCCCCGCTCGGCGATGATAGCCGCTGCTCCATAAGCACCGTCCACATGTAGCCAGAGACCCTGCTCGCGGCACAGCGCGGAAAGTTCCGGCAGCGGATCGATGGCGCCTGTATTGGTGGTCCCGGCGCTCGCGATAACACAGAACGGATGTTTTCCGGCCGAGCGGTCCAGTTCGATCTGTCGCGCTAGTTCGCCGGTCGGTAGCCGAAAGCCGGAGTCCGAAGGAACCCTCCTTTGGTTCTCCGCAGGCAGTCCAATGACGCGCAGGGCTTTTTCAAGTGACGAATGGGCTTGATCGGAAAAATATACTGTCGCGTCTTCCAGGCGGCCACGAATCTTTACATGCCGTGCCACGACGAGCGCCGTCAGGTTCGCCATGGTCCCGCCGCTCACGAACACGCCGCCTGCGCTGGCGGGTAGACCACACATCTCGCGCAACCATTCCAGCACCGTGAGCTCTACTGCGGCTGGTCCCGAGCCGCTAATCCAAGTTCCGGCGAAAACGTTATAGCCGGAAATAAGGGCATCGGCCATGGCGCCGATGAAGTTACCTGGACCCGGCACATAGGCGAAAAACCGAGGATGATTCACGTGCATCGTATTGGCGAGAACGTCGCGCTCCACTTGATCGAGGACCGCTTCAAATTCCATGCCCTGTTCAGGCACGGGTTCGCTCAATGCCTTCATCAACACCGCCGGATCGCCCTTGGTTCCCACGCGCTGGGTTGGCAAGGTGGCCAGATGGTCCACCAGCCGATCTACGACGCGATATCCGATCTGGCGCATACGGTCCGGGGAAAACTCCAGTTCCGGATTCATGCCTCCGGCTCCAAAACCTGGCGAATGGCCTGCTCCAACTCGAGCTTCGAAAGAGCGGTGCTGATGAACAGTTCCTGGCGCGCGCCCGCGCTCAACGCAATGGCTTTCCATCCGTTGGTGACTGGCACCGTCACTCGAACCTTCACCTTTCCTTTCGCGTCGCGGACCGGCCGGATCACGCCGGGTATCACGGAACGGATCTGGGGGTTGTCCAGGATCAGACGCTCCAATACTTCCCGCACACCGTCGATTATGCTGTGCTCGACTTTGAGCTTACCTTGCAGTTTGCGCAGTCTCAATTGAGGCCTCGGCTACTTGAACCGCTTCCGGACCTGAACATCGATTCCGAAAGCTCCATTCTCGTCGCGCAACGCAACCACCGACCATCTCTTGCTAAGAGCCCACTCTATGCGGACAATCTGCTGGTCGGTCCGTGCCAGGTTCGTGATATAGGTGAACGTAATATCGGGCGAGACCTGTTGTTCCAAGTTTAAGCGAGCCTGCGGAACGGACGTGATATCGGTAAGTTGTGGGTCGATTTTGATGTGGCTCACGCCGAAGAATCGTTGCAATCGCCCCGACGGGGGTGCAAAGGCCTGGCTGAGCAGAGTGTTGTTGCCCGTGGAAACGCCAGTGGGAGCGGTAATGCTTCGCGTGGATGCCAATCCTCCGGATTCCGTCGGTGTCCGGCCCACTGCGAGCAGGGAAATGATCTCGTTAGTCTCGAGCGGCGGATCGGAACGGTAGGAAAAATTGAGCTTGTTGAGTGGGCCGGAAAAGGTGATGTCCACCACAATCCCGCGCGTTCGCGTTTCCAGATCCAGGTCAATGATCGGCTCAATCTTGGCGGGATTATAGAAATTAATGTCGCCCCGGCTGATGCTGTACTTGTTCCCAAAGAACTCGATCTCCCCCGAACTGACGCTTACGTTTCCGAGCACAACCGGCCTTTCCGGGGTGCCGCGCAAGCGCAGCGTGGCGTCCGCCTGGATATTGCGGGTGAGCGCCGTCTCCACTTCCAGGTTCCGCGAGCTGGTGATGCGAACGTCGAACTGGATTCCACGCAAATACTCATTGGGCGTGGATGAAACCGGCGTGGCGGTGGACGCCAGCAGCGAACCGACGTCGGTGCGTGGATTGAAACCGGCGCGGACCACCGCTACGTTACCTGAGAGCACACTGTTCTCCGAGGTGCCCGCCAGACTCAGCGTTGCGTTCATGGTGACGCTGACTCCCTCGATGGAACGGTAGCGCACCTGAGTGGCCGTAGCCTGAAGTCGATAGATCAGCGCTGTGCCGCGGAATCCGATGAAACTTCCACTTTCGAATGCGACGGTGCCACCGCCAGTGACGCCCGTCAGGTTCTGGATGGTGGCGCGATTCCGATCGAACAAGATCAGCCCGTTGGCCTGATCGACGCCATTCGGCAGGTCGCGGATGTATAAGGAGGCGTTGTGCAACTCCACGCGTCCATCCACCTGCGGCTCCGTTAGTGGACCGCGTACGGTCATGTCCAGAAGAGACGTTCCAGAAGCCAGCAGGTCCGGGTTGAAAATCTGAAGAATGGACAAATTGATATTGCCTTTGACGGCTAGGTCCCACGGATTCTTCGAGTCCAAGGCCAGGCGGCCCGAGGCGGCGAGCGTAGTGTCCTTGGCCATGAAATTGGCGCTCCGGATGTCGATGCTTTTGGTGGTCCCTTCAAACATCACCGGCTGGGCGTTCTTAAGCACCAGGTCCTGAATCTGGGTTCCCGCCACTGGCTTCACATTGGGACCAGCGCTGAGTTGTACGGTTGACAGCGTAACGTTGGCTGTTATCGCAGCGGGGTTGTTCAGCGGCCCCGCGAGGGTCGCCTCGCCCTGTATGAAACCCTCGAAGGGCAAATCTTTTCGCTCATGCTCACCCGGCCACAAATCGTGCAGCGTGGCGAAGGTGATGCGCGGGATCTGGATGCGCGCCTGGCCTGGATAGTCGCCATCCATGCGCCAATCGCCCGTTCCTTCAAGCTGGACGCCTCGCATATTCACTTTGGCTGCGAGGGCTAACATCGGCAATCGCGTGTTGGCGGTAAGCTCCAGGTTGCCGTACGGGCGGCCGTCCAAGGTCGCATTCTTGAGCGTTAACTGGCCGTTCAAGGACGCGAGAGTGACGACGCCCTTCACCACTTTGGCCGTACCGCTGCCTTTGATATCCAGATCGCCGCCCAACCCGTCGCGGAACTGCCGCACATGGCTTATCCGCACGAGACTGAGTTGATCGGTCGCCAGGTCGACGCGTAGCGCTCCATCGTTCCAATCGTTGGCCAGGTGATTGTAGGCGCCGCTCCCGGTAATAAGCGCGGCTCCCACGCGTGCTTCGAAATTGGCGACCTCAAGCGCGGTCGCCGTCATAGTGACGTCGCCGCGAACGCGATCGAGCTGCTCATCATAGGCGATGACGTTCCGGGCGTCCACGCTCCCTGAGACCAGCGGGGATTCAACAGTCCCGGTTATGTGCGCGGTGGCCGACAACGCACCGCTGATGGGAATCTGAGATCCCTTATCCGCAAGCAGCTTTTGGATATCCGCGCCTCGAATGGAGAGCGATGCTGAGAGTGCGCTCGCGTCCACGGCCTTCCAGTCCACCAGACCGATGCGCGCCTGCCCTACGATATGCATCTGACCCTGGTCGACGGCGAGCGTGTACAGGTTGGCTAACGTTTTGTCGACGTTGAGTGTGGCGACGACGTGGTCGAATTCACGCTGATCCCAAACCAGGTGAGTAACATCGGCTTTGCCCGAGATTTTAGCGTCTGCTATTGGTCCGGTAACCGAGCCATCGAAGCGCGCCACACCGCCGTGAAGCGATACCGGGAGATGCTCAGGGGGCTTTTCATCGAACAGGGGAAACAGCGGGAAGGTATCGTGCAGATTACCCGAAATGAAGTGAATATTCAGGGTTTCGCCGAGTGTTCCGGACACGCTGACGCTGGTGGAGCCGATGCTGACCTCGGAGTTTCCCAATCGAACCTTGGCGGCGCGCTGATCATAGTTGATGTCGATAGCGCCTTTCACCGGCACCCCGCTGGTTCCGGGAACAATATCGAGCTTGGCATCCAGCACGACGCCCGCGGCTCCCGCGGGTGAGAACTCGCCATCCAGCCGTATCGGTCCATTCAGCGTGCCGCTCAACTGTCCGCTGTCCCGCTTCGCCAACCCGGCGAGTTCCCCCAGTGACAAATCCGCCGCGGTCCCGTTCACGGAGAACTTCTTGAAATCCACAACCTGCGCCGATCCGCGAAATCTGCCATGCAGCGCGAAAAGCTGCAGATCCGGCAGGCTGATTTTGGCGGGTGTCATGTCCAAGCGCGACGAGAAGCTGATGTCCCGCACCTGAACCCCATTACGAACAATTGCAAGTTCGCGTCCTGCCAGCTTGCCTTCCAGTTTCAATTGGAGGGGATTGATCACTACCGAGGCTTTTCCTTGAAAAGAGACCACGCCAACCGATTCCAGTGGCAGCGCGAACGTTGCGTTCAGCGCTTTCAGGGGCGCTGTCGCGGTGACATTGAAGTCGGCGCGCGGCGAGGAGAGATCACGGACCAGGCCATCCACGGCGAGCTTCGATCCGCCGCCTTCCAGGCTGGCGTGCAATACCTGGAACTGATTCCGTTCCAGAGCAACCTGGGCATCCACGTCAAGGGCGAGCGGCGCCCTCAATTGCGGTGAAGAGAAGCGAACCCGCCTGGAGGAAATCGTGCCCACATAACGGGGTCCGGCGCCTTGCTGGGCTTTCTGATATGTGATGGACGCCTGCAAGCGATCGCCTTGAACGTCCAGGGGAATCCGCTTGGAGTTGTATTCGGCGAATCCGTCGTGAAGCTCGAAGTGCTGCACTTTCAGATCGAGAAGCTGTTCGGCAAAGTTCTTCTCCCACCTCCCGTGACTTTTGGGTTCGGGCAAGTTGGTGGAACCGTCGGGATTCACGATCACACTGATCTGCGGCCTCTCCACGGCCAGGGAGACCAGATCCACCTGCTGATCGAGAAACGAGATAACTCTTAACCCAATTCGAATTCGATCCGCGAGGAAAAAAGGGGCGGCCTGCGGCGATTCCTTGCCGTGAATCACGAATGGCGCTACCTCTACCGTCAGGGTGTGCCAGTTGTAATCGAACGTTCCGATTTCGACGCGCCCGCCCGTCGCCGTTTCAGCAACCGACACAATCCTGGCGCGGACTTTGTTCTTGAACCAATCTGTCCGCACTAGCCCCACGGCCGCGAAAAGAGCGGCCAGCAACAAGCCGGCCGCGCCCGCGAAGCCGAATAACCAGGCTTTTTTGCGGCGGCTCATTGGAGCGCCTCATCGTGGAATCGAATAGCAACTTGGGTGCGCGTATCAGCCAGCCAGCGGTCCAGTTCCTGATCGATGCGTTGTTCAGTCAAGTTCTGTTCGATGCTGGCGCGCACGTCCTCGAGGCTTGGAAGCGGCTGAATTCCGTCCTGTTTCCACTTGTCGAGTTGTTGCTGATAAGACGCTTGCACGTCGGCGTCGGGGATCTGTATCCCGGGACGGAAGCGGTAATCGATAAATCGTAAAAAGGTGGCTTGCCACCACAGCCGCCGCTTCAAACCCTCTTCGGTAATGCCATACGCATCCAGCTCCTGCTGGTATTCAGCCTCGGTTTTGTCGCGGGTTTTTAGAGTTTCGAGCGACCGGACAGCATCACTCAGCGGGGGCAGAGGATAATGGCTGAATTCCATTTCGCGCCGGACCAGGGTCTGCTCGATCAACCTGGCAGCTGCCTTCTTCCGCTCCGCATTGTCGAGATCGAGTTTTTCCTGGTTCAAGAACGCAGTGAGCCGAATTTCCTCATCGATCTGGCTCTCGGTGATTATTTGGTTACCCACCGAGATGGCGATGCGGTCGATGATCTCGGCGGGAAGAATCCAGAAAGCAGAAAGCAGAAGGCAGGCCGCAGGGAACAGGCGGCATGCGGCAGCAGGCAGGCGGCAGAAAGCAGAAGGCAGGCGGCAGGCCGCAGGCAGGATGCGGTGAACCCAGTGGCTGGAGGCGCTCGGAGGTATCCATTCGGTGGTCGGCCACTTCTTTTGTGAAGGTTGGCTGTGTACGGCTGCCTCGATACTGCCGCCTGCCGCCTGCAACCTGCCGCCTGTGCCCTGCCGCCTCCCGCCTGCCGCCTGCAACCTGCCGCCTGTGCCCTGCCGCCTGCCGCCTGCCTTCTGCCTCCTGTTTCTCAAAACGGCTGCCCCAGTGAGAAGTGAAATTGAAAAACATTGATCCGCTGTACCGTTTGTGTCCCTCCGCCGTACAACAATTGGTTGATGGTTCCTTTGAATCCGAAGAAGCGTGGGGAATCGGGGCTTAGTGAGAAGTCGGCGCGGACGGGACCGATGGGAGTCCGGTAGCGGATACCGAAGCCGAATCCCTGCACCCCGTAGTCAAAATCCTTGAGGCCGTTCTGGCGGAAGCGGAGGCTAATCTTATCCACGCTGGAATAAACATTCCCCATGTCGTTGAAAAGCGCGCCGCCCAGGTTGTCGCCAATGAGCGGGAAGCGCATCTCGAAAGTGTTAAACAGCTCCGCGTCGCCTCCGATGGGGAAGCCTGTTTTCGTATCCCTGGGGCCGGCTTGGAAATCCGGGAAAGCGCGATCCGAAATCGAGCCGCCCGCGAAAAACCGCTCCGCCAGCGGGATCTCCGGAAGGCCGGCGTAACGTTCGATCATACCGAAGCTAGTGGAACGGGCGAACACCAGGCTCTTGGTCAGTTGGTAATAGCTGGAGTTCTGGACGTTGAGCCGGCCGAATCCCGTCTGGGACCCGAAGGCGCCGGCAGCCAGCGCGAGGTCCACTGTAGTGTAGACGCCGTGATGAGCGTCCAGCGGATCATCGCGGCGGTCGTGGATGAAAGTGGTAGAGAAAAATCCCACGCGCACCGGTTGCGAAAGCAGTGGAATTAACTCGGGAGTTATGAGCGGCGTTCCCAGGACATTGACTTTGCGGAATGTGTAGCGGTACTGAATGGAAAAAGCGCGCGTCAGCCTCTGACCCAATTGCACCGACCCTTCCTTGCGGAGCGACGAGAACGTACGATTGTCGTGCTCGCTATCGAACAACGCGGAAAACTGCAGGTTCAGGTTCGGATTTCCTTCAAACTGCGGCGCCAGGTAGTTGGCCAGGACGCGTTGCTCCAGCGTTGAGATTCTGGTTTGCAGGCTCACCGTATGGCCCAAGCCCAGAAAATTCAGACGGCTGACGCCGAGCGAGATTCGAGGGCTAAATCCGGTAGTGCCGGCCGGCGAATCGAGCGACGTGATCCCTCCGCCAATGCGCCCGATCTCGGCTCCAAATCCAATGTTCGTCAAATACCGGCCGGCCTCCTCGAGCGAATAGAGCACATACTTGGTGGGCTCGTCGCCATCCGGATTCTGGATTGCCGTGTTCACCTTGGCGAAAATACCCAGGTCGTACAGGCGCAATTGACTGGTGTTGATCTGATTCTGTGAGAGCGGATCGCCCGGCTTGAGGCTGATGCGATTTCTAACCAAATCAGGCTGCGTTCTCTCCAGGCCATTCACCAGCACATCGCGCACGTAGACTCGTTCGCCCGGAGTAACCATGAACTTCAAGTCCACGCGATTTGGCTCCGCTGCATCGGTGGGTTTGAACTCAAACTTAGCCGCCGGATATCCATTGTCGAAGTAGTAATCCAGGATGGTATCGCGGTCGGAACCGACATTGTAGTCGCTGTAGGGCTGCCCTTCGGTGGAATGCAGAACTGATCGCAAATGCGCCCGGTCGCCCTCCGGAACGCCCTCCAGGTCCAGCTTCGACACAAACCACTGAGGACCCTCTTTCACTTCGATGGAGATGGCGATGTGCCCTACTTGTCCCTTGTAATCGTCAACCTCCTTGGATGTCACTTCGACGTCCCGGAAACCGTTGGAGCGGTACAAGGCGCGGATGGCATCCAGGTCCCGCTCCAGATATTGGCGGCTGTAGCGCCCGTGCCGGTAGCGGATCAGCGTTGCCGGAATTACATTGATCCGTTCTCGAATTGTGTCGTCGTCGAAATAGTGATTGCCGTTGATCTCGAGCTTGACGAGTTTGTGGACAGGCCCGCGGTCAACGTCATAATCGATCAGTTCGTCTCCGTTTGGCGGAAGAGCGATGTTGTAGGTTACCCGGACATCAAAATAACCTTGGGTCTGGAAGTATGCAGCCAGGTCGCGCGTGCCTTCCAAGAGCAAATCCTTGTCCACGGACCGCTCCTCATAAAGGGGCAATAGACTTCGCAATTTTCCACCCGCCAGCTTGGCGCCCCGTACACGCACAGTGATTAGCGGACCGCTATCGATGGCCAGCTCCGGGGTGACGGTGTTGGTGCTCGGATGATAGTGCAACCTCACCAGCGACACCTTAGCTGCCAGGCGGTTGTGTTTGGGATACCAGGAGCGAACGTTGTCGATAGCGGACTGCGTGCGGCTCTCGGTTACCGGCCTCCAACCGAACCAGCCAAACGGCCGCATAAACTTCGCGGATTTGATGATGCTCTCGATGGGGCGATTCATCGGTCCGTTGGCTATGATGCCATCATACTTGGCGCGCTTTTCGGGGTCGATCTGGAAATCGATTATGACTTGCTGGGTGGCATCTTCGAAGCTGGCTTGCGGCTTGACGGTCACGTTGTAGAAGCCGTTGCGCTTCATAACGTCCACCAGCCGATCAACGCTGCGCTTTATTTCGTCCGGCGAAAACTCAGTGCCCAATTCCAATTTCGTGGCCACCGTCAACTGTCCCTGGTTAGGAGGTTCCGGCACGCCATTTACTCGGACGTTTCCGATGAAATAAGCCGGTTTGGTCAGGAATTTCAGTATCACGCCTTGCGGTCCCAAGGTTGCATCCGCGGCGATATCGGCGTACTCGCCGGTTGAGTACAGGCGTTGAATGGCATCCTGGAGTTCCACGGTGCGCAGGGGCTGGCCAGCGCGAATCGGTAGCAAGGCCTTGAGTTGATCGGCATCGAGCGGCTGCTTCTCGGGATCGAACCGGATCTCCGCAATGGGCTTGCCTTCGTAAGCGTCGGCGGCAACCGCGCGGGGAATCCCGGTTAGCAGGGCGAGCGCGGCGACACTGATCCGTAAGCCCAGCCGGATTGACACTAGGGACCATCTTAACTCGGCTGGTACCATTTTGGTGTATGACCGCACGCGATAAGGAGCGTTACTCGCGCCAAATCCTGTTCCATGGAATCGGAGAAACGGGACAGCAACGCTTATTGGACGCGCGGGTTGTGGTGGTGGGTTGCGGCGCGCTCGGTAGTTTTCAGGCCGGCGCTCTGGCCCGAGCCGGAATCGGTTATCTAAGGATAATCGACCGCGATTACGTGGAACTGAGTAATCTCCAAAGGCAGTGGCTATTCGATCAATGCGACGTGGAGCAAGGGCTGCCAAAATCGATAGCGGCGGCACGCCAACTGGCGGCCATTAATTCGGACATCCGCATAGAACCGGTTGTGGCGGATCTGGTACCCGAGAACGCGGACGAGCTTCTGGGTGAATGCGACCTGATTCTGGACGGCACGGATAACTTCGAGACACGCTATCTCATCAATGATTACGCTGTGAGCCATGCCCGGCCATGGATCTACGGCGCGGCGGTAGGGAGCTACGGAATCTCGATGGCGGTGGCGCCGGGGAAAACGGCGTGTCTGCGATGCGTATATCCGGATCCTCCACCTGGAGCACAGCCGACTTGTGAAACTGCGGGCGTACTCGGATCCATCACGGCCCTGATTGCAAGCCTACAGGTTAGCGAAGCGATTAAGATTCTGTGCGGCTTTGAGCCATCGCGGAAGATCACAACGGTGGACGTGTGGACGGGCGAGATCCGGCAGATCTCGGAGCCAGGTCCCGATCCGCACTGTCCAGCGTGCGGCCTGCGGCAATTTCCCTACATGAATGGTGAGCGTCGCGCGCCGGTTAGCTTGTGCGGGCGCAATGCGGTGCAGATCCACGAGCGCGCGCGCCCGCTGGATCTCCGCGAGCTGGCCGAGCGCCTGGCGCCACTGGGGCTGGTGCGCGCCAACGAATTCGCGCTGCGATTTGAAACTCCGCCGTATCTCCTTACGATCTTTCCGGACGGCCGGGCGATCGTGAAAGGGACCACAGACGTCGGTGTGGCGCGTAGTTTGTATGCGCGGTATATCGGGGGGTGATTCGTTTCTCGTTTTCTCGTTTCTGGCTTGTGGCACCGAGCCGAACTCGCGAAAAAACATCAACGACCGGTCGCTTACGCTCGCGGTTCGTAAACATGCCTCATGTTTTAGAGATTGTTACCGAGCCGCGACCGTGAGTGTGAGTGTGAGGTGAGGACAGCCGTTCTCCCATAAATTGCTTATGGGAAGTATAGCATGTGTCCGCGTAGGGCAAGCCTCCGGCTTGCCAAGGCACAAGCCGGAGACTTGTGGTACGACTTGCGCTAAACTTTGGACAGAGAGGCGCGTGCTATGCGTCGAGTTCTACTGGCCGCTTTGATTTGTTTTTCGCCGACCTTCCCGGCACTCGCGCGAAGCGGAGGACACGGCGGCGGAGGGTCCCGCGGAGGCGGAGGACACGCTAGCGGGGGGCGCGGTTCGAGCGTCGGCCATGGAGTCTCCAGTGGATACCGGAGTGGTGGTTTCAGCCGTCGGCCAGGGTTCCGCTCTGGCTTCGGATTCCAGCGCTTTCCACGCATTTACGGAGGCCTCGGATACTATGGAGGTCTTGGATACTATGGTGGGTACTACGATCCCTACTGGTATTCTTCTCCAGACGCGTATCCATATTCTGGATACAACTCCGACTCCGGCTACGGTTACCCACCCGACCAAGCACCGCCGGTGATCGTCAATCAGGATTTCCAAACCGGGCCGGCTCCCGCGCCGATGATGCGAGAGTACACGCCTCCAGCGCCTCCTGCGCCCCCCGTAGCTGTCCAGCGGAAGTATGAGGAGCCGCTTTATCTCGTCGCCTTCAATGACGGCGTCATCCGGGCCGTGCTGGCGTATTGGGTGGACGGCGCATCGCTGCACTATGTGACCCTGGAGCACGGGCAGAAGCAGGTCGCGCTGGCGTCTATCGATCGCGGACTGAGCGAGAGGTTGAACGGCGAGCGCAACGTCCCGTTCCAGTTGCCGCGCTGAATCTGTGCGCCTGGTGCGACAGTCGCGATCGTCAGTGGAGGCTCTCGTTGCGGTTCTAGTTGGAGCCGTACACTGCGGCTCTGGGATTGTCAACGCGGCGTCGCCATCCTTTTGTGCCGCGTATTTTCACCCTGGCGAGGTTGCCCCGGTGCTGACGTTGTTTCCCGTGGATGGGCCGGAGGTAAACCTTGCCTTGCCTCCCGGCCTCCCGAACGGGACGCGTGCGCTATTCGGGCCTGAAGGGAGAACCATCTACGTCCCCGGCCGTCCCCGGAGTGCGCAGGGCCTGAAAGAAATACAGTTCAGTCCCCTCCGAGAACGTATTGTCCCGGGAACGGAGGGCATCGATGCGATTTGGCATTTCACCGTGTCGCAACCGTCGGGCAAGATTTTCATTTCGGGCCTACTCCCAAATGTAGGTGAGTGCGGAACGGTCGAAGTTGACCCTAGCTCTGGAGCAACCCGGAAGCTGCTGGCTGGGGCGTATCCCGACTGTGGTGGGGGAGGAGGGGTCGTATCCCCGGACGGCAAACGCGCCCTAACCTACGCTGGGAACGAGCTAAGCGTGATCGATTTGGAAAGCCGGGCTGTTGAGCCCATCAGAAACGTGGGAGGCGGGATCGGTCCGAGAGGGGTGACATGGGGCAACCAGGTCGCTTGGTCGCCCGATGGCCGGTGGATCAGCGCAACCACCAGCCAAGGTAAGATATTGCTGGTTGACGCAAGTGACACATCGCGGCAAAGGCGTCTGGGCTCTTCGGACCGCGGTTTCGTCGTTTGGTCCCCGGACTCGAAGTACTTACTGATCGAGAGGTCGCAACCGCGGTGCGGCCTCACCTTCGGGTTCTTTGAGAGTCTTGAGGTCCTTGAAGTGGCGACTGGAGCGCGTGCCTTGATCAAGAGTTCGCGCTGCAATGTTGGCAGTGGCTGGGTTGGCTGGTTGGATCCAGGCGTCGTCCGGTAAAGAGCTCTCGCAGTCTGATGCCGTGATTAGGTAGTGTTGGCGAGTTCTGCTGGCCCAGTTTGATCAAGCGGCGCGACCTTAGCAGGTCTCATGCTGAACGGAGGCGCGTCACATTTAGCACACCCTTGCCTCGCTGATACAACAAAACTGTACAATCGAGTGGATGACCAGACGCACGCTCATGGGTACGCTCGCGGTGGCTGCCGCGGCGCAAGCGCAAAAAGCGCCGAAGGAATGGAAGCCGAAGCTCGGAGTGCTGGGGCCGTTCACGGAAGCTAACGTTGAATTCGCCCGCCAGGAAGGCTTCACCAACATGATCCTGGGCGCCAGCCCGCACTCGGAGCTGGACGCCACCACCATCA
Source organism: Bryobacterales bacterium (assembly GCA_003162425.1). GTDB lineage: Bacteria > Acidobacteriota > Terriglobia > Bryobacterales > Bryobacteraceae > Palsa-89. The sequence continues at coordinate 1,014 of PMOK01000076.1, read as the reverse complement.
CCGACGAAAAGATCGAGCATGTGAAGGCGACGCTCGCCAAGAATCAGATGCATGTTTCAGCGCTCCAGTTGGCGCAGAACCACATTTCGCCCGACGCTACCCAACGCACGAAAGAAAACAACTATTTCCTAAAAGCCATCGAGCTGGCCGGAAAACTGGGTGTGCCATACATCGGAACATGCTCGGGCAAAGACACGCAAAAGTCGTTTCAGGGGCAAGTTGACGAAATCGTTCGCGTGTACAACGACAAATATTTTGCCGCGTGCGAGAAGAACCACGTGAAAATTCTGTGGGAACCCTGGCCGGGCGGGCCGAATCTGGCGACGAGTCCGGTCGGGTTTGAAACGCTGTTCAAGGGCTTCGGAACGTCGCCGTATGTGGGGTTGCAATACGATCCGTCGCACCTAGTGTGGCAGATGATGGATCCCATCCAGACCGCGCGCGAGTTCGTGGACAAAATCTACGACGTGCATCTTAAGGACACCGAGATCCGCTGGGATGTGCTGCGGCGGGGTGGCGTCAATCCGGTGAATCGCGCGCAATGGTGGGCGTATCGCCTGCCCGGACTCGGTTCCATCAACTGGTCTGAATTTTTCAGCGTGCTTCAAAGGGTGGGCTACACCGGCGCGATGAGCATCGAGCATGAGGACGCACTATACGGTGAGGATCACCCGGGTCCGGACTTCAGCGACGACTACAAGACCGGCTTCAAGATGGGGCATCGCTATTTGCGGCAATATGTACCGGATTGATCCGAGAAGCCGTGAAAAAATAGCAACGGCCGAGAGGGAGTTCCCGATGGGCCTGCTAGCACACCAAAGGTGATGAAGGCGCGCCGTAGCGCACGCACCTCTGCGTGCCGCGTTCACACTCTCCAGAAAGCTCGCGAAGGCACGGGTGTACAGCGAATGCAAATCGAAACAAGCGGTTGCGCGGAAATACACTTCGCCAGGGTGGCGGAAAAGCGAGCTTTCTGCCGCCAAAGACGTTCCCAGCAGGGATCGCTCGTCGCTC
>PMOK01000244.1:44279-88821 GCA_003162425.1 Bryobacterales bacterium | reverse complement strand
ATGCTGAATCTCCTTTAGAATCAATTCAGGAACCTGCCCCGCCCCTCCCCGGGAACTTTCCCCCGCCCCCCGTTGTCTAACCCATCGACAGCTACCTCGAAGTTTGAGGCTACAATTAAGGTAGACAGCCGTGGCGGACACGACAGTTGGTCTACATTTAGACGCGTGCCACTTCTCCATACCGGAGGAGGACGCTCTAGTCACGGCGCTATGTCAGGGAGTCGAGCAAGCCTACGAAATTCTGATCCAGCGGTATCAGCAGCCGGTTTATAACCTGGTGTGCCGCCTGCTTAACGATCCTTCGGACGCTTGCGACATCGTGCAAGAGGTCTTTCTGAAAGTGTTCCGCAATATCGGATCTTTCCGCGGCAACAGCAGTCTGAAAACGTGGATCTACCGGATTGCGGTGAATGAGGCTTACAACCATCGCCGCTGGTTTTCACGGCACCAGCGCCAGGAAGTTACATTGGGAGCCGAAGAAGGAATGCCGTGTTACGCGGACAGTCTGGCTGATCCTGGCCGGACCCCTTTCGATCAGGCAGCCGATCACGAAACGCGCGCCCTGGTGGAAGCGGCGCTTGAGACGCTGAACGCGAAGTTTCGCGCGGCAGTGGTTTTGCGGGACATTGAGGATTTGAGTTACGAAGAAATCTCGACCGTCCTCGATGTGTCGCTCGGAACCGTGAAGTCCCGCATCCTGAGAGGGCGCGAGGCTTTGCGAAAGATATTGGAAGGCCGGTTGGAGAAGGAACGGGGCGTGGAATGGTCGCCCCAACCGTTAACGGATTAGTATGGAGTGCTGGAACGTAAGACATAACGTATCGGCGTACCTGGATAATGCCGTGCCCGAAGAAGCACGCAGGGAAATGAGGCAGCACATGAGTAATTGCGGCCCGTGCGCCCGCGAGATCGAGCGGCATCAGCGAGTCCGCGAGGCTTTGCGAACGCTGCCCCAGATGGCTGTGCCCTCCGCGCTCACCATGCGTCTGCGCGTGGCCGCGTCCAAAGTTCGTACTGGATCGGTCCGGCTCGATCGTTTCCAGCTGACTTGGAAAAACCTGATGCGTCCGCTTGCGCTTCCGCTAGCCGGTGGAATCTGCTCGGCCGTGGTCCTCTTCAGCGCGCTGGTCCCCACCTTCACCTCCACCTATGCGATGGATAAAACACCATCGTCGCTGTGGGATGTTCCTACTATGCTGGCCACCCAGCCCATGGTGAAATGCACGGCCCCTGTAGCCTTCGGCGAAACCGAAGCCGTGGTCGATTTAACCATCGACGAACAGGGACGAATCGCGAACTACACCATCGTCAGCACCGGCCCTGGACAAAGGACCGAGCAAGGCCGCCGCAACATCGAAAACAAACTGCTGTTTCTCGGCTTCTGGCCGGCCACTGCTTTCGGCAAACCCGTAGCGGGCAAAGTCCGCGTTTCCTTCGGAAGCAGCCACGTAGAAGTCCGCGGCTAACTCGCCATCTACTTTTTACAATACTCGGCTGAATCCATCGTGGCGCACGCACTCGTGCGTGCCGCGTCGGCACTCCTGCCGACGCTTGGGGTCAAGAGACCGGCTCCATGAATTCCAATCGATTCCCGAACGGATCATCCACATACACCCGCTCATACCCCTCCAGCGGCTCATCCGTCCTGACAATATAACCCGCCGCCGCGAAGCAAGCCTTCAGCCCCGCAAGGTCCTCCACCAAAAATGCCGGATGCGCCTTGCGCGCCGGACGAAAGTCATTCTCCACGTCCAAATGAACCTTCAACTCGCCCCTCGCAAACCAGCAACCACCCCTATTAACCAAATTGCCCGGCTTTGGAACTTCCGATATTCCCAAAACACCTTCGTAAAAGGCCCGCGCCTCAGCCTCTCCACCGACGGGCATCGCCAACTGCACATGATCGATGGCCTTTATTCGCATGAACGATTCGTTGACGTGCTTAGCGAGTTCGCTTGGCGATCTCTTCCAGGTCTTCCATTTTCTTACCCGAAAGCTCATGAACCAGCCGGGGCGATAAGGGCGCCAGGGAGTGGTCGTTTCGGATCTCGACCCAAGTCCCCGTGCCAAACGATCTGTAATCACCCAACTCTGTGTCTTTGTCCGCGGCAACCAGATACAGCTTACCTGCTTCAATTCGGCCGCCGTCATTTACCGTGTCTTGCAGACATACCAGGCGCTGCTGCTCCGGGTGATCGGCGTACGATGAAGTCCCCGGCGTGTAGCCGCCAAGAACATGAACGCTCATCGTCGTTCCCCCTGCCAGTCCTTCGCCGCGCGGCACCTTCACTAGTTTTAGTGTCACCTCGCTCTGAACCGACCCGCCCTTGGCATAGGTCCGCTTGGAGACAACTGTCCCCTCAATCACAACTACCCGACACAAAATCTTGCGGACGACCTAATGCGATCAATGCAACGAAAATTATGCGGCTCATTGGTTGTCCTCCACTGTTAATCAATAGACCACAGAATCCACCACGGCCTCCGTGTCAAAATAACCCTTGGGTCGACGCCTAGGCCAACACTTCCTCGTTCGCAATGAAATCCTCGAACGCATCGCCCAATCTGCGTGCCCCGAGCCCACCGATATCGTAATCGAAATCGGACCCGGCCGCGGCGCCCTCACCTCCCACCTGCTCGCCCGCGTCGACCGCGTCATCGCCATCGAGATCGATCAAGTGCTGGTCCAATACCTGCGCGCGAAATTTCGCGATGAGCCGCGCCTCACCCTCATTGAGAGCGACGTTCTTAAAGCCGACCTCTCACAATGGGGCCCCGTTACCGTCGTCGGAAACCTCCCCTACTACATCACCTCGCCCATCATCGAAAAGACGTTGGGCTTGCGCGAGCTGCTCCTTCGCGCAGTCTTTCTTTTGCAGAAAGAAGTCGCCGAACGGGTCGCCGCCCGCCCCGGCACGCGCGCGCATGGATTCCTCAGCGTTCAAACACAACTCCTCAGCACACCCGAGCTCTTATTCACAGTCCCGGCCTCCGCCTTCCGCCCGCCTCCCAAAGTGGATTCAGCCGTGGTCCGCCTGATTCCGAAACGCGACCTGCCTGTCCCCGACCACGCCGCCTTCCTCCATTTCGTCAGCCTGTGCTTCCGCCAAAAAAGGAAGAAAATTCGCAACAATCTGCTCGACGTCTATGACAAAACCGTCTTGGACTCGATCCCAGAAACCGCGCAGCGCGCCGAACAGTTGTCCATCCCCGAATTAGTAGCTCTTTACGAAAAACTCCGTCAAACATGACACCGGATGTCAGCGAGGACCGCTACACTCCCCAGTAGGGCGGACCCCCTGGTCCGCGCGGGTCCCCCAGGACCCGCACCTCAAGGATCAAGAACATGGATCTTACTGGCAAAGTCGCAATCATAACCGGATCCGGCGGCGTGGGCTGCGGACGCGCCATCGCCCGCCGATTCGCGCTCGAAGGCTGCTCCGTCGTAGTTTCTGACATCGCGGAACCTGGTGGCCACGAAACCGTGCGCCTGATCGAAACCGAGAGAGGCCGAGCCGCGTTTATCCGCGCCGACATGGCCAAAGAATCCGACATTAAAGCGCTCATCGAATTCGCGGAAAAAACATACGGCGGTCTCGACGTCTTGGTGAACAATGCCTCCCCTCCTTACCGTCCTCAAGGCCTCCTCGATCATTGGTTCGACGCGATCCAAGCCGATCTGCAGGGCGCGATGCACGCCATCTTGCACGCTGTCCCTGCCATGCGGAAGCGCAACGGGGGAGCCATCGTCAGCATGGGCTCAACATCCGCCATCGGCCACGGCCTCAAACATTCCAAATCGCCCGGTTATGACATCGCCAAGATGGGACTCATCCGTCTCACCACCACGCTCGCGCCCCTCCAGGCCAGCGACGGCATTCGCGTCAACTGCCTGGTCCCCGCCTGGATCGCAAGCCCGGAAGTACAATCCTATGTCGATTCTCTAACCCCACAACAACGCAAGGAAGGCAGTGTCCCCGAAGTCCTGATCACCCTCGACGAAATCGCGAGCGCCGTAGTGCATCTAGCCACCGACGAATCCTTAGCCGGCCGCCTCATGCTCTACTTCAACAGCCAATCCCCGCGATTAATTCCCCAAGGTGACCCCGGTTTCACCTGTTGACAAATGGCCGGACTTGGCTTAACATTATACATAGCAATACACAGTATATGGCAATACCTCAGCCGGCCCCCGCTCCCGACAATTGGAGCGCGCAACTTCGCAAAGGCTCCCTCGACCTCGCCATCCTGGCAAGCCTCTGGAAAAAGCCGCTCTATGGACTCGAGGTGCTGCGCTCACTCGAAGACGGCTCCGACCTGACCGTCGCCGAAGGCACTCTATACCCGATCCTGAACCGGCTCCGCGTAGAAGGCCTGCTCGAATCCGAATGGGTGGATTCGGGTACCGGACATCCACGCAAATATTACAAGCTCACGGACGCCGGACGGCGGCGCGTCAAGGAAATGAGCCGTGCCTGGGCCGAGTTCTCGGACAAACTGAACGGCATTCTGAAATCGATTGGCTTGAAAGGATAATTTATGACTCCCGATATGAAAACCGCCGACACAATCGATCGTTACCTGCTGCGTTTTCGCCTGGCGCTAGCCGGAGCGAAAGACAAAGAAGAGCTGGTCTCAGAAATTCGAAGCCACATCGTCGAGCGGTTAGAAGATCACAGCCGCCCAGTGGACGAAATAGTCCACGACACATTGTCCGCTCTCGGCACGCCGGAAATCCTGGCCACGCGCTACCGCACGGAGGGCCTACTGGAGCGGGCCTCCACCACCATGTCGCCACTGTTGCTCCTGCGCGCCACCATGCGTTGGGCGATGACGGGAATCCGCGGCTTCTTCGCATTTTGGGTACTCTTCCTCGGTTACTTCATGGCAGCCGGTTTTTACGTGAGCGCCGCACTGAAGCCATTCTTCGCCGACAGGTTAGGCTTCTGGGTTGGCGATCATGGATTCGGCATAATGTTGCGCCCGTCCGGCGGCGGCGATACCGAGATCCTCGGCATGTGGTTCGCCCCAGTGACTTTGGCCTTAGGCTGCCTCTGCATAATCGGAACAACAAAATTCGTCCGTTGGCTAATCTCCAAACGCCGCCGCACCAACTCAACAACCGCGACAGCGTGAAGCCGTCGCTGCTTTCTGCTTTCTGCCTCCTGCCTTCTGCCTCCTGCTTCCTGCCTCCTGCCTCCTGCTTCCTGCCGCCTGCCTCCTGTATCCTGTAGCTTGATGGTTCGCGTCCGCTTCGCCCCGTCCCCAACCGGTTTCCTGCACATCGGTAGCGCAAGAACGTTCATCTTCAACTGGCTTTACGCCCGCCACAACAACGGCACCATGGTTCTCCGCATCGACGACACCGACGTCGATCGCAACACCCAAGCTTCGCGCGATTCAATCTTCGATGGCTTGAAGTGGCTCGATCTCGGCTGGGACGAGCTCTATCACCAATCCGATCGAATCGAGCTGCACCGCCAGGTCGCCTGGAAAATCTTCGAAAAAGGCCTGGCCTATCGCGATTTCACGCCCGCATCAGCCGAGTCGGATACCAAGGAGCGCTCGGGCGGTCCTTGGCTATTCAATCCCGCCATGCGGGAGCTATCAAATGAAGAAAGCCAGCGCCGCGCCGATGCGGGCGAACCATTCGTCCTGCGCTTTCGAGTGCCTCGTGACAGCTCGCATCCAGTCGAATTCCGCGATGCCGTCTACGGCCCGCAATCGAAGCTACCCGCCGATATCGAAGACTTCGCCCTGCTCCGCAGCAACGGCATTCCCACTTATCACATGGCTTCCTGCGCCGACGACATCGACCTGAATATCAGCCACATCATCCGCGGGCAGGACCATCTGACCAACACTTTCAAACACGTTCTGATCTTCGAAGCCGCCGGCGCCGCGCTGCCGATCTTCGCGCATCTACCGCTCCTGATTGCTCCCGATGGATCCAAACTCTCGAAGCGCAAACATGGCCCCGTGGTCAGTGTTACCACCTATCGCGATGCTGGATTCCTGCCGCACGCATTTGTGAACTTTCTGTGCCTGCTCGGCTGGTCGCCCAAAGACAATCGCGAGCAGATGGCCCGGCAGGAATTGACCGACGCATTCTCGTTCGAAGGCATCAATCACAGCAACGCCGTGGTGAACTTCACCGACCAAGATCCGTTTGATCCCAAAGCCGTCTGGCTCAACGCGGAACTGATCCGCACCATGCCGGTGGAAGAACTAGCCAAACAATTATTGCCGTTCGTCCCGAATGCGGACCCCGGCAAGATACTGCAAGTCACTCCATTGATCCAGGAGCGCATCAAGCTGCTGAGAGACGTCTCCACCGCAGCCGACTTCTTCTTTCTGGACGAACTGCCCCCGTACGACAGCGCCGAACTGATTCCGCAAAAAGGCGACGCACCCATGGCGCTAGCAGTTCTCGAACGCGCCCGCGAAGTCCTGTCCACCGTCGAATTCAAGCACGATGCTCTGGATCAAGCCTTACGCGCCGCCGCCCAAGATCTAAAGATAAAACCAGGCCAAATGTTCCAGCCCATCCGCGTTGCAGTATGCGGCCGCAAAAACGCCCCACCCCTATTTGAAACATTAGAAGTCCTAGGCCGCGAAACCACCCTCAAGCGAATAAACGCGGCGCTCGCACTCCTGTGAACGCCCGGCTCCGTTGCACAATAGAAAGAGAATATGAACAGTCCCACAGCCGGTCCCGAGATCGCCGATTCCGACGCGCCGGTTTCCAACTTCGTCCGCGATATCATCATCGACGACCTGAAGACCAACAAGTTCGGTGGACGTGTGCACACACGTTTTCCACCGGAGCCGAACGGCTATCTCCACATCGGCCACGCGAAATCCATCAACCTTAACTTCGGTCTCGCCGCTGAATTCGGCGGCCAATGCAATCTGCGCTTCGATGACACCAATCCCTCCAAAGAGGAAACCGAATACGTCGACTCCATCATCGAAGACGCGCGCTGGCTGGGTGGCGATTGGGGCGACCGGATGTTCTACGCCTCAGACTATTTCGATCAGCTCTATGAATGGGCCGTTCAGCTCATCAAGGCCGGAAAAGCTTTCGTCTGCGACCTCTCAGGCGACGAAGTCCGCAAGCAACGCGGCACCCTGACCGAGCCCGGCCAGGAGAGCCCCTATCGAAATCGAACGGTGGAAGAAAGCCTGGATCTATTCGCGCGCATGAAAGCCGGCGAATTCCCCGACGGCTTCCGCACTCTGCGCGCCAAGATCGACATGGCCTCGGCCAACCTCAACATGCGCGATCCCATTATGTACCGCATCCTGCATGCCGAGCATCACCGCACCGGCAACAAATGGTGCATTTATCCGATGTACGATTTCGCGCATGGCCAGTCCGACTCCATTGAGCGCATCACGCACTCCATCTGCACGCTCGAATTCGAAGACCACCGGCCTCTCTACAACTGGTACATCGAGCAACTCGGCATCTATCATCCCTACCAGTACGAATTCGACCGGCTGAACCTCACCTACACAATTCTGAGCAAGCGCAAGCTGCTCATGCTGGTCCAAAAGGGCCTCGTGAACGGTTGGGACGATCCGCGCATGCCCACCGTTTCCGGACTCCGCCGCCGCGGCTACACTCCCGAGGCAATTCGCAACTTCTGCCGCCGCGTGGGAGTATCGAAAACCAACGGCGCCACCGAGCTTTCGCTCCTCGAATATTTCCTGCGTGAGGATCTCAACAAAAGAGCAGCACGCGTGATGGCAGTCTTGCGGCCGCTGCGCGTGGTGATTGATAACTACCCCGAAGGTCAAGTCGAAGAGATGGAAGCAGTCAACAATCCCGAAGACGCGAGCGCGGGAACCCGCCTTGTCCCCTTCTCACGTGTACTCTACATCGAGCAGGACGATTTCCGCGAAGATCCGCCGAAGCAATACTTCCGCCTCTCGCGCGGCCGCGAAGTCCGGCTGCGCTATGGCTACTTCATCACAGCAACTGGCGTGGTGAAGGACCCCGCGACCAGCGAGATTGTCGAGGTCCATTGCACCTACGATCCGGCCACGCGCGGAGGCAATGCTCCCGACGGCCGGCGCGTCAAATCCACCATCCATTGGGTATCGGCCGCGCACGCCATCGACGCCGAGGTTCGCTTGTACGACAATCTGTTCACTACCGAAAATCCGGACGATGTCCCCGAAGGCCAGGATTTCACCGCCAACCTCAATCCGAAATCTCTCGATGTAGTAACGGGCGCAAAGCTGGAACCAAGCCTGCGCGGAGCCTCGCCCTCCAGCCGCTACCAATTCGAGCGACTCGGCTACTTCTCCGTCGACCCCGATAGCACCACGGAAAAGCCGGTCTTTAACCGAACAGTCGCGTTGCGCGATACCTGGGCTAAGATCGAGAAGAAATCGAAATGATCATTCTCGGACTCGGTGGTTTGCTCAACGAACCGGCTTGCGCGGTCCTGAAAAATGGCTCGCTCGCGTCGGCCGTGGAGCAAAAGAAAGTCTCGCGCCGGCACGAACCTGGCGAGCTTCCTCACGACGCCATCGAATCGGCTCTCAGCTTGGCCGGAGTGTCGAGCGACCGAGTGGACTGCGTGGCCCTCGTCCGCCCTTTCACCACCGGACACGAAAGCGCCCTGCACCTGGCCTTGCGCGCGCGTTTTCCGGCCAGCCGCCTCGTTCTGGTGGAACACCACACCGCGCATGCCGCTTCGGCATATTTCGCGTCCCCATTTCAAGAGGCCGCCGTTCTGACGCTCGACCGTATGGGCGACTTTCGCTGTGGCGCGCTATGGCTGGGAGAAGGAAATGAGTTGCGCCTGTCAAAGGAGTTGTATTATCCCGACTCCCTCGGCGACCTCTACGGACGCGTAACGGAATTGCTCGGCTTCCGCGCTAATGCCGAAGAGCATAAAGTGCAATGGCTATCGACAGCCGGCGATGCGCAGGCCTTCCTCCCCATCTTTGAAGAAATTCTTCCCAGCCCCGCCTGGCCGCGCCTGGATCGCAGTTTCTTCGACTCGGATCGGGCCAGCCAAGGCGGATTTAGCGCGAAGTTTTACCATCGGCTAGGACTTGAGGACGGCGCCCCCATTCCGGAACCCCTCCGCGCATCCATCGCCGCAGCACTTCAAAAAGCAGTCGAACGCACCGTGTTGTGCATGGCCGGCTCTGCGCAAAACCTCTGTCTCGCCGGAGGACTCGGCTTCAATGCATTGTTGGTGAACGCGCTCGAACAGCATAAAAATGTCTTCGTTCAGCCCGCCGCCGGCAATGCTGGCACGGCCATCGGCGCTGTTTTGCACGCATGGCACAGCGTATACCGCGAATCCAAGCGCGCCAACTTAAATGACATGTGTCTTGGGCCGAACTATTCCGCCGAAGATGTCAAAAAGGTGCTCGAGAATTGCAAGCTTCGGTTCCGCTATTTACTCACCACCGAAGAACTGGTCGCGAGCGCGGTCCGCGAAATCGACAATCAGAAGATCATCGCTTGGATGCAGGGCCGCATGGAGTTCGGATCCCGCGCACTCGGCAATCGAAGCATTCTGGCATCCCCGCTCAACCCGTACTCAACCGAAAACCTGAACGTATTTATCAAGCATCGCGAACCGTTCCGCAAATTCGCCGCTTCCGTCCCCGCCGAAATCGCCGACGTTTACTTCGATGTCGGTCCTAACGCCCGCTACCTGGCAACAGTGGGCCGCGTCAAGCGCCACTATCGCCAAACATTCGAGAGCGCAGTGCTAGGCGACGGCCTGGTCCGCGTCCACACTGTTTCAGCCGATGACAATCCGCTCTATCATCGCCTTCTGCACGCCGCCGGCAAATCCACCGGCCTTCCGGTGCTCTATAACACCAGCTTCAATCTTTTCGGCGACCCGCTAGTCTGCACTCCACGCGATGCCGTCCGCAGCTTCTACTCCTCCGGTATCGACGCCTTGTTCGTAGGCAATTTCCTCCTGGAAAAATGACGCATGTTCCCACATTGGTTGCGTTTTGTGGGGCAGGGCCGCCCCACCGCTCATACTCCGAAATCACATGCTTCGAACACCTGGCGGATCTCGATCTCAGCTTCGTTATCTCCGCCGTGTGGATTGGGACAGCGCGACGCCCACGCGATGGCTTCTTCCTTCGACTTCACCTGAATCAACCAGAAGCCGGCGATCAATTCCTTGGTCTCCGCAAAGGGCCCGTCTAGCACAGTACGCTTTCCTTGCGAAAACTTGACGCGCGCACCTTTCGAACTCGCCTGGAGTCCTTCGCCCGAGAGCATCACCCCGGCCTTCATCATCTCCGAATTGAACCTTCCCATCGCTTCGATAAGCTCCTTGCTGGGCAGAACGCCTGCTTCCGAGTCCTTGTTGGCTTTGACAATCATCATGAATCGCATCGTATGTTTTCCTTTCTACTGATACGTCGAACGGCGCCCACCCAGATCGACAAGGGGCGTAATATTAAACTATGGAACTCGTCGTCAACCAAAAACATTACCGCCTCGAAGTCCATGCCGACCGCATGCTCCTCTGGGTGCTCCGTGACGACCTCGGATTGACGGGTAGCAAATACGGCTGCGGCGAGGGCCACTGCGGCGCCTGCACCGTCCTCATCGATGGAGCGCCCACGCGTTCCTGCGTCACCCTGGCAAACAGCGTGGCCGGCAAACCGATCACCACCATCGAAGGTCTGGCGCAGAATGGCCATTTGCATCCATTACAGGAAGCTTTCATCCAAGCCGACGCCATGCAGTGCGGCTATTGTACTCCCGGTATGATCGTTTCGGGCGCTGGCCTGCTGAAAAAGAACCCGCATCCCACCCAAGCTGAGATTAAGGAAGCCATGGAAGGCAACGTCTGCCGCTGCGGGACTTATCCCCGCATCGTAGCGGCAGTCCAGATGGCCGCGCGCACTGCCGGAGGCCAACATGCTTGAAGTCGAACGCTACGAACTTTTCGCCGGCCCAGCCTACCACTTCGATCTGGAACGCCGCGATTTCTTCAAGCTTCTGGGCGGCGGCCTCGTGCTTTTTCTCGCCTTCGACCATCCAGCGGCCGCGCAAGAATCCGGCCGCGGAGGTCGTGGCCAAGGGCTACCCCAGACCATCAGCGCGTGGCTGCACATCAGCGAACTTGGCATCGTAACGGTTTTCACCGGCAAGACTGAAGTTGGACAAAATATCCGCACGTCGCTCGCGCAGGCCGTGGCGGAAGAATTACGAGCGCCAATCGCCTCCATCACACTCGTAATGGCGGACACCGGCCTCACACCTTATGACATGGGCACCTTTGGCAGCCGGACCACGCCCACCATGGCCCCGCAATTGAGAAAGATGGCGGCGGCCGCGCGCGAGACGCTCATCGATCTCGCCGCTGAAAAATGGAAAGTGGATCGAGCATCTATCACGGTGGCCGATGGCCGCCTGAAGTATAGCGATCAATCCGTCAGCTTCGGCGAATTGACTCACGGGCAGCAACTCATGAAAACCGTGGACGAAGCTCCCGTCACTCCTGCCAACAAATGGACCGTGGCCGGTACTTCCGTCCCCAAGACAACCGCCCGTGATATGGTCACCGGCACGCACCGGTTCACATCGGATCTCGTGCGTCCCAACATGCTTTTGGGGCGCGTACTGCGCCCGTCCGCCTTCAATGCGAAACTGGCTTCGCTCGATGCCAAAGAAGCCGAACCCATCAAGAACGTCAAGATCGTTCACGACGGCGATTTCGTGGGAGCCGTTGCGCCCGATGAGCTAACCCTGGCAAAAGCGATTGACGCTCTTAAGGCGGAATGGACGGCCGATCCGCAACATTCCAGTCAACCATCCAGCAAGGACCTGTTCGCCTATCTGAAGAGCCATCCGGAAGAGTCGCGCCAGCGCACCACGCCTGAACAGGGATCCGTGGAACAGGGCCTCAAATCTTCGGACTTTATCCGCGAAGCCACTTACACGGTGTCCTACATCGCGCACACTCCGCTTGAACCACGCGCCGCCGTTGCGGAATGGACCGAGGGCAAACTCACGGTCTGGACCGGAACTCAGGTGCCCTTCGGCGTACGGAGTGAACTGGCCGAAGCGTTCAGCATCCCCGAGAGCAACGTGCGAGTCATTGTGCCCGACACCGGTTCCGGCTACGGCGGCAAACATTCTGGAGAAGTTGCGATTGAGGCGGCACGCCTGGCCAAGAGCGCCGGCCAACCGGTGAAAGTAATCTGGACGCGGGAAGAAGAATTCACCTGGGCCTACTTCCGGCCCGCTGGAGTAATCGAAGTCCGCGGCGGAACTTTGAAAGACGGCCGTATCGCGGCGTGGGAGTTCCACAATTACAACTCCGGCGGATCTGGAATCGAAACGCCCTACGATGTCCAGAATAAGAAAGTTGAATTCCAGGCCAGCGCATCTCCATTGCGGCAAGGTTCCTATCGCGGTCTCGCGGCCACTGCGAATCACTTCGCGCGTGAATCGCACATGGACGAACTGGCTGCGGCGATGGGAATGGATCCGTTGGAATTTCGCTTGAAAAACCTCAAGAACGAGCGCCTGCGCGCCGTGTTACAAGCAGCGGCCGCAAAATTCGAATGGGACAAAACCAAGAGCATCCCCACCCGCGGATTCGGGCTGGCGTGTGGCGTGGAAAAAGGCGGTTATGTTGCCACTTGCGCCGAGGTTTCCATTTCCCAACCCGACGGTAAAGTGAAAATCGAGCGCGTCGTGACGGCGTTCGAATGCGGCGCAATCGTCAATCCTGAACACCTCAAGAACCAGGTGGAAGGCGGCGTCATCATGGGAATCGGTGGCGCCATGTTCGAAGCGATTGAGTTCGATGACGGCCGCATCCTGAACCCGCACCTTGCGAAATATCGCGTGCCACGATTCAGCGACATCCCAGTGCTCGAGACGGTCCTACTGAACCGCAAAGATCTGCCCTCCGCCGGCGCAGGCGAAACGCCCATCGTTGGATTAGCGCCCGCCGTCGGCAACGCCATTTTCCACGCCACTGGCATCAGGATCCGATCCTTGCCGATGGTCCCGCAGGGCCTACCGAACCAACCCCAGCCCACCGCTTGAGCCCGTAGGACAAGCCTCCGGCTTGTCCGGGCAAGCCGGAGGCTTGCCCTACGGCGCGTTACCGCAGATCGAGCAACGTTCGCAGATCCGACAAATCCTGCGCCAGCGCATCGCGATCATGCGACTCCAGCGTGTTGTTCTTCACCACGTCTTTCAAATTGTCGATAGCGGCGTCCAGCTTACCTTTATCGAACTTCCCCGCCCGCAAGTCAGCGTCGAACTCCGACAGATGATGCTGCACGGAGTGGTACCGGTTTCGCTCCTTTTGATTCTTGCCCGAATAACGACAGGCGAGTGTTGCATGGCAACCAACCAGGAACCAGCAACCAGAAACCAGCAACGTTTTAGCTACCCTAAAAGGGTGACCAAACGAATCTTGCTTTTTGTTTTTGCAGCCAGCGCCGTATGGGCGGAAGTACATCCCCTCACATTGCGGCAAGCGGTGGAGATTGCGTTAAGAGAAAATCCCGATGTTGTGTTGGCGCGGCTCGACGAACAGAAAGCCCAGGCCGGCATTGGCATCGCCAAGGCTCCGTTTTCGCCTAAAGTTTACGCTGGGAGCGGGGACGCGAAAACCTGGGGCTACCCCGGCAGCATCGAAGGCGCGGCTCCGTCCATCGTCCAGACCCGCGCCGACATGTCGCTGTTCAACCGGCCCAAGAGCTTCGAAGTGGCCCGCGCGAAAGAGAATGCGCGAGGCGCCGCCATCGGTGTGCAATCGAAAAGCGAAGAAGCAGCGTATCAAACCGCTTCAGCCTTCCTCGATACCGAGCAAATGGTCCGCAGCGTTCAATCTCTACGGCTCGAAGTGGAAAGCCTGGAGCGGGTCGCCGAAGCCACAAAGCTCAGGGTGGAAGAAGGCCGCGAGCTGGCGCTGGAAAACAAACGCGTCGCGGTGGATCTGGCGCGGGCCCGACAGCGCTTCGAGAGCTTGACTGGCGACGTTGACTACGCCCAAGCTTCGCTCGCCGTCGTCTTGGGATTTCCGGCGGGCGATCGCGCGCAGCCGACGGACGATGGCCGCAAACCGTTGGAGATTCCCGAGAGCCAGCAGGCCGCTCGCGATTTGGCGCTCGAGAACAGCCACGAAATCCGGCGGCTGGAATCGGAACTGCAAGCCAAGGGATTCGAGCTTCGCGGATATCAAGCCGCGCGCTTGCCCGTGGTGGATCTGGTGGCGCAGTACTCTCTGTTCGAGAAAGGAATCTATCAGCAATACTTCACTCATATCCAGCGCAACAACGGCCAGCTCGGTGTCTCCGTCCAGATCCCGGTGCTGATCGGGTCAGCCGCCAAAGGCCAGCTTTCACAAGCCGAGACCGATATCCTTCAGTTGCGCGCGCAAGTGAACCAGACCCGCAATCGCATTGACCTGGACACGCAAAAGAGCTATCAGGATCTCAAGAAGGCAGAAGGTGCGAGCGAAGTGGCCAAGCTAGACCTCGACTACGCCCGTGAACAGGTATCGGTCCTGCTGGTGCAATTCGGAGAAGGCCGCATACCCCGCCAACGGGTGGATGACGCCCGCCTCAATGAACAAGAAAAGTGGATCGCATTCTACGACGCCCAACACACCCAGGAAAAAGCCCGCCTGAGTGTCTTACACTCGACGGGTACGCTCCTCGCTTCGCTACGCTAGCTCGGGCGGTTCTTCGGTTCTTCGGTTCCTCGGTTCGCACAGCTGAAGCACTCGGTTCATCGGTTGGCCGGTTGACCGAACCGAATAACCGATGAACCGGGGCCCGAGGGAACCGAGGAACCCGAGAATTGGTATCTTGAGTAAATACGATGTCAATTTCGCGTCTTCGTTTGTTGGTGACGGCGCTTTGCCTGATCCTGCTGGTCGCTTGCAATAGAGATCCCCGAGTAGTTTCCAGAAAGTACGTCGATAGCGGAAACAAGTACTTCGATAAGGGCAAATACAAGGAAGCCTCCATCATGTACCGCCGTGCCCTCACTAAGGACATGCGCTACGCCGACGCCTGGTACCGGCTGGGATTGACGAACATGAAGCTGCGGATCCCCGGTGAAGCACGCCGGGATTTCAGCCGCGCGATGGAAATTGACCCCGGCAACACGGACGCTATCGTGAAGCTCGGCGACATCGACCTGATCTTTTATCTATTAGACCCGCAAGGAAACCGGGCATTATTGGGCGATCTTAAGGATCTCGCGCAACAGTTGTTCAAGAAAGATCCGAAATCGTTCGACGGCCTGCGTTTTACTGGCTACGTCGCCCTAATGCAGAAGGACCGCAAGACGGCCATCCAGAAATTCGAAGCGGCGAATCAGGTGAAGCCCGATCAACCCGATCTGGTATTGTCGTTGGTCCAAACGTTGTTCCAGGACGGGCAGAACGACGCTGCTGAGAAATTCGCGAAAGACCTGATCGAGAAGCAGAAGACCTACGGCTCAATGTACGACATCTTGTATCTGTACTATGTGAGGAACAGCCATCCGGAACTGGGCGAAGAGATTCTGAAGAAAAAGATCGCGAACAACCCCACGCAGGGCAGCGCTCTGTTGCAGCTCGCTTTTCATTACTACATGACCAACCGGAAGCCCGAGATGACTGCCACGCTCCAGCGGCTGACCTCGAATCCCAAGGTGTTCCCAGACAATCATATGCAGGTGGGGGATTTCTATGAGCGGGTTCGCGATTTCGATAGCGCGCTCCAACAATACGACCAGGGTCAAAAGGAAGACGCCAAGAACAGGCGCGTTTACCAAAAGAAAATGGTGGAAGTCCTGGGGACTCAGGGCAAGCGCGAGCAGGCCTCAAAAATGGTGGCCGCCCTTCTTAAAGAGGACTCCAAGGATCCGGAAGCGGTCGCGATGCACGCCACGCTTCTGCTCGAGAGCGGCGACAAGACGCAGATCAAAACCATAATCAGCGAACTGCAGCCCCTGATTACGAAGATGCCGGGCAATCCAACGCTACATCTCAATTTGGGGCGCGCCTACATGACCTCAGGCGATCCACAGAGTCTGGACCAGGCGCGTATTCAATTTATGGAGGCCTTAAAAATTGAGCCGCGTTACATCCCCGCGCGGCTGGCACTCGGTCAGTTGGAATTGGCGCGCGGGGAGAATCCGCAGGCCGTCCAAAGTGCCGAGGAAGTGATCAATGCCGATCAGACCAACTTGGCGGCCCGGCTGATCCGCGCCACCGGCCTCATGAAAATGCGCGAGAACCAAAGAGCGCGCGAGGAATTGAACGCGGTGCTGAAAATGTACCCGAAGTCGAACGACGCGCGATTTCAGCTCGGAGAACTGGATTATCTGGAGCGTCGCTTCCAGGATGCGGACGCCGATTTTCAAATCCTGATGCAAGCCAACGATCCGCGCGGCTTGCCTGGCATGATGGAGGTCAAGGCCGGACTTGGACAATGGGACCAAGCCATCAAACTCGCAGAGGACCAGCTTCGGCAATCGCCCGACCGGATCGACTATCGAATGGAACTTGCCATCACCTGCTACCGTGCCGGCCGGTACGCCGAGGCTACCGAGCAGTTCCAGAAACTGATTGATAAGAAACCGAACTCCGCCGAGCTCTATGTGCGCATCGGCGAGGCCAAGAAATCCGCCGGCGATATCAAGGGCGCCATTGAATCTTTTAACAAGGCCAACCAACTGGAACCCCGGAATGTTGTTTCCCATTTGGATTTAGCCATGGCATACGAGCAAACCGGGCGCGATGAGGATGCCCGCAAATCCTATGAGGACGTTATCAAAATCCAGCCCGACAACGTCGAAGCCCTGAACAATCTCGCTTACCTGAAGGCCGACGGCGGCGTGGATCTGGATCAGGCTCTAACGTACGCCAGGCAAGCTCAGCAGAAAAGACCGAACGACCCTAACGTCATAGATACTGTCGCGCTGATTTATATCCGCAAGAACCTCACCGACGACAGCCTTCGCCTGCTGCGCGATCTAGTGAGCCAGAAGCCGGAAAATCCGACCTTCCATTTGCATCTGGCGATGGCTCTATATCAAAAAGGCGATCGTCCGCTGGCCAAGAAAGAACTGGAAACTGCTCTGCGGAACAAGCCCAATGAAAGAGAGCAGACCGAAATCAAACAACTGCTCGCCAAAGTAGGATAGCCAGCCTAAGGACAAACCTTGCCAACCTCATTCCAGACGCGCTGGCCAAGCCTTCCCTACGTATTGCCGTTTGCCGTTTTTGTAGTCTTTTTGGCGCTGCAACAATACTCGCCATTGAGCGTGACCATCGATTATCCGCTCCGCGTGGTGATCCTTGCGGTAGTGCTGTGGGTTTTCTCGCGAAACGTGATCGACCTGCGATGTTCCCAGACACTCTGGACCGTCCTGCTCGGAGTTGCCGTCTTTGCGATTTGGGTAGCTCCCGATATTTTGTTTCCGTCCTACCGCCAATATTGGCTTTTCCAGAATTCGATGCTGGGGCATCTCAATAATAAGGCGCCCAGCGAGGTTCTGACCTCACCGATCGTACTGTGGTCGAGAATAATTCGCGCGGTCGTGCTGGTACCGATCCTGGAGGAATTGTTTTGGCGCGGATGGTTGATGCGCTGGATCATCTCTCCGCGATTCCAGGACGTGAAACTCGGCAGCTACAGCCCGGCGGCGTTCTGGATCACGGCAGTTCTGTTTGCTTCCGAACACGGCGGCTATTGGGACGTTGGCCTGATTGCGGGAATCGCGTATAACTGGTGGTTGATCCGGACCAAGAGCCTGGGCGATTGCATCCTGGCGCACGCGGTCACCAATGCGTGTTTGTGTTGGTACGTGGTGGCAACGCATCATTGGGAATATTGGAACTAGGAGACGGGCGGCAGGAGGCAGGCGGCAGGCCTTACTCCAGCCGCATGTGTTCTTTCAGGATGCAGCGGTCCATTACGACCGCGAGGCCGGCGTCTCGGGCTTTTTGGGCCGCTTCCTCGTGAACGACGCCTTCCTGCATCCAGACGGCGTTGGCGCCAACGCGGATTGCTGACTCCACGATGGGGCCCACAAATTCCGAGCGCCGGAAGATGTCGACGATATCGATGTGCTCCGGAACATCCTCGATGCTTCGATAAGTCTTCTCACCCAGCACTTCAGATTCATTCGGATTCACGGGAATGATGCGATAGCCTTGTTCCTGCATGTATTCCGCCACGCCATAAGAAGGCCGGAATCTTTTGCTGGAAAGACCTACCACGGCGATAGTTCGACTCCTGCGCAGCAGGTCCGGAATAGCCGCCATCTACTGCTCCTCCATCTTGAGAAGCTTGCGAAAGCGCGCCACTTCGGCCGGTTTGAGGTGCCGGACCTCGCCTGGCCTGAGAGAGCCCAACTCGAGAAATCCGATCCGCACGCGCCGCAACTTTTCCACCAATCGCCCAAAGTTTTTGAACATCAGCCGGATCTGATTCTGCCGCCCTTCGATCAATCGCACCTCGTACCACGGATTTTCCACGCGCTGGATTAGCTTGAGCCCGGCGGGTGCGGTTCGTTTTCCGCTCAAGGAAACTCCCTGCCGGAAATTCTCTTCCTGCGCGGGTGTTAGTTGACCATTTACCTTGGCCACATAGGTCTTGGTAACGTGACTTGCAGCGGAAGTGATGTGCTTGGCGAACTCGCCGTCATTGGTGAGCAGCAGAAGACCTTCGCTATGATAATCGAGACGGCCTACCGGATAGACTCGCGCCTTCACGCCGCGCAGCAAATCCATAACAGTTGCCCGGCCTTCCGGATCGCTCACCGTCGTCACGCAGTTGCGAGGCTTGTTCATGGCGAGGTAAACCAGCCTTTCAGGAGCCTGAACCCGTTTCCCATCCACTTTGATGTGATCGCGTTCAAGATCGGCCTTGGTTCCGAGTTCGGTGATGACGGCGCCGTTCACCTTGACGCGGCCTTCCAGGATTAACTGTTCGGCTTTGCGCCGGCTTGCGATCCCGGCGTGCGCCAGGATCTTTTGCAGCCGTTCTTCGGGCATCTATTCGGCCTTTTCTTCGGGCGCGGTTTCATTCTGCGCCGTTTCGTTGGCCGCCTGCGGTTCTGCTTCTTCTCCCGATGACTCTCCCATCGACAACCGCCCCAGGTCTTCAAACTCCTTGAGAGTCGGCAATTCGCTCAGATCCTTCAAGCCGAACTGGACCAGAAATTCCTTGGTGGTTTTGTACAGCATCGGATTCCCCACCACTTTCTTGCGGCCGGCCGCAGCGATCAGCTTGCGATCCAGCAGCGTCTTGACCACGCCGGCCCCTTGCACGTTGCGAATTTCGGCGATTTCGGGCACCGTGACAGGCTGCTTATAAGCAATGAGAGCCAGGGTTTCAAGCGCAGGCAGAGAGAGCTTCATCGGTGGCTTCAGGTTCTTCACGAAGGCACGGATTGCCTCGTGATGCTCCGGCTTGGTGGATACTTTGTAGCCGCCGGCGACTTCACGAATGGTTAACCCGTGCTCGGGCTGGTTGTATTCGGCGGCCAGTTCTTCCAGAATGCGCGCCACTGCCGCGGCCGGCTGATCGAGTGCGGCCGCGATCTGTTCGGCGGAAAGCGGCTCGTCGGTTACGTAGACGGCGGCTTCGACGATGGCTTTGAGCTGTGCGTCGGACCACTGCACGGGGACGGGCGCTGGTTCTTGGACCTCCAAAACAATCTCAGGCCCTACGATTTCGAGGGCAGCTTGTACATCTTGATTTTCCATTTTCGATTTAGGTGTATTCCTGTTCAATCGCGGCCAGCGACTCGTCTTGACCCAGCACTTCGTCAAAGGCGCGGTGTCTCTTCAATCCAATGTCGCCGAAAGCGTCCTTCTGGGTCAACGCGAGTGCCTGACGGCGCACCAGCTCGAGCATAGCCAGGAAGAGACAGATCATGGCACGCCGGCTGGGCTGCCGCTCGAATAGCTCCCCCACAGAAAGGGACTCGCCTTTCGAGGTTTCGCGGAAGATCCTTTCCAGGTACCGCACCATGTCCGGGACGCTGACGTCTTCTTTGCCGATCTCGTATATCGGCCGATTCTTGGCACGCTCCAGCACGGTTTGAAAGGTCTTCACCAGATCGAAGAGTGTTACAGCCAATCCCGGGTCGTCGTCTTCGGAGAGAAACTGGTTGATCTGTGGGTTCGACCAAGCAGCCTCTTCCATCATACGTTTCTGTTGGAGCATTTCAGCGGCATTCTTGAAGCGCTCGTGCTCCAGCAGCCGGTCTACCAGTTCCCGGCGCGGGTCCTCTTCGGGCGATATCTTCTCGAGTTCGGGATCTTTGGGCAGCAGCATGCGCGATTTGATGTGGATCAGGGTCGCCGCCATGTAGACGAACTCGGCGCTCAACTCAATATCCAGCTCGAGCGCACGCTGCATGTACTCGAGATACTGGTGCGTGATGGACGCAATGGGGATGTCGTAGATGTTGACCTCCTGCTTGCGGATCAGGTCCAGCAGCAGGTCCAGCGGCCCATCGTATTGTTCCAGGTGAAAATTCAACGGCACTGAACATAGGATACCAGTGGGGCAAGCCTCCGGCTTGCTACTGGACAAGCCGGAGGCTTGTCCTACGCTATGCTACAAGAATGAAAAAGATGCTCCTTGCCATGCTCTTAACTACAGGCTTGCAAGCCCAAACGGAGGGCCTGTGGCAAGGCTACGACGGAGAATGGGGTCACGTTTCGCGGCAACTGATCGCGCTGGCAGAGGCAACACCGGCCGACAAATTCGCGTGGCGGCCGGCGCCGGGAATACGGTCCGTGAGCGAAGTTTACATGCACATCGCGATGGCGAATTTCTATTTGCTGAGTGTGACCGGGCCGAAAATGCCCGCTGACTTGAAGTCGGCGGATCTTGAGAAGACTGTTACCGCCAAAGCGGACGTGATCGATTGGTTGAAGCGATCGCTGGATGCCGTCAAGGTGGCCCATGCTGTGGTGAGGCCGGACGATCTGCAGCGAAAGGTGAAGGTGAACGGCGTTGATGCCACCGTGGATGGCATGTATCTTCGGATCATCGTTCATGCCAACGAGCATATGGGGCAATTGATCGCGTATGCGCGCATGAGTGGGGTTGTGCCGCCGTGGTCGAAGCAGTAGGACAAGCCTCCGGCTTGTCCAATGACAAGTCGGAGACTTGTCTTACTTGTTGAAGTAGAGGGTGACGTCTACTGTGTTGTCTTTTGGATTCACTCTTGACTCGGCGTTGGTTTTGGTCAGGTTCTCGAAGATTCCCATGTCCTTTATGCGCTCCAGGAAGTGATTTGGATAATCAACGTTGAACGGGCGGCCGGCGCGCAGTCCCCATAGTTTCCGGACCACTGGTTCGGTCTCGATGTCGAGTCCGATGATGGTTAGGTCATGAAAGATGAACTGTGGGCCGGGGATGATTTCGAATTTAAGATCTACGGATTTTGCGGAGTCGTTGATGGCCCGGTGCACCTCGGATTTTGCAAGCATGTATCCGTCGCGGCGGAGGCTCTGCGCGATCTTATCCTGCCCGGCCCTCACTTCATCAAAATTCACAGTCTTGTCGGGCTTCAGACTGGTAAGCTTGGTTAGTTCTTTCGGCGTCAAGGCATCCGAACCGGTGAAGCTGACGCGGCCGAGTTTGTAAACCGGACCCTGTTCCACTTGCACTGTGACTTCGATGCCGTCCACATCTTTGGCCGGCGCCGTTTCCACCTTTGGAAACGAGACCCGAATCATCCCGCGCGCCTCATACAGAGGCCGAACGCTCGCATCCAGCAACTCCCGTAACCGCGGCTCCGTATAACCGATTCCGATGGCCACGCCTGAGATGGCAGTTTGCAGCAGGCCCGATGGAAGGTCCCCTGTATTGGTGAACTTGACTCGAGCGATGGAAGCTCTCTGCTTGGCCGGCCGGAACAGAATCGTCAAGCCAGGAGAATCTTCAGAAACCACCTTACCCACTAGCGTCTCGTGATAATCCTTTTGGGCCAGGAACTCTGCGATCCACTTTACGTAGCGGTCCAGCTCGATCTTGGTGGCAGGAATTTTGGGAGCGAACAACGGATCTTTCTGTTTCAGCCAGTCTCGCAGTTGGGCATCTGTGGCGGGCAGGTCCTCGAATCGAATCGGGTACATCTGCGCCATTTCGACCACTTCCATGGTCACGTCGTACCCCTTGCCGTCCTGAGCAGCAGCGTAACGGTAGCCGGCGCGATCGAAAACTCCGGTGTCCAGCAGGCGCTGGCGGGTAGCCTCGAATTCATTTTTATCGACGGTTTGCCCAACCTTGAGTTTGCCCACTGCCAGAACCTGTTCGGTGGTGTAGTTCTGGTTTCCCTCTACCGCCAGATGTTCGAGCGGCCACGGCGCGCCTTCCTCGTGTGGTGGAGTGTCGGTTGGGGCGGGTTTGCGCGGCTTGTGAGTTTGCGCAATGCCGGCGGCCATCGCCAGAACCAGAAGCAGAGTTGTTCGTGCGACTGATTTCATTCCAGCTCGATGGTGACGAACATCAACACGCCGGAACGTTCCACCTGCATCACTATCGACTGGCCAGGCTTATATTCATCCAGCTTGGTCTTCAGCGACGATACAGTGACTACGGGAGTTCCATTCACAGAATAGATGACGTCTCCCGGGTTCAATCCGGTTCCGGTGGTTAAATCGGTAGCGGAGCCGGCCGCCACCACCACTCCGTAAGAATTGCGCAGATCGGGGAGCATTTCCGCCAGCTTCTTGTCGATGCCGATGCCCAGAATTCCCAGGCGCGGAATCAGGTTATCCTCCGGGTTCACCATGTCCGCGAAACGTGTGGGGTCGTCGACGGCATTGACCACCGGCACGTCGATGTTCAGATGATCCGAGCCGCGCAGTACATCCAGCGTCACCTTTTGCCGCATGGGATAGCGGAAGATTTCCAATTCGAGCTGACGCGCGTCGTGCATGATCTTCCCATCGATGCTATGGACGATATCGCCGATCTTGACGCCGGCTTTATCGGCCGGTCCATCAGGCTGGACATCGGCGACAATCACGCCCCAATCTTGCGCCAGGTCCAAACCGCTCGCCATTCCGGGCGTGATGGTCTGAGCGTGGACTCCGATGCGTCCGCGATGCACGTGCCCTTCGCGGCGAATTTGCCCGTATACGTTTTTGACGATGCTGGCGGGGATGGCGAAGCCGAGTCCTTCGCTGCCGCCGGATTGCGTGAGGATGAAAGTGTTGATCCCGATGACGCGACCCTGGGAATCCACGAGCGGGCCACCGCTATTGCCCGGATTGATAGGAGCGTCAGTCTGAATGTAGACCATCATGTCGTCCGGATGGAGCGCACGGGCAACGGAACTGACCACGCCCATGCTGACCGAGCTTTCCAGTCCTAGCGGGCTTCCGAAAGCCATCACAAGTTCACCTTGATGAATCCGGTTGGAATCCCCGAATGCCAGGAAGGGCAAACCGGTCAGATTAATCTTCACTACGGCGATGTCGATGTCGCGATCCAAGCCCACCAGCTTGGCGTCAATCAGTTTGCCTTCCGGCTGCATTGTTACGTTTCGGCCGGCCGCTTCGCTTCGAGACGGCAAACGCACCTGAATGCGGCGGGCGCCCTTCACGACATGGGCGTTGGTGACGATGTATCCGTCCTCCGTTAGAATGATTCCGGAACCGGTGCTGTGTTGCTTGGAAAGCAGACTGGCGCTAGTGGCGTCGTTCTCCTCGCTAGTGGTGTAGCCGGTGGAGTAGATCTGAACCACGGACGGCCGGACGCGGTTGACGAGATTCTCGAGCGACGAGCTGAAGTCGTTGAGTGAGACCGGAGGGGGGCTGGATTCAGCGGCCTGCGGTGCGGGCGCTGGTTTCGCGACCGAAGGAGCGCCGGCGGGTGTTTGGTTCTGTGCTTGGGCGAAGAGAACACCTCCAGCAAGGGCCAGCGCTAGTAGGCCAGCCAAGCGTCGGCAGGAGTGCCGANNGCCGACGCGGCACGCATGAGTGCGTGCGCCACAATGGATTCACAAAAAGCTTGGCCAACTTGGTCATCAATATCATTTTCCCGCATAATGGAGCAGTTAGCTGTGACGCCACTCATTCGAAGAACCCTATGGATCGCGGGCGGAGTTGCCGTCATGGCGATTGGCGCCGCGTTACTGGTGTTTTTTCTGTCCCAGACCACGCTTGGATTTGGGGAGAAGTGCGGCGGAGGCTACTGCTGGGGCTATCAACTGGACCAGTACCGTTTCTCGAAACGCACGCGACTGACGATTTCGGGAAGCTGGGGATTGCATCTGGAATACGAACTTCCTCGAATGCAATTGGAGCGCGCGAATGACGATCGGTGGCTGGAAGACGATCGGGCTGTGTATTTGAACTTTCGCTTGAAACCCTTCAACGATCCTGTAGAAGCGGGCGCGCCGGTAAAACTGGTTTATGATTTCCAGCGCGGTGAACTGTATGTCACTTCCCCGTTGCAGCTTTGGCGCCTTCCTGGGCGGCGTTGGCTGACCGAAGCGGAATTTCAGAAGGTTGTGACCGGGATGGAACGATAAAAACGTTTCTCGTTTCTCGTTTCTCGTTGAGTGCTTACGGTAATCTTGCGCGGAGGTTTCGTAGGGCGCGGGTTGCTTCTTGGGAGACTTCCGGGGTGGAGTCTTTCGATAATGTTTCCAGCGGGGCTATGGAGTCTTGACCGCCGCTTACTGATAGGACTTGGGCCAAGCCCGTCTTCTCCTCCTTGGTTGCGGTGGATTCGGTGAAGGCTGGGTAGAGAGCTTTGCGATTTTCGGGATCGCGGGCAAGCTCGGTGAGATAGGCGCGGGAGACACCGCGGTAGGCCGCGGAATTCAGGTTGTCTACCAAGTAACGCAGCGGGTCTAATGCGCCCATGTCACGCTTGCCGAGGCTGACCATGGCGAACGCTAGCGAAACGCGCGGACCGGTTTTCTTTTCCAAGGAGAACGCGCTTTCAATTTTCGGCCGATCGTCGGGATTCTTCAAACGCGCGATCCCTTCGGCGGCGCCCTCTCGCATGCCTTCGTCTTTATCCGCCAGGCGCGCGATATAGACGCCGTGCAATTGCGGGTCGGGCATCTGCGCCATGGCGGTGAGAGCGGCGCGTTTCACGCTCATCTTTTTGGAATGGTCCAGGACATCGCGAAGATCGTTAAGGGCTCCGCGATTGGCCAGCAGGCCGGTGGTTTCGATGGCCGTAATCTGGACCTTTTCGTCGAGATCGCGCAGCAGGAACGCAACGCGAGGGCCGGCGGATGGATCGCGGATTTTTTGAAACGCGATGAGCGATTCGTAGATCACCTGGCTATCTTTGGAGCGCAGGGCCTCGGCCAGATCGGGAATCGCTTCACGGCCACGCAGGATGCCGACTGCCCGCGCGGCGTTGGCTCTGGATTCCATGGTTGCGCCGCCGCGCGCCACTCTTCCGAGCGCGCGCACTACTTCCGGGCGAACCTGAATGAAGGCGTCCATCACTTGATCGTTGGTGTCGGTGAACTTGCTCTTAATGGAAGTGCCGATGCGCCGAAAGGACGCTCCAAGGCCCGAACTGGCGTAACCGGGGAGGTAGAAATTCACGAGTCCGTCGGTGGCGCGAATCTGGATTTCGGCGTCGTTGTCGTTGGTAGCTTTGATCAACGGATCGAGGCTGCGCTGCGTGCCGATGTAGGCAATCGCCTTCACGGCCTCCAAGCGGACATCCAGGACGGGATCGGACAGGTAGGGCTCGATCTTCGGAATTGAATCCGAGCCGCCCTTGCTCAATTCACGAACGATTTTGGCGCGCTGTTTGGGATCGTCCTGCGCATGCAGGAAAAAGCCGGCCGCCAGCAGCCAACTGGCCAGCATCCAACAGCATTTTCTTCGGGACATAAAACGGGTGCTCAACGGACAAACTCGACCGTAACTTTTTTGGAAATCAATCCTGCTTCGTAGCCCAGATCGAGCAGTTTCTGGGCTGCGCGGGGGACCAGTTCTCCGCAATCGACCGTGAAATGATTGACGTACATTCCCACGAATTTCTCGGCCAGGCGGGGCTCCAGATCGCGCGCAAATTGCAGGGCGTAATTCAACGATTCTTCGTTGTGATCGAGCGCGTATTGGATGCTCTCGCGCATCAGCCGGCAGCACTCGCTTTTGATGTCTTCGGGCAGCGATCGTAACAATACATTGCCTCCCAGCGGCAACGGGAGATCGTAGGTGTTCTTCCACCAGCGGCCCAGATCCAGAACACTTTGAAAACCGCTTCGGCCATAGGTCAACTGGCCTTCGTGAATGATGAGGCCGGCGTCGACGGAGTGGTCGCCTACGGCGTCAAGAATTTTGTCGAAGGGAATCGGAACTTCTTCGAAGTCCGGCTCGAATAATTTCAGGGCCAGATACGCGCTGGTCATGCGGCCGGGAATGGCGATCTTTTTTCCTTTGATTTCCTCGGGAGCCATGGGGCGGGTGCTCACCAGGATGGGACCGTAACCATCGCCGATGCTGGATCCGCTGGCCATCAGAACGTACTTGTCGGCTACATATGGATAGGCGTGATAGGAAATCGCGGTGAGCTCGTATGCGCCCTCGCGAGCCTTGCGGTTGAGGGTTTCGATGTCCTCAAGGACGTGCCGGAAGGTGACCAACCGGGACCGGATTTTCTTGGTGGCCAAGCCATAAAACATGTAGGCGTCGTCGGAATCGGGGCTGTGCGCGCAAACGATTTCCGTCACGGAAGTGGAGGTCATAGGAGCAGACTTAAAATATAGCAGACGCGGTGGAGCGCGGAGATGGTTGTGGCGCGTGCCTTGTTTTGATAATGCGGCTGAGACAAGCCGGAGGCTTGTCCTACTGGGATTGGAGGCATTCGCGTAGGTTCGGATCAAGCTCGAAGCGCGCCTCGTTCTGACGCATCATACGTTCGGAGCAGCGTTCGACTTCAGCTTTTGAAAAAACGAAGCCATGGTCGGCGGGCGGCGTCTTTGAGCTCGCGGCGTTCGTGTTGGCGGCGCTCATGTTGGATATCGCGGAGCTGGTCGAGCGGTTTTTGGAATTGGCGGGAGAGGCGGGAGCTGTGGAGGCCCAGGGCGGCTAGCTGAGGGACTAGGGACTGGGGGCTGGCAGTGCGGACCGTCAGGCCATGGCGGAGGGCGTTTTGCGACGAACGCTTTTTGCCGGACTCGGTGCGAGGGTGGGCGGAGGTAGGTCCCGAGTTAGGGAGGTTGTTGATGTGGAACGGAAATATTGTGTGGGGAGATTGGTGATTCTTCGGTTGCTGATTTCAACCACGGTGGTGGTTTTCAGCCGCCGGGCTTGCGGCGATCTCGCCTATGGACAATCACTTGGGAATGGCACGCGCCTTGCTTAGTGAGAGATGTTATGGCACTCCCGAAACTAGCACTTTTTGTCGGTCTCCTTTCCCCGCTACTGCTTTCTCCCGCTTACGCCCAACGTGGCGGTGGGCATGGCGGCGGAGGTGGGGGCGGGCACGCTGTCGGCGGATTCTCCGGCCGCGGCGGCGTCGGCGGTGGTGGTGGATTCCGTGGCGGGTATGGAGGCCGCGGGTATTATGGAGGCCGCGGTTTCTATGGGGGCGGTTGGGGTTTCGGGCTGGGCGGCTGGGGCTGGGGTTATCCGTATTATTGGGGTTATCCGTACTATTCGGCTTATCCGTACTCTTACGGGTACAGTCCGTATAACTACGGCTACGATCCTTACGCGTACGGAGGTTCTTATTCAGCGCCGCCAGCCCCGCAAGGCTACGGCTACGGGTACCCGGATCCGCCACAGGGGCAGGGTCAACCTGCACCGCCGCGACAGCCTCAGGCGCAGCAACGGTCGTCTAACGGCAACAACCAAGGCTACTATCTGGTCGCGTTCAAAGATCACACGATCCAGGCAGCAACGGCGTACAAGGTGGACGGCGACCAGTTCCACTGGATCACGCGTGATGGTCAGGAGCTACAAGTTCCGATGTCGAACGTCGACGTGCAGTTCAGCCGGCAGCTTAATCACGAGCGGCAGGTGGAGTTCCCGATTCCGTAGAGGCGACGGCGCGCCACGCTCAATGCAGCAGTGCGCGAGGACAAGGCGATATAATGGCCAGGATACAGCACTGACTGGTGGTCAGTCACTACCGTTAATATGACCGAACAGGCCGACGTGGGCGTCGGCCGCGGACCAGGGGGTCCGCCCCACACGATTCGCGTGCACAGTGTTTTTAGGCAGGAGTACTTGTTATTTGGTTTGGAGGGCTTCTAGTTCGGGGCGAAGGGCGGCTAAGGCCTGTTCGAGGCGGTGCAATCCGCCCTGAGCGTCGGCCAGGTCGCCGGTGCGGCCTTGCTTTTCGAGCGCCAGGGCCGCATCAAAGGCTTCCTGAGCGCCGAAGGTGGAGACCGATCCCTTGAGGCTGTGGGCATGCCGTTCCAGGCCGGATTGGTCGCCGCGAGCGACCGCGTCGCGAATCATTTCGAGTGACTGCGGATAATCGTCCAAAAATAACCCCACTACTTCGCGCAGCAGTTCGACGTCCCCACCGACGCGGCTGAGCGCGACGGCTTCATCCAATTTGTGGAGTTGGTCTTCTATCGAGAACGGCTTGGAATCAGTATTCATTGAAACGCCTCCTGTCCTAATCCCGGTAGGCGAACCGGGTGATCTCGCGCGATTTCCAGCGCAACTGTAAAGTGAAATGCACTGCCTTGGCCAAGTTCGCTTTCCAACCAGATTCGCCCGCCCATCAATTCCACCAGGGCCGAGGCGATGGATAACCCTAGCCCGGTGCCTGCATATTTGCGGGTAGTGGACCCATCCACTTGTGTAAAAGGCTCGAAGATTTGTGCGTGCCTGGCGCTAGCGATTCCTATGCCGGTGTCAGAAACGGTGAAATGCAACCTGACTCCGGACTCCGCGACGGACTCGCCCTGTACTTCTATTTCCACTTTGCCGGCAGGCGTGAATTTGACGGCGTTCGAGGCCAGACTCATCAAAACCTGGCGCAGCCGTTGGTCGTCGCCAAACAAACGGTCGGGCAGATCCGGTTGGACGGTATATCGGAAATTGAGACCCTTCCCCGACGCGCGCACTGCCACAGGACTGAACACTTCCGCGAGCGCCTGACGCAGGGAAAACTCGCTGAGACAAAGCACCATTTTGCCGGCTTCGTATTTTGAGTAGTCCAGAACATCGTTGACCATTTCGAGAAGCGATTCAGCGGAGCACTTGACCAGCTCCAGGTATTCGCGGGTGTCGGAGCCGAGTTGGGTCTGGAGGGCCAAACCGGTCATGCCGAGGATGCCGTTTAAGGGCGTGCGGATTTCGTGGCTCATATTGGCCAGGAATTCATTTTTGGCGGAACTCAGCATCTGAGCGCGTTCGACCAGCCGTTTTCTCTCCGTCACGTCGTGGCAGACGGCCAGGATCTGAGCGGGCTGGCCGGGGATTTGAATGACGGTTAGGGAGATTTCGAACGTGCCGGAGCGTCCATCGGCGAACTGGAACTCCCGCTCGAGGCAAGGCTCGGCGCCGGCAGCAGCAAAATGCCCGGTGTACCAGCGGCGCACGGCGGGCTGGTCCTCGGGGAGAAAGAGGGCCGCGATATCCTGGCCCACGAGCGTGGATGCGGGAGCGCCCACCATTCGACCGAAAGCGTGGTTGACTCTCAAAATTGTTCCGTGCTCGTCGCCCAAACACATTGGCTCGCGGGACGCTTCCCAAATGGACCGGAACTGGATTTCGGATTTGAGCAGGTCCTGCTCGGCGCGATAGCGCTCTGTGATATTGATGCCGGTCGCGATCACGTTGCGGATTTGACCGCTGTCTGAAACCAGCACGGTGTTCGAGAAGGAGATGCGGCGGGTGTCACCGGATTTGGTGATCCACTCGTTTTCGAAGAAGGAAGGCGAGCGCGTGGAAAGCAGGGTTTGAAAGCGAATCTGGCTGGCCGCGCGCTCGTCCGAGCGTACGAACACTTCCCACAACACCTTTCCTTTTAGTTCACCGCTCGAATATCCGGTCACCAGTTCCGCAGCCCGATTGCACTGCACTATGCGCGCTTCGGTGTCGAACACAACTACCAGTGCGCCGGAAGCTTGAAGAACCGCGGAAATGAAATCGCGCTCCTGGGCAAGTTCGGCCAGAATGCGATCCTGCGCGTTGACATCGTGCACGCATCCGAGCAGCACTTTGCCGTAGGGCGTACCTTCGATGCACTCTTTGGTGACAACGTAGCTAACCTCGCGGCCTTCCACGTGGACCGTTCGTTCGGAAACTACTTTCTGGCCGCGAAACACGCGCTGATCTTCGTTATCCAACTGTTCGGCTTCCGCGGAGGGAACCAAGTCACGATTTTGCTTGCCAACAAAATATTCCTTGGGCAAACGGGCCTGTTTGGATAGCGTGTTGTTAATGAACAGATAGCAGCCGCTTTCCGCTTTGAGGAACGCAGGAATGGGAAGCACGTCGAGTGCGGCTTCAATCGCCTGGTAGCTGGAAGCTTGTTCGGATTCGACCGTAGACAAATCACCCATAGCGGGCGCACCAAGGCCCTATGAGCTTCATCGGCAGTATCCGTACAGATTATTATGAGTATTCCATGCGAACTCCTACGGTCGAACATCAGAGCTTCACGGCGCGGCTGGAATGCCGTTATCTACTTCACATTCCGGAACACTTGGATGACAAGTCGTTGCTTATTATCACTTTGCATGGCTATAGCTCGAATCCCGAGGTCATGCTGCGGCTGACTGGCGGGCTGGTTGGCGATCGCCATGTGATTGCCGCGCTAGAGGCGCCCAACCAGCACTATGTGACGGACGGTCTGCCCAACCGGCAATCGGTTCCTGGATACAACTGGGGGATCAGCCCGCACTGGGAATCCGCGGTGCGGCTGCATCATGAGATGGTGCTACAGACGCTGGGGTCGCTGAGGGACCGTTTTCAGATGGGTCGCGAGCGTTGTCTGCTGGTGGGCTTCTCGCAGCCGGTGGGGTTGAATTACCGGTTCGCGGGAACACATCCGGGAGAAGTGGCGGGGATCATCGGGCTGTGCGGGGGAGTGCCGCGCGATTGGGAGGAGGATAAGTATCGCGACGTGCAAGCTTCTGTGCTCCACATTTCGCGCGATCAGGATGAGTTTTATCCGGTTGAGGTGGTGAAGGAGTTTCCCAATAGGTTGCGGCGGCATGCGGCGGATGTTGAGTTTCATTTGTTGGAGGGGCCGCACCGGTTTCCGTCTAAAGCTAACGGTATTGTGCGGGGGTGGACCGATCGGGTTTTTGGCCACGGATAAGAAAACCCGTTTCTCGTTTCTCGTTTCTCGTTAGGACCTGTAGAGCGCTACCAACGAGAAACGAGAAACGAGAAACGAAACGCTCTACTGCTCCGCCTGTTCCGATTGGTCGGGGGCTGGTGGTTCTGGGGCTTCTTTGCGGGAGTGTTCGAAGAGGAAGTTCAAGGTCTTTTCGCCGCGGATGCGGTAGGCGATGCGGCCTAGCAGGCCTTCCTTTTCCAGCTTCTTGCGCGTGGCGGCTACGGGCTCACGCTCCTGTTTGGCGATGCGCTGGACCTCGTGGTCCACTTCTTCGTTGGTGGCGTGGATGGTTTCGCGCTCGGCAACTTTGTCGATCAGGAGCGAGCCTTTGACATCGTGAAGGGCCTTGGGGCGCTGGTGTTCTTTGAGCTTGGCCCAATCGATTTTGAGCTTGGCGGGATCGACGCCGCGGTCGGCCAGCTCTTTGAACTGGTTCGTTAATTGAGCTTCGATCTGCCGTTCGATGTATGCTTCTGGGACCGGAAAATCGTGGGTCTCGATCAGCTTGTCGAGGAGCTCATCCTTGGCTTTCTGCTGAGCGGCAAACTCGCGCTCGTGGAAAATGGCTTTTCGGATGGCCTCACGCAGGTCGCTTAGAGCCGGGTAATCGCCCAGGTCCTGCGCAAATTCGTCGTTGAGCTCCGGCAGTTCCTTGGTGCGGATCATTTTGAGCTTCATGCGGAACTTGACGGTTTTGCCGGCCAGTTTCTCCTGCCCGTAATCTTCGGGATAGGTGACCTCAAATTCCTTCTCTTCATCGGGCGACATGCCGCGCAGGGCTTCGGAAAAACCTGGCAGCGTGTCCTTGTCGCCAACGTGGAGCACCATTTCGTCCTGATGGATTGGCTCCTCGACACCAGCGATGCTATCGAGCGAAACTGCGGCGTAGTCGCCGTCGGCGACCGGGCGCGGCTCCACATTCACGTACTGGGCTTTCTGTTCGCGGATTTCATCCAGTCGCTTATCGATGTCCGCGTCGGTGACTTCGGGCTCCGCGTAGTGTACAGTGACGCCGCTATACTCGCCTAGCTCAATGTTAGGAGCGACTTCGAATTCGGCTTTGAACTTGAGCGGCTCGCCTTCCTTGAAGTTGACGTCTTTGACGTTGGGCCGGCCGACGACTTGCAGTTCTTCTTCCTTCACCCGCTTGTCGAAATACTTGGGGAGCAGGTTTTCGAGCACGTCTTCGCGGACCTGGTGGGCGAACTTGGTGCGGATGAGGCTGGCAGGGGCCTTGCCTGGGCGGAAGCCGGGCAACCTGACTTTTTGCTGAATGTTGGCGACTACGCGATCGGTCTCGCGGGTGATCTCATCAACGGGAACGGTGATTTCGATTTCGTGCTTGCAGCCTTCGACGAGCATAGTTGTAGGTGGTTAGAGTGGATTGTGGCTGGCGTGGCTCACCACTGACCAGCCCCTAGTCCCAACTCCCTAACCCCTATCTTACGTGCCTTCGCTCCAACTTGCCAGGTAGTGCTCCTGTTCGGGCGTGAGGCGATCGATTTTGACGCCCATGGCTTCCAGCTTCATGCGGGCGACCTGTTTGTCGAGATCTTCGGGAACCGCGTAGACGCGATTTTCCAGGCTGGCATGATTCTTGACCATGTATTCGGCGGACAGCGCCTGATTGGCGAAGCTCATGTCCATAACTGAAGCGGGATGCCCTTCGGCGGCGGCGAGATTGATGAGACGGCCCTCGCCGAGGACATAAATCTTGCGGCCATCGCGCATGGCGAATTCTTCGACGAACTCGCGGGCCGGGCGCCGGGAAGAGGCCATGCCAGCCAGAACATCCAGATCGATCTCGACGTTGAAATGGCCGGAATTACAAACGACGGCGCCGTTCTTCATCTTTTCGAAATGATCGCGCGAGATGACGCTCTTGTTGCCGGTGAGGGTGACGAACAGGTCGCCGATGACGGCTGCCTCGCCCATGGACATCACACGGAAGCCGTCCATGATGGCTTCGATGGCTTTGGTGGGATCGATTTCGGTGACGATGACGTTGGCGCCCAGGCCTCGGGCGCGCATGGCGACGCCGCGTCCGCACCAGCCGTAACCGGCGACTACCAGGGTCATGCCGGCCAACAACATATTAGTCGCTCGGATGATGCCGTCAATGGTGCTTTGTCCGGTTCCGTAGCGGTTGTCGAACAAATGCTTGGTGAGGGCGTCGTTGATGGCGACGATCGGATAGCGGAGCACCTTCTCCTTGGCCATGGCCTGCAGGCGAATCACGCCGGTGGTGGTTTCCTCAGTGCCACCGATCACATTGGCCAGAAGCTCCTGGCGCTTGGTGTGCAGAATTGTGACCAGGTCTGCGCCGTCGTCCATAGTGATTTGCGGCTTGTGATCGAGCGCCGACATGATGTGGGAGTAATAGACGTCGTTATTTTCGCCCTTAATGGCGTAAACAGGAATGTTGTAATCGCGGACCAGGCTGGAGGCCACGTCATCCTGCGTGGAAAGCGGGTTGGAAGCGCAAAGCACGATGTTGGCGCCGCCGTCGCGGAGGGCAATCATCAAATTGGCCGTTTCAGTGGTGACGTGCAGGCAAGCCGCCACGCGGATATTCCGCAGCGGCTGCGTCTTGATGAACTGTTTGCGAATGCTCTGCAGAACAGGCATGGATTGGAAAGCCCATTCGATGCGGCGCTTGCCGATGTCGGCGAGCGCGAGATCTTTTACATCACAAGCTACGGTTTCAGTTGCGTTGGTTGGCATGAATTCCTCGATTTCGAAAGTCTATTATTGCGCGGCGACCGCGGTCCTGCTGCCTTCCCGAAGCGCTTCGGCTTTGTCGGTGGCTTCCCAGGTGAAGCTGGATTCGGTGCGGCCAAAGTGGCCGAAGGCGGCAGTCTTGCGGTAGATGGGCTGCCGGAGCTTGAGATGATCGATCATTCCCTTGGGGGTGAGCGGGAACAACTCGCGAACCAGCTCCACCAAGCGTTCTTCTTCCACTTGTCCGGTGCCGAAGGTATTCACCATCACGGAAACGGGCTCAGCCACGCCGATGGCGTAGGCGAGCTGGACTTCGCAACGCGAAGCTAGCCCGGACGCGACCAGGTTCTTTGCGACATAGCGGGCCATGTAGCAGGCGGAACGGTCCACTTTGGTGGGATCCTTGCCGGAGAATGCGCCGCCGCCGTGCCGACCCATGCCGCCATAGGTATCGACGATGATTTTGCGGCCAGTGAGTCCGGTATCGCCGTGCGGGCCGCCGATTACGAATCGGCCGGTGGGGTTGATGTGATATTTGGTGGAAGAATCCACCATGTGAGAGGGCACTACTGGATCGATGATATGCTTCTTCACCTGATGGCGGAGGTCTTCGGTGGAGATTTTGTCGTCATGCTGGGTGGAGACAACCACGGCTTCGATGCGCTTGGGCTTGCCATCGACGTATTCGATACTGACCTGGCTTTTTCCATCGGGACGCAGGAAGTCGAGACGGCCCGCGCGGCGGACCTCGCTCAGTTGCCGGACCAATTTGTGGGCCAGCATGATGGGCATGGGCATCAGTTCCTTAGTTTCGTCGCAGGCATAGCCGAACATCAGGCCCTGGTCACCGGCGCCACCGGTATCCACGCCCATGGCGATGTCGGGCGATTGGCTCTGGATGGAATTGAGGATGCCGCAGGTCTTGCTGTCGAAGCCCATAGCCGCGTCCGTATAGCCGATATCGTAAATCACGCTGCGTACCAGGCGGGGCACATCGACGTAGGTAGTGGTGGTGATTTCGCCCGAAACCACGCAGATTCCGGTGGTGACCAAGACCTCACACGCCACGCGGCCTGTTGGATCGTCCTTGAGAACGGCGTCTAGAACCGCATCCGAAATCTGGTCCGCAACCTTGTCGGGATGTCCTTCGGTAACTGACTCCGACGTAAAAATATGGCGCATTTTTTCAGCCACTGATGTTCCTCCTGGTAGACGCTAGTGATGAAGCCGTGAATTTCCGAGCGAGAAATCGAAGAACCAGTGTATCGCGACGGGTATGTCGGGGTCAATGAAACTAAAGACCTAGAACTATGTAGGGCAAGCCTCCGGCTTGCCCCTGGACAAGCCAGAGGCTTGTCCTACACTAGTGGTCGCGATCGGTTACGAGGTCTGTCAGGGCTGCCAGGGCACGCTGGTAGGGAGAATCGGGGAACTCGGTTACGATGGCGCGGGCTTTGTCGGTGAAGGACTGGGCACGTTCGCGGACACGTTCGAATCCACGGTGGCGTTCGATCAAGCGGCGGATCTCGGAGAAAGGAGCGCGGTCATAATTGCCGTCCTTGAGTACATTGTCGACCAGGCGTTTTTCCTCAGGCTCGGCGTTTTCGAGCGCGTAAATTAGAGGGAGGGTGACCTTGCCCTCGCGCAGATCGCTTCCAACCGGCTTTCCAAGGACCTTTTCGTTGGAAGTGAAATCCAGCACGTCGTCCACCAGTTGGAATGCGATGCCGAGGTTCCAGGAGAACTCGCCCAGGCGAGCTTCGGTGGTCTCGTCGGCGCCGCCCATCATGGCGCCCAAGCGCGCGCAGGCGGAGAAAAGGCTAGCGGTTTTTCGATCCACGAGTTCCATGTAATCGGCTTCAGAGATGGCGATCTTGCCGATGGATTCAAGTTGGAGCAGTTCGCCCTCCACCATGAGTTGGGTGAGAGCGATGAGCAGATCGAGGACATGAAAATTGCGCTCGCGAAGGGCGATTTGAAAGGCCTGCATGTAGAGCCAGTCGCCGGCCAGCACGCAGGTGTGATTTCCCCAGATGGTATTGGACGAAGGACGGCCGCGGCGTGTTTTGGCGATATCGATGACATCGTCGTGCACGAGCGTGGCGGTGTGGATCATTTCAACGACAGCGGCCATGCGAATAGATCCATCGGACACGGCGCCGACGAGCCTGGAGGCCAGCAGCAACAGCATGGGGCGCAGGCGTTTTCCGCCGCCGTCTTGCAGGTATCGATTAATGGTGGTGACGGCGTCGACGCTGGCCACCGATTCCAGGCTGATCTCGCGCTCGACGCGTTCGAGATCGTCCTTGACCAGGTCGAGCATCTCGCGCGCGGTGAGGGCCTGCCCGATCCTACTGGTGAGTCCCATGGGAATTATTCAGTTTAGCAGTTGGTTCCGTCATGCGGTTCTCGCGTTGGCAGGCGGAAGCGCCTGCCCCACATTTACCAGGCGGTGGAAGTTGTCGGTTGTGAGGCGGGATACTTCTTCGAGGGAGCAGCCGCGGAGATCGGCTAGCTTTTGGGCGGTGTGGATTATTAGGCCTGGTTCGTTGCGCTTGCCGCGTTTCGGAACAGGGGCCAGATAGGGGGCGTCTGTTTCGAGCAGGATTCGATCGCTCGGGGCCGCTTTCGCCGACTCTTGCACCTTGGTCGCTTTCGGAAATGTGAGGATGCCGCCGAAGCTCAGGTAGAAGCCGAGATCCAAGGCGCGCTGAGCTTCGTCGGGACCGCCGGAAAAGCAGTGCATGATGCCCGAGATTCCATGCGGCTTCCAATATTTTTCAAGCAGGGCTACGGTGTCGTCCCACGCTTCACGGGTGTGAATGACAATCGGTTTGCGCGCGGAGGCGGCGATGGACATTTGCTCGATGAATGCGGATTTTTGCGCTTCGCGTGGCGCGAAATCGTAATGGTAGTCCAGGCCGATCTCTCCCACCGCGACTACTTTGGAATGGGAAAGCAGATCGGCGATGCGGCGGTAATCCGCGGAACCAGCTTTGGCTGCATCGTGCGGATGAATGCCGATGGTTGCTAGAAATGCAGGACATTTATCCGCCAGACGAATGCCGGCTTCGAGATCGGGGGGCCCAGTGCCGGTTCCGATGGCGACCATTTTTTCCACGCCGGCCGCGAGGGCGCGCTCAATCACCTGGTCGCGATCGGAGTCAAACTCCGTGCTGTCCAAATGACAGTGGGAGTCAATCATGCGAGTCAATCATGGGAGTTCCCATGGGCCTGCTGGTCCGGGACTGAGAAAACATCCCATATCGAAGAGTTGGCAGGCGAAAGCGCCNNTTTCGTGGGGCAGGCGCTTTCGCCTGCCAACGTACTCGATCAGACTCACTTCAAACGCGCTCCGATGGGAATATCTTCGAGGAATCCAGCCAGCACGGGCTTGCCGCCTTCGACTGATGCGGCGACGATCATGCCGTTCGATTCGATGCCGCGCAGCTTGCGAGGTTGAAGATTGGCGACAATCACCACCTTGCGGCCAATCAACTGTTCGGGAGTGTAGGCTTCGGCGATGCCCGCCACCAATGTGCGCGGTTCGGGCTCACCGATGTCCACTTTCAAATGGAGAAGCTTGTCGGCGCCTTTGACGCGTTCGGCCGAGAGAACTTGTCCGACACGCATTTCCACTTTGGAGAAATCGTCGATCGAGATTTTGGAATCGGTAGGCACAATGACCGCGGGCGTTGTAGCGAAGAGCGCGGCTTGCCGAGATTTTTCGGACGTCTCCAGTTCCTGCATTTTTGCAATTGCCGGCGCAGCATCCAATCTCGGAAAAACGCCTAACACTTTTCCTACTTTTTGGCCGCCCGCGAGCTTGCCCCAGTGCAGATCCGCGACCTTAATGTTCGCCATGGGCTCAGGCATCCCGAGTTGTTCCCAGATATTTTGGGCCGACGCGGGCATCACGGGATAAATCCACCCGCAGATGATGCGCAACGATTCGGCAGCCGTATACAGCGTTTCGTCCAGCAACTTCTGGGTATGATGATCCTGGTCCTTTGCCAGCTTCCAGGGCGCACGCTCCACGATGAACTTATCAATGACGGTGATGAACGCCCAGACGATTTCCAGGCCCTTTGAAAAATTGAATTGATTGAAGGCGTCCAGTACGATTTCGGTGGTTCCGCGCGCCACTTCCGCGATTTCGCCCAAACCGTCGGACTGGGGAATCACGCCCCCGCGGTACTGCTGGATCATGCTGAGCGTTCGGCTGGCCAGGTTGCCCAGACCGTTGGCGAGATCCGCGTTGTAACGCTGGATCAATGCGTCGTAGCTGAAGCTGCCATCCTGGCCGAAGGTGATTTCGCGCAACAGGAAATAGCGGAGCGCATCCACGCCGGTGACATCCACAATGGGGCCGGGGCGCACAACATTGCCTCGCGATTTGCTCATTTTGTTCTCTTCGAAGAGAATCCAGCCGTGCGCGAAAACTTTTTTGGGCAGCGGCAGATCGGCGGCCATTAGAAAAGCCGGCCAGTAGACGGCATGAAAGCGCAGGATATCCTTACCGATCAGGTGCAGGTCGGCCGGCCACAGGTTATCGTCCTTGACGGCGCTCATATAAGAGATCAGCGCGTCGAACCAGACGTAGAAGACATGATGGTTTTCCGCCGGCGCGGGGATGCCCCACTTAATATTGGTGCGGGTGATGGAAAGGTCGTTGAGTCCTTGCTGGACGAACGCGATGATCTCGTTGCGACGGTGATCGGGCTTCACGAACTCGGGATCGCTCTCATACAAATCCAGCAGCCGCCGCTGGAACGCCGACAGCTTGAAGAAATAATTCTCTTCGGTGACGGTTTCGGTGGGGCGTCCACACTCGGGGCACGGATCGCCGGGCTTGGCGTCGTTGATGTACAGCTCATCATTGACGCAGTACTGGCCGGTGTATCCGCCCTTGTAGATGTATCCGTTGCTCTGGCATCGCTCAAAGAGCCAGCGGACGGTCTCGTGGTGCTTGGGATCGGAGGTGCGGATGAAGTGGTCGTAATCGATGCCCAGCTTTTTCCAGAGGCCAGTGAATTCCGTGACCATTCGGGTGCAGTATTCGTCGGGACTGAGGTCGGCGGCCTTGGCGGCCTTCTCGACGTTGCGGCTGTGTTCGTCCGAGCCAGTGGTGAGCACCACTGGTTCAAAGCCTTCCATCTTCTTAAAACGCTTCACCAGGTCGGCAACGAACGTGGAGTAGGCGGTGCCGATGTGCGGCGCGGCGTTGACGTAGTAAATGGGGGTCGTGAGATAGTATTTCGTCATCGGATGTCTTTGAGATAAGCGAGATTGGCCTCCGCCAGGATCTGTTTGAGCGGAATGCCGGAAGCGAGCGCCAGTTTGCGGCAATCGTCGTATTCAGGCGCGAAGGAGCCGTCGGTGGAGATTTTGATTCGAACCTGGCCGTGCGGAGTTTCCACTTCCAAGATGCGGCGCGCCTGGACGCGGCGCTCGGCGGAGTAAATCCGGAGCCCGAGCGTGGATGTTTCCGCAAACATCAATTGCGCGAGCGTTTCGCGATCTTCTGGTTTCGCGATGACGCGGACCAGCGTGCCGGGCCGGTTCTTTTTCATGAGCACGTACTCGAGCGTCACGTCGAGCGCGCCCGCTTCGAGCAGGCGTTCCATGGCGTAGCCGAGGACCTGTGGGCTGGAATCGTCGATATTGGCTTCGAGAACGGCAACGGTGGTGGACTCGCGGGCGTCCGTCGATTCGCCAATGAGGACGCGCAGGACGTTGGCGTGATCCGGGAAATCCTTGTCGCCGGCGCCGTAACCCGTGGATGAGATCCGCATCGGAGGAAGCGGGCCGAAATCTTTCGCAAGTGTTGCGGCGATGGCTGCGCCGGTAGGAGTGGTGAGCTCGAGAGCGGGACCGCGCGAGTAGATGGGCTTGCCGGTCAGCAATTCGGCAGTGGCTGGCGCAGGCACTGGAAGCACGCCGTGCTCTGTGTTAACGGTTCCGCTGCCGACGTTCAATGGTGAGCTGTAGATCGCGTCCACGCCCAGCAAATGGAAGCCGGCGCAAGCGCCTACGATATCGCAGATGGAATCCACCGCGCCGACTTCGTGAAAATGAACCTTGGCTAGCGGGATGCCGTGAACTTTGGCTTCGGCTTCGCCCAGGCGTTGAAACACGGCGGCGGCATTTTGTTTGACGCCACCTGGAGCGGCGGATTTGTCGATCAGCTCCAGGATGTCCTTGAGATGGCGGTGGCCGTTGGCTTCGCCAGCTTTGACGTGGAACTTGGACGCGGCCATTCCGCGGCGGCTGACCTTTTCGACCTGGAACTTCGCTTCGGTACCGAGGCTTTCGAGGATGTTCACGAGCGCGCCGTGGTCGGCGCCCGCGTCGATTAACGCGCCGACTGTCATATCTCCACTGATGCCGGAGAAGGCGTCGAGGTAGCAGATCTTCATGCGATTAACTGAGGCAGAAGTTCGCCCGACGGCCCTTGAAGAAACTGGTCGATGTCGCCGGTGAGCGGAGTTTGCGCGACATTGATTTCTACGACGCGGGCGCCGGATGATTTGGCGAGTTGCGCCAGACCGGCGGCAGGATAGACGACGGCCGATGTTCCGATCACGAGGAAAAGATCGGAAGATCGCGCGGCGGCTTCGGCGGCTTTCCATGTCTCGGTGGGAAGCGGCTCGCCGAACCAGACCACGGCGGGGCGAAGGAGTCCGCCGCAATGGCACTTCGGTGGAGATTCAGGAAACGAAATTCGCAGGTCGACTGCCTGGTGCCCGCATGCCAGGCATCGGACTTCCCAGATGCTTCCATGGAGCCTCAGGACGTTTCGGCTGCCGGCCAATTCGTGGAGGCCGTCGACGTTTTGGGTGATCAAAGTGAACGAAGGGATTCGTTTTTCCAGTTCGGCGAGGGCGTAGTGGCCGGGATTGGGTTTCACTTCGACCAGGACGCTGCGGCGCCAGTTGTACCAATCCCAGACCAGCTTGGGATCACGCGCAAAGGCGGAAGGAGTGGCCAGGTCCTGGACGCGATATTGTTTCCAAAGCCCGTTGGCATCGCGAAAGGTGGGCACGCCGCTTTCGGCCGAGACTCCTGCGCCGGTGAGTACGGCGACGGAGCGAGCTTGGTCGAGCCATTGGCGGACAGCGTGCATTAGTTTTAGTTTGGCACAGTACACGGCGGTAACAGCTTTGCGTTCACACGAGTGTGAACGCGGCACGCACGAGTGCGTGCGCTACAGCGAAGTTACTCGCAGAAGACGCGGACCTTGACGTCTTTGTCGTCTACGTCTACGGTAAGCTCATCCAGTTGGTCGATCAGCTCTTCGAGATTCTCGGGCTTGATCTGGCTCAGATCGAAGGCAACGCCATGCTCGTGGAGGGCGGAGTTCACGTGATCGCGGGCTTGGACGGGAATCAACGCGGCTAGTTTCACGCCAGAGCGAAGCAACTGCATGGGCACACGGATATTGGCTTTGGTGCCAGTTCCCTTCCCGTTGTCATCCACCACCACGCGGATATATTTCGGCTTGGTTTTGGGATTCGAGCTTGAGGGCAGCTCCGGCCCTTTCTCCATGGCGGAGATCAGGCGCTCGGCCTCATCGGCGGTGATTTTGCCGGTGGATAACATCTCTAAAATCTGGCGGCGGTTCTCATTCATAATGCCTCCTACGAAATCTGAACTGAAACGGAATAGTGCGGGTCGTCAACGTCCACGATGGTGCCTTTCAAGGCGACAAAGATTTTCCAGAAAGCACCCAGCAGTGGAAACGGGTTGATGCGGGCAAGCAAGCAAACCAAGAGGCTCAACGGCAGCAATAGGAGAGCAACCGGGAGCAACAGCAGGCCGGCCAGCCAAAACGGAATGATCCAGCGTTGCGTGGAGCGCATACGCTCGGTGCGAATCTGTACCGCGGCTGCGTATGGAATCATTTCAAAGCCTCCAATTCCTGGATAGCGT
Source organism: Bryobacterales bacterium (assembly GCA_003162425.1). Lineage (GTDB taxonomy): Bacteria > Acidobacteriota > Terriglobia > Bryobacterales > Bryobacteraceae > Palsa-89. The sequence goes on along the minus strand of PMOK01000244.1, from coordinate 46,887 downwards.
CCTGGGCGCTGATCTCGCCGCGCTTCAGCCGGTCCAGGACTTCGGCGCGAGACGGCGCTGGGTTCGTTTCTACAAATTCCAGGCTGCTCGCGATGCGGTTGAGCCGGGATTTGATGGTGGGGTAGCTGACTCCGAAGATCTGCTCCATCTCTTTGATGGAGCCGTGGCTGCGAACGAAGGCGGTGATAAAGACCTGGTCTTCCTGGCTCAACCGGGCTAACTGGGGCAGTTCGAATCGTCCCTCGATGGTGATGTCTTTGTCGGCGATTCGGACGCGCTCGATCAGGATAGGCTGGCCTTGAGTTAGTTTGGTTAGTTCCTGCCAGTCTGTCGCTTTTTGGCTCGATGTCACAGAATCAACCTAATCAACTTATACATCAAGTAAATTAAGTTTGTCAACAATAATTCTTGATTTTATTAAGTTAACGCCTTCCTGGCCTTGACTACGGTCCTGTAAGCCTCGTCGGCAGCGTGGTTTAGCGCGGTGAGGTGGCCCATCTTGCGGCTGGGGCGCGGCTCGAGCTTGCCGTAGAGGTGGAGTTTGACATCGGGGAAGGCGCAGGCAGCCGGCCAGTTGGGTTCGCCGGTGGACCAGATATCGCCCAGCAAGTTCGCCATCGCGGCGGGGCGATGCATGGCGCTGGAGCCTAAGGGCAGGCCGCAAACGGCGCGCAATTGCTGCTCGAATTGGCTGGTGACGCAGGCGTCCACAGTGAGGTGGCCGGAATTGTGGGGGCGCGGCGCGAGCTCGTTGATCATTAGCTGGCCGTCGCGAGTCACGAAGAATTCCACGCACAACACGCCGACCACGCCAAGTTGGTCAAGAACGGTACGCGACATTTCCACTGCGCGGTTGGCGATTTCCGGCGTGACGCGTGCTGGTGCGATGGAAAGATCCAGGATGTGACGCGAGTGCTGGTTTTCGATGGCGCCGTAGTGCACGAACTGGCCGTCGTCTCCACGGGCGGCTACCACCGAGATCTCGCACTGCAGGTCGACAAAAGCCTCGAGTACGGATTCCTGGTGGCCAACCGCTGACCACGCTTCCTGTACCCGTTCCGGCGAATCGATCTTGAATTGCCCTTTGCCGTCGTAGCCGAAGGCGGCTGTTTTGAGGACGGCCGGATAGCCTAGGTCATTCAAGGCCTGATGCAGATGGTCGAGCGAGCGTACTTCGCGATAGGGAGTGATGGGGAGACCGGTCTTGGTGAGAAACCGCTTCTCGCGGATGCGCTGCTGGGTGGTGTGAAGGATGGCTCCGTCCGGCCGGACGGGCGCGGCACGGTTGGCGGCTTGGGCGGTGGGGGCTGGAACATTTTCAAATTCAAATGTGACCACGGCCACCGAGCGCGCGAAGCTTTCGACGGCGTCCAGGTCATCGTAAGGGGCCACCACCTCGACGTCGGCAATCTGGCCGGTGGGTGTGTCCTGATCCGGCGAAAAGGTATGGACGCGATAGCCCATGCGGCGGGCAGCGATGGCGAACATGCGTCCCAACTGCCCGCTCCCCAATACGCCGATAGCGGCTCCGGGGAGAATCGGCTGGATCACGTTAGCTCTTCCGAACGGACTTTAGTGGCTTGCTCTTCACGAAAGACGCGCAGCTTCTCGCGCAACGCGGGATCGTGATTGGCCAGTATCGCAACGGCCAGCAGCGCGGCGTTCTGCGCGCCCGATTTTCCAATGGCCAGGGTTCCCACGGGGATGCCGCCGGGCATTTGCACGATGGAGAGGAGCGAATCCAGGCCGTTGAGGGCTTTGCTTTCCACAGGAACGCCGAGCACAGGCAACAGGGTGTTGGCGGCCGTCATGCCGGGAAGGTGGGCCGCGCCGCCCGCACCGGCAATGATTATTTGTAGTCCCCGCTCGGCGGCGCTCGAAGCATATTCCACCATCCATTGCGGAGTGCGATGCGCCGAGACAATCTTGGCCTCCGAGGGGACGCCGAAGCGATCCAACATCTCTTTGGCATGCCGCATGGTTTCCCAATCGGACTTGCTGCCCATGATGATGCCGACCAAAGGCTGCATGCGGACTACTGTCCTTGCGACAACGTGTAGCCGGCCTGGCCGTCGAAATTACGAAGCGTCTCGGTTTTGACGATCTCAACTCCCTGATCCAAAACGCGGCCGAGCAGCGCGACGGTTTGCTTTGAAGTGGTCCCGTTCTTGGCTTGGAACCGGCAGCGATAGGCGTCGGTGCACAGGGTTTCGGCCATGCCGTCCGGCCAGACCTTCACGCCGCGATTGTCGATCATGATCAGGTCCAAGCCATCACCGGCGGCTTTTTGCACAGCCGTCGCGAGATTCTTGGTATCGAGCGAAGGCCAAGCGACGTAGACATCAATTCCTTCCACCGTGACTTTCGCTGGAGTCCTGCCGGCTTCCGCAGCATGCGCGGCCTTGGGCGGAGCCGCTGAATAATGCACGGCCTTGAGCGTGTGCGGAGTTTTGCCCAGGCGCGCCACCACCGCTTCGCCGAACTCTTTGGTGCCGACCTTCTGCTTGCTGGTGCCTTCCTTAAAAACGTCGTAGGTGTGGACGCCGTCCTCCATGGTGCAGAGCCAGGCATTGTGAACGCGCTCGGCGATATCCGGCTGATTGAGATG
>PMOK01000244.1:0-44247 GCA_003162425.1 Bryobacterales bacterium | reverse complement strand
CCAACCGATCCCGCGATCTGCGCGGCCACGTCGGAAAGAATGTCGCCGTAGAGATTGGGCATCAGGATGACGTCAAAGGCTTCCGGCGTGTCGGCCATCTTGGCCGCACCGATGTCGACAATCCAATGTTCTTTCTCGATGGACGGGTAATCGGCGCCGATCTCGTCGAAGATCTTGTGGAACATGCCGTCCGTCATCTTCATGATGTTGTCTTTGGTGAAGCAGGTGACCTTCTTGCGGTTGTGCTGCAACGCGTATTCGAAGGCGTAACGGGCGATGCGCTCCGAGCCCGGCCGGGTGATAATTTTCAGGCACTCCATGACGGTGTCGCTGAGTTGGTACTCCATGCCGGCATAACAATCCTCTTCGTTCTCGCGCACGATGACGATGTTCATGTTGGGGTGCTTGGTTTTGACGAAGGGGTGATAGGAAACGCAGGGGCGGACGTTGGCATAGAGTCCCAACATCTTCCGCGCGGTGACATTAAGGCTCTTGAAGCCGCCGCCTTGCGGAGTAGTGATGGGGGCTTTGTAGAATACCTTGGTGCGGCGCAGCGATTCCCAAGCGCTGGGTTCGATGCCGGCGGAGTTTCCCTTGAGGTAGACTTTCTCTCCAATTTCGATTACTTCGGTTTCGATGCGCGCGCCCGCCGATTGGATGATGTGGAGGGAGGCAGCCATGATCTCGGGACCGATTCCGTCGCCGTACGCGACCGTGATGCGGGATACGTTGGACATAGTTTTGAAACACTAAAATACCACGCAACGCGCAATAAGTGATGGGGACGAGTTGATGCGGTAATTGAGTGGAGCTGGGTAAAATCACCCATCTCACCCAACAGCAGGCAAAAGAACCGCGGCGAAAGAGACCGTTTCCTTCAATAATAAGGCTGTTGGATGGCCCTGGCGGTGCGTATCGCAGCCAGTAGCTATGGTCACCGAATTGCACCGCAGAACTGGGAGCTTGGTCGGAACGAAAGAGTGCTCGTTGACACGGACTCCAACCCCGATTGGGCTCCCAGTCTCATCAAATAGGGTAGCATTCTTGGGGTCTTCCTAAGCCCGTATTGCGAACGCGTGCAGTTAGAGGTCGGCTGGTAAAGCAATTTTCCCAACGCTGGGGATCCAGATGGAGTCGTGGTTGCCGAAGCAGCTTCGCGCAAACCAAGCAAGCCGACGTGGGCGTCGGCTGCGGACCAGGGGGTCCGCCCCACTACCACTCAGACACTTCTAGCTCTCTTTGACGACTTGCCGCACTACCTGCTTTCCGAAATAACATGCACGGTGCGGGTGGGGAATGGCATGTCGATATGAGCATCTTCGAAACGCTGCTTGATTCTGCGATTCATTTCGCGTCCGATCATCCATTGCTGGCCGGGGAGGGTTTTGAAGCGCGCTTTGATGAGAACCGCGAAGTCGCCGAGTTGATCCACGCCCATTACGTCTAACGGCGCAAGGATGGCGGAGTGGTAAGGCTCTTCGCCCTGGAGTTGGCCGGCGATTTCCTTCAAGAGTTCGATGGCGTGGTCGGTGTTTTCTTTGTAATCCACGGAGAGGTTGAACACATAGTAGGAATATTCGCGCGTCAGGTTTGAGAGGCCTTGGATGGCGCCATTCGGAAAGATATGCACCGCGCCGTCCTCGGCCCGGAGGACGGTGGTGCGCAGATTGATCTCTTCCACCAGGCCGCTTTTTCCGTTGATGACAGCCACGTCGTTGACGCGGATCTGATTTTCCATGAGGAGAAACAGACCGCTCAGAATATCCTTAATCACGCTTTGTGCTCCGAAGCCTACCGCGACTCCGATCACCCCCGCGCCGGTCACGAGCGGCCAGATCTCGAAGTTCAGCTCCTTCAGGATCATGATCAATGCAACGGTCCATACCAAAAAGAATGATGCCTTGCGCGCCAGACCGGACACGGTCTGGACCCGTTTCTCGATTTCGGACTGGTTTCCGCTCCCGGCCTTGAGCATCATCTTGACGATGTAGTTGCGCAATCCGCGAAACAGGCGTCCCATGGCCCGCGTCGAAATGAACGCAAAGATGAGGACGAGCGCGATGCGCGCCAGGTTGAAGACTTGCGGCAGGTAGTAATCGAGGTGCAACATTTCGCTGCCGCGGGTCATATCTAATTAGGAATACCATGCAGGGGGTCGGCGTCAGACGCTGCCGGCAAATTGCTAAACTAGAAACGATGCCAACAACTCCAACCAAGGCGGCGGCCGAGGCGACGCCCCCGGTCAGCAAGTGGGCGCCCGCGGTGCTGCTGGGATGGCTTATACCAGGCGGCGGACATTTTCTGCTGAAACGGACCGGACGCGGCACGCTGCTGCTGGTGACCGTGCTCTCGATGTTTCTGCTGGGTTTGATGATGCGAGGAGCCATGTTCCAGCCGCAGACCGGCGACATCCTCACCACGATCATCTACTGCGGCGGATTTCTGGGCGATCTGGCTTCGGGACTCCTCTATTTGCTGGCTACCTGGCTGGGATATGCGCAGGCGGACGTGGCTGGCCACGTACACGACTACGGAACCAAGTTTCTGGTGGCTGCCGGGCTGATGAATGTGCTGGCCATGGTGGACGCTTATGAAATCGCGACCGGGAAGAAGGACTGATGCCGAAAATGAATCTTTCCCATTTTGAAGCGGCGGTGTTGTTCGCGCTGTTCGCCTCCGTGGTGCTGGGAGTAATCACGAAGCGCACTGACGCCGAGCGGCTGCGCTACGGTGTGCGGTGCTTCGTCTACTTTCTGGCTGCGCTGATCGGGTTAGGTTGGCTGATGCATTTCGGGCACGGGTGAGCAACAAATCCTAATTAGCCGCGGATGAACGCTAATAAACGCGGATCGAAAATTCGCGTTCATCTGCGGCTAAGAAGCGGTTAGGTGAACTCGAGAATCACGCTGTACGTCGCGGTTGTTCCTGTGTTGGAGTCCGTGATGGTAAGCTGAATCACGAAGTCGCCTTTGCTGGGGAATGTAACCAGTATCTGACCGGGAGTACCGGTTCCTACGAAATTGACAGGCGCTCCTAAAGTGGTCCAAGTGAAGGTGAGTGGACCGGTACCCTTGCTGGTGCTTGCATCCAGCAACAACGGGTTCTGACTCACCTGGACAATCTTAGTTCCACCCACCAGGGTGCCACCAAGCTGCTGGTTGGTGACGGTGACCGTTATGGCCCCAGTGGACCCGGGCGGCACCACCGGAACAGCCGGGAACGTCAAGGTCCCGGTTCCTGCGGCCGAATATGCGGCCACTGTGCCCGCGATTACTTCGACAACATTGTTGATCGCTGGCGGAGTGGCAGTGGTGTAACCGATGGAAATCGCGGCGGGTGCGCCGGTTAGATTGCCAAACGCTCCGGTGGTTGAACTAGCAGAGACGGTCCCGATGATCAAAAGCGACGGAGTGGGACTGCAACTGGTGAGGATCTGGCTGACCTTAATGGTTGTCGATTGGATAACTCCGGTTTGGAAATTGAAATTGAGGGTTGGGAGTGTCGCTCCAGCGGCCACCAGGAATACCGTCGACGTTACGGTTCCCTGCTGCGAGTTGTAGACAAATATTTCACGAATTTCCTGCGCGCCAGCGGTGATTGAGGCGAGTTCGTTGGCCGGCAGGTTTGGCGTTACGGTTGTCAGAATGTCAGATAAAGTCGCGGCGCGTTCGAAGTCAAGAGTTGTTAGGCCAGGCGGCGCTGTTGTGCACGTGGCGGGCGTGGTTGGGGCGGTTTGCGCGACAAGTGGGATTGCACTCGCGAACGTTATTAGCAGGATAGCGGCTGTCACCGTTGGTTCGATTCGTTTCCAAGGCTGCATCATCAAATTTCTCCTCTCAGAGCTCTAAAAAGAAATACTACGCACCATAGACGCAGCTAGAGCGCTAATGTTACGTTAAATCCTGCGTTACACTTGGGGCGGCGAACGGGGACTTACTGCGGAGTTCCGCACTTGCCTTTGCAAGTGGTTTCGGAAAGCTGTTGTGTGGGACCCAGCATATTCGGATCGGAAACCGTGGGGCGGCGCACGCTGACGGTCTCCACCACCTTGTTGCCGGGCCGGGGCGTCTGTTCGATGATTTGCTGCTCGAAGAGCTTCAACTTTCCGTCAGGATCCACAGTACCGGGAACGTTTCGGCCGTAAAGGTTCACCACGGAGTCCTTCGATCCATCTGGCTGCGTAACGGTCTTGGCGACGGTCTGGCCGTGCAGTTGCAATTGGCCATCAGGGCCGATCTCGTATTCCGCGGTGTTGTCGGTTGACTGTCCGGGTTGCTCGGTATGCTGCTTGGTCTGGCGAACGGCGACGCCAAAGCCGCCGCTACCGTCGCGTCGATAGGTGGTGGCTTCCTCGCTATACCCGTTCCCTTGATTCACGCGCGCCGTATCTTTCTTCTCGACGGTTTCAATGGACCCATTCAACGGGCGTTGGACTACGGTATTCGTGGTTTCCGTGGAGCCGCTTTTGCGTACATCGGTAATGGTTTTTTGGAGGAGCTGCATGTTGCCATTGACATCGCCCTGGTAACGCGTGGTCTGGATGGTGGAACTGCCGTCGGGCCGTTTCTGTTCCTCAACAGTTTCCTTCACCGGCCGGGTTGGGTTGCCCATGGGGTCATATTGATGGATCAATCTTTCCACTACGCGCCCGCTCGAGTCGTCGCGCAGCACGCGTTCCTCAACGCGCTCGACGGGGACCATGCGGCCGTTGATGGATTGCATCCGTTCCGTTGTATCGACTGAGCCTTTGGATTTGGTCTGATCAATCTGCGGTCCATCGGCAATGCGGTTGCCGTTTACGTCGACCGAGGTGGTGGTTCGCACGCTGGAGTCCTGCGCGGGGAGCGAGAGAACAAACACAACGCTGCCTAGAATGAAGCACTTCACAATTCCCAGCCTAACGTCTTTGGCCTATGTGGACAATACGGCGAATACCTTAGGAGTCTCTGTAGGGCAAGCCTCCGGCTTGCCAATTTCGAAAGCCGGAGGCTTGCGCTACGAAGACCATCACCGCAGCAACTGGCCGAGCGCGGGGAGCGGGACTGCGCTTTCTTTTAGCGCGGCGTCGTGGAATGCGGTTAGGTTGAACGCTGCACCCTTGCGCTTCTTGTATTCTTCGCGCAGATCCAGCCAGCCGCGCCAGCCGACGAAATAGGTGGGCAATTGGCAGGATGACAACTTCGCCCGCTGCACTTTTTCGGTGGCTTCTTCCTTTTCCTGGAAGGCGTCGTTGATCATCAGATCCAGCGCTTCCTGCTCGGTCATATTCATGGTCTGGAGCCGGATGTCGAGAATGGTGTTCGAGATCACGCGCAGCAATTGTTTTAGAAGCGTCATACGCAGCTCGACGCTGTTATTCAAGTAGCCTTCGTCCGACATCAACTGCTGTGCGTAAACGCCCCAGCCTTCGACATAGGCGCCGTTGCCGTCGATGTTTCTGAGCAGGCGGCGAGATTTGGGCTCGACATTGTTAGCGGTCTCCAACTGTACATAATGACCCGGCATGGCCTCGTGAATGGTCAGCTCCTGGAGGCCGTAGGTATTGTATTCGCGGAGCTTGGATTCGATCCGGTCTTTCGGCCAGTCCGTGGGGATGGGCGTGATCCAATAGAACGCGCCGAGTTGGGGTTCGAGCGCGGGAGCCTGATTGAATCCTCCTACCGAATAGCCGCCGCGCATAAATTCGGGAGTCGGGATTACCTGCAGATTCGCGCGCCCCGGCAGCGTGACAAGATGTTTCGCGCGCACGAAGTTAGTGGCTTCTTCCAGATCCTTGCGAGCCTCGTTCAAATAAGTTTCGGGCGTGGCATGCTGTTGGGCGATTTTGTCGAGAACCTCCTTGATGGAGTGGGGCGCGGCCAGCTTGGCCATTTCGCCACGAACATCCTTCAATGCGGTTTCGGCTTCAGCCAGGATCTGATCCGGCGACTTTCCGGCTGCTAGAGTGTAGCGGAATTTTTCGTCGTACTTGTCCTTTCCCAAGCGCCATTCGGCGGGCTTGCGGGAAAGCTCAGTATTCAGGAATTTGTTGAACCCTCGAAGCGAATCGAGCGCCGATTTCGCCGCGCGGTCGAATTCGGCTTTAAGAGGACCGGGAACTTTGGATCGGAGGGTCTTGTCAATCAGATCAATATTGCCGTCGTTTTCTTTCTGCGCGACGGTTGTCCACACATCGGGCGAATCCACCAGCATGTTTCGTGCGTTTTCGACGAAGCTTGGAATTTTGAACAGGCGCTGGATAATGTGCCGGTAGCGAGTCTCGAGCGGCGCATACTCGAGGACGAAGGGATTGAATAGCGCGTCGCCGATGAGCTCCACGTACATGGTGGGGTTGTGGCGAAAACTCTGAATGCGCCGGAAATCAAAAATCGCAAGATCGATCTGGTTCTGGATGATCTGGAAATCGGCGCGTTCTTCGGGCGACAAGGATTCCGGTTTGATCAGCGCCAGGCGGTCGCGGAAATGGACATAGAACAGGCGCTGCTCCTGAAGTCCGGCTTGGGTCAGGTCATCCAGCCTTTCGTCCAGCCGCATACCCTGATGTTCGTGGTAGCCAGCCGACGTCGCGGAGATCGGCGATAGGGCGAGCGATCCATAGACGAAATCTTCGGTGACTTTTGAAAAGTCCTGTTGCTCACCGGGCATTTTGCAACTGGTCAGTAGAAAGATACAGGCCGCGACCGCTAAACAGCCACATAACTTATGGTGGGGCGGACGCCCTCGTCNNCCGGACCCCCTGGTCCGGCTTTGTCATCACGAGGGACAAAGAGGCCGACGTGGGCGTCGGCCGCGGTCCAGGGGGACCGCCCCACTTCTTGCATTCTGAGGTGGTATTCGGAGATTCAGGCAGTCGCGGCATGAATTTTCTCCAGGTCGTCTGCTTCTCCGAATTTGGAGCCTGCTAGATCCGGGTTGATGTTTCGCAGTAATCCGGTGAGGACGCCGCCCGCGCCGACTTCGACAAATCTTGTGACGCCTTCGGACGCGAGTTTGCGGATGCTCTCGGCCCAGCGGACTGGATTGGGGACCTGCTGGTACAAACCATCGCGCGCTTCCGCGCCAGTATGGATCACCTTGGCCTGCCAGTTGTTCACCAGGGGTACAGCGAGGTCGCGAAATTCCGTGGCATTGAGATCCACAGCGAGCTGTTCTTGAGCAGGCTTCATCAAGGAACAGTGGAACGGAGCGCTGACCGCGAGCAGCACAGCGCGCCGGGCGCCAGCTGCTTTCGCCAGCTCCACCGCTCGTTGGACTGCGGCGGAATGTCCGGCAATGACGATTTGGTCCGGTGAATTCAGGTTTGCGGCGCTCACCACTTCGCCTTGCGCGGCTTCGGCCAGAATGGAATCGAGCTTACCCTCGGGTAGCTTGAGCAGCGCTGCCATGGCGCCGATCCCGAGTGGGACGGCCGCCTGCATATATTGGCCGCGCTTGCGGACTAAGCGCACAGCGTCACTGAACTCGATGGATTCGGCCGCCACCAACGCGGAGTATTCGCCCAGGCTGTGACCGGCTACGTAGTCGGGTTTCAGGCCTTGTTCTTGTAGCACGCGAAATGCCGCGATGGAGACAGTTAGCAGAGCGGGCTGGGTGTTCTCGGTGAGCTGGAGCGCTTCGGCAGGTCCTTCGAAGCAGATTTTTGATAAAGGAAAGCCGAGTGCTTCGTCGGCTTGCTGGAATGTTTGCCGTACGACGGCGAATCGGTCGGCCAAAGTTTTGCCCATGCCGGGGTATTGAGAACCTTGGCCGGGGAACAGGAATGCAGTTTTCATCGTGAGGTCAAGAAACCAGTGTAGCGGTTTGCATATTTTTTACAATCCTTTCGTTCTGTGCGCGCGTCCTATCTAGTGATGAAAGGAGGAAGCATGGCCTACTCAGCTCATCCTCAACCAACGCAGTTCGAGACGAAGGGGTTTGTATATTGCCCAATTTGCACGCACACGGTGGAAGGCACGGTTGTCAGCAATGGCAAGACGGCCAAGGTAAAGCCGGGGCAGAAGTGTTCACGTTGTTCGGCATCGCTTGATCCGGGCTACATTATGCGGCTTGACCGGGCAGCGTAAACTGTCGGGTACGTGGTAATGTAGTGGTCAAGGATGAAACGCAAGCTGCCCACAACTTCGGCGCCGGTGATTGATCCGGCACTGCTGGATCAAGCCAAACGGGCGATCGCGGCCGACCAACTGCATCGCGTGGAGAAGTGTTCGGTCTGCAGCGCACCGTGCGCACCGAATTCAGCGGAGCCGCTGTGCTGGGTTTGCCGGCGATTGAAGATCAGCGCGTGGCGCGACTCCGATCAGCAAATCGCTCAGGAGTAGCGAGCGCCCGCTCGTAGATAAAAGCTCCGGCAGCGACGTCCTCGATTCCCAATCCAATCGATTTGAAGATGGTTACGTGGTTCGGGTCGTAGTGTGGCTCGAGGTTTTGAAGCTCGACTACGTTCGACCAGCTATCGGCCAGAATCAGGTCGCCGGCTTCGATCCGGGCTTGTTCGAGCGAATCGACGGCCACTAAGGCTGCTCGCTTGACCAGGTCGGCTGGGAGCTCGCGCCGTGTAGCGACGTTCGATCCCATGGCGTTGACTAGCGTTCCGTCCGAGATCCAATCGCTTTCGAGCACCGGATCCTTGGCGTTGGTAGCTGTGATGACGATGTCGGCGCCGCGGACTGCTTCTTCGGCGGAATTCGCGGCCGTGACCGAGCACTCTTCGGCGAACTTGCGGCGCTTCTCTTCACTCCGGCTCCAAACGCGAACGGTCTGGATGGGACGGACCGCGCGGATGGCATCGAGCTGGGTGCGGGCCTGGAATCCGGAGCCGATGATGGCTAAGGTTGCGGCTTTCGGATTAGCCAACAGATCGGTGGCGTAACCGCTGGCTGCACCGGTTCGGATCTGGCCGAGGTAATTGGCTTCCATCATCGCGAGTGGCTGGGCGGTTTTCGAATCGTAAAGGAAGAAGTAGAAGTGGGCGCCGTAGCGGGGGTTAGTGGAGTAGAACTTGGTCCCGAAATAGTTGCCGACGGCGCCGGCCATGCTATGCAGAACGGAGCCGGATTCGAGGATTAGACGGCGGCGGGGCTGGTTTTGAGCGCGGCCGTTTTTCATGGCCTCGAATGCCATGCGCATCAGGCGGATAGCTTCTGAGACGGGGAGCAGTTCTTGAATGTCGGATTCGGTGAAGTAGAACATAAAAAGCAATTGGCCACGGATTCACACGGATAAACACGGATAAAACTTCTTATCTGTGTGCATCCGTGTGTATCCGTGGCTTATTTTAGGTTTTGACTGGGTCTGGGCTCTCAGGATTCAGACCCAACTCCGATATCGCGGCCTTCGCCCGCTTCTTGTCGAATTTGCCTTCGCGGGCCAGGCGGGATAGGGCTGCTGCTGCAATAGCTTCCGCACCATTTTCAAAGTGCTTTCTTAGATGCTCGCGGTTTTCGCTGCGGCCGAAGCCGTCGGTGCCTAGCGATACCATGCGGCCGGGGAGCCATGGGGCGATTTGGTCGGCTACCACTTTCATATAGTCCGTGGACGCGATGATGGGGCCTTCGGCTCCTGACAGGGCTTGTTGCAAATATGGTTTGCGTTCGGGATCGGCTGGGTGCAGGCGATTCCAGCGCTCCACTTCCAGGGCGTCGCGGCGCAGTTCGTTGTAACTGGTGACGCTCCACACGTCGGCTGGGACCTGGTATTTTTCGGCCAGGATTTTTTGGGCTCTCAGCGCTTCATTGAGAATCGGCCCGCTGCCGAATAGATGAACCTGGGTCTTGCCGGACTCGGCGGGTTTGTAGCGGTAGATGCCGCGCAGGATTCCTTCGTTGGTTCCCGCGGGCATGGGTGGCTGGGCGTAGTTTTCGTTGTAGATTGTCAGGTAATAGAAGCGATCTTCCATCTCCTGGTACATGCGGCGAATGCCGTCCTGCACGATCACCGCGATCTCATATGCGTAGGCCGGATCGTAACTGTGGCAGGTGGGGACGGTGCTTGAAAGCACCAGGCTGTGCCCATCCTGATGTTGCAGACCTTCGCCTGAGAGAGTGGTGCGGCCAGCGGTTCCACCCATGAGGAAGCCCTTGCCGCGGGAATCGGCGAATGCCCAGATGAGATCGCCGATGCGCTGAAATCCGAACATCGAATAATAGATGAAGAACGGGATCATCGGGATCCCGTATATTGCGTAGGATGTTCCCGCCGCCGTGAACGAAGCCATGGAGCCGGCTTCGGTGATTCCTTCTTCTAGAATCTGGCCGTTCTTGGCTTCTTTGTAAAACAGGAACATGTCGCTGTCGACAGGCTTATAGAGCTGGCCTCGGCTGGCGTAGATTCCATACTGGCGGAACAGGGATTCCATGCCGAAGGTACGCGCTTCATCGGGGATGATGGGAACTACGAACTTTCCGATGGCCTGATCCTTCAACAGCAGCGTGAGCACACGGACGAAGGCCATGGTAGTGGAGACTTCCCTGCCCTGCGAACCGGCCAACGATTCGGCGAAAAGATCCACGGGCGGCACCTGGATTTCGATCTTCGGAACCACGCGCGCCGGCAAACTCCCACCCATTGCGTCGCGGCGTTCGCGGGCGTAACGCATTTCGGGACTGTCCTCCGGCGGCCGGTAAAACGAAGTGGTGTGGACGGTTTCTTCCGGAATAGGAATATCGAAGCGCTTGCGGAAATACGCCATCTCGTCTTCATTGAGCTTCTTTTGTTGATGAGTTACGTTGCGGCCTTCGCCGGCTTCACCGAGTCCATAACCTTTGATGGTTTTGGCCAGGATCACGGTAGGTGAGCCGGTATGCTCAACCGCGCGCTTATAGGCGTTGTAGACTTTTTGCGGATCGTGCCCGCCCCGGCGCAGAGCGAAGACTTCTTCGTCGGTCATGTGTTCCACCAGCTTCAACAGCTCGGGATATTTGCCGAAGAATTCTTTTCGGACGTAGGCGCCGTCCTTGGCTTTGAAGCTTTGATACTCGCCGTCCAGGGCCTCACCCATGCGCTTGATCAGAAGGCCGCTGGTATCGCGAGCGAGCAGAGGGTCCCAATTGCAGCCCCAGAGAACCTTGATGACATTCCAGCCAGCGCCTCGGAAGGCAGCTTCCAGCTCGGTGATGATTTGGCCGTTGCCGCGGACGGGACCATCCAGGCGCTGCAGGTTGCAGTTAACGACAAAGATGAGGTTGTCCAGTTTTTCGCGCGGGGCGAGCGTGATGGCTCCGAGCGACTCGGGTTCGTCGGTCTCGCCGTCGCCGAGGAAGGCCCAGACCTTGCGTCCGCTGACAGGAATGATCCCTCGGTTTTCGAGATACCGCATGAAGCGGGCTTGGTAGATGGCGTTGATGGGGCCAAGGCCCATAGAGACGGTGGGAAATTGCCAGAAGTCGGGCATCAGCCAGGGATGCGGGTAGGAAGAGAGACCGGGCTCCGCGCGCAGCTCATGCCGAAAGTTTTCCAGGTGTTTTTCTGAGATGCGTCCTTCGAGAAACGCACGGGCGTACATTCCGGGCGAGGCATGGCCCTGGAAGTAGACGAAGTCGCCGGGTTGATCGCCGTGGCGGCCGTGGAAAAAGTGATTGTGACCCACTTCGGTGAGCGTGGCGAGCGACGCGTAGGTGGAAATGTGGCCGCCGATGCCGGGATCGTGTTTGTTGGCGCGAACCACCATAGCCATGGCGTTCCAGCGATTGAGGCTCTTGATGCGGCGCTCGATTTCGCGGTCGCCCGGATATGGCACTTCTTCCTCCACCGGGATGGTATTGATGTAGGGCGTGGTGAGCTTGTGCGGGGTTTGGATGCCGGATAGGGCCGCGTGATCGATGAGGCGGGCGAGCAGGAAGGTGGCGCGTTCGGAGCCGCCTTCTTCGACAACAGAGTCCAGGGACTCGAGCCACTCAGAGGTTTCTAGCGGATTAGTGTCCGCTTGTGTTTCGACTTTGGTTTCGAGCATTGGTTGAGAGGTGTCTCTTTCAAAATACCACTCGGATTGTGGCGCGCGCACTCATGCGTGCGGTGTTCGCACCGTCGAAAACACAAAGTGGGGCGGACCCCCTGGTCCGCGGCCGACGCCCACGTCGGCCTGCTGCTCGTATTTGTCGATGCTTGAGGCAGCGGGTCCAGGGGGACCAGCGCGGACCTGGGGGGTCCGCCCCACCCGCTGCCCGAAGGTTTTCATTCCGTTGGATGGGCTGCAAGCCCATGAGATACACTCTTGCGAACACATGTGTACGGAATTGATCAAGGCGTTCACATGAGTGTGAACGCGGCACGCATGAGTGCGTGCGCCACGGGCTGTCGCCCGGATCGTGGTGTTCTACTGCATCGCCCTTTCCAGCCACTTTAGCTCTTCCCGGACCTTGATTTTTCCGTGCCAGGGGTTCTTGTCCAATTCATGGCCTTCACCGGGGAGAATCAGGAGTTTCGACGGTACGCCTAAAGTGTGCAGAGCCCGTTCGAGCAAATAGGCTTCACCGACGTAGACTCGGACATCTTCGGCGCCGGAAACGATGTGCGTGGGGGTTTTCACTTTGTTGATTTGCCAGATGGCGGCTTCGTCGTCGTAGTTTTGCTTCGCATCCCAGGGAAGGCCGCCAAGAAAGTGGGCGTCGTCGAAGGTGGTGTCGTCGTTGCCCCAGTTGGCCACGTGTTCCACGGCGCCAGCGCCGGTGACGGCCGCTTTGAAGCGATTGGTTTGGGTGATGAGCCAGTTGGTCAGGTAGCCGCCGTAGCTATAGCCGCCGACGGCGAGATGATCCGGATCGGCGATGCCGTCCTTGACGAGTGCATCAACGCCTTCCAGGATGTCGCGGCCGGGCTTGGAGACAATGCCGGGGATGATGCCGAGGGTGAATTTGTCGCCGTAACCGATGGAGCCGCGGTAGTTTGGCTCAAAGACCAGCCATCCTTGGGTGGCGGCGAGCGAGGCCCATCGATACCAGTCCGCGCCGAACTGGTTGCCGTCGGCATCGGCCGGTCCACCGTGAATCAGCGTAAACATGCGGAGATGTTTGTCGCGGAAATGCCCGGGCGGGTAGATGAGCATGCCTTCCACACGGACGCCGTCATCGGCGGCGAAACGGTAAGGCTCGCCCTGGGGCAGCGCGCGATCGGTGAAGAGGTGGTTGAACGATGTAATGGGCCGGGCGTGCGAGAGATCGTGGGGGTCAGTTGCGAGCCAGACTTCAGCGGGTTCCTGGAGCGACGAGTGCACAAATGCGATTGACGAGGCGTGCGCGGCGGAGGAGATCTTGTCGTAGGTTCCGGGAGAGCCCTGACGGAGGACAAAATCGGCGGCGGGTTTTTCCGAAGTATATAGCTGTACTTCCGTTCCTTGGCGGCCCAGGGCTAACAGTCCGCCGTTGGCGAGTGGGGCGAATCCCGCGATTGCGCCCTGGAATTGCGGAGCCCAGCGCGCCAAGGAGCCAGTCTCTGCGTCGACCCAATAAGCGCGCGATTGCGCATCTTGGTAAGGTCCTTCCACCGAACCATTGAGGAACCCGAAAAAAATGTGCCGGCTATCGGAGGACCAATGCAAAGCGTCCAGGATGGCTTCGCGCTGCAGCACGCGCCGAGGTTCGCTCCCGGCGGCGTCGATCAGATAAATTCCATAAGCGTCCAGCGATTCCCAGCGCTGGGTGCGAGAGTCGGTTAGGAGGGCGACGCGTCTTCCATCCGGGGATGTTTCGAGCTGCTTGACGCGCCAGGGCGTGGAAGCCAGCTGGATAGAGTGCGTGGACAGGTCACACGTCTTGGCTGGGCTTTCGGTGAGGCAATTTTTCGCTTCTGAGATCGCGATGCGATGGATAGCGTCACCACGCTCGGACTCACGAAACTCGATGATATCTTTCCAATCTTTCTTGTACGTCTCTTGCTGTTCCTTGGTCCAGGCGCGGGTGGCGAAATAAATCTGGCCGGAATCGGCGGACCAGGTGAAGGCGTGAATCTCATCCTCAGCTTGGGTGACCGGGAAAGGCTCGCCGCCGTTCAGTGAAATGGCATAGACCTGTGCCGCCTTTTCCTGGGCGCCGCGATCGGAGAGGAATGCGATCCAGCGGCCGTCGGGGGAAAACTCGGGATTGTGATCGTGGCCGGATTGCGTGAGTTGGACCAAACCATCGCGATAGAGCCAGAGATCGTTACGGAAACGATTGGCGTCCCAATCGGCGCGCGAAGTTTCGATGGCGACGGCGTGGCCATCCGGGGACACGCGCACGTTGGGGATGTCGACTGAGTTGAAAAAATCGTCCAGCGTCAGGGGTGGTTTATTAGCCGCCGTTTGAGCGAGCGCGGCGGCGCAGAACAGGGCCGGGAGTAGACGCATGGATATCTATCTTAGCCCGACGAGAAGCTCAGTTTTTGGCCACGGATGCACACGGATAGTTCGAATTTCTTATCTGTGTTTATCCGTGTCCATCCGTGGCTAAGAAATTTATGCGTGTGCGAGCATGGGCGTCTGGCACGGTTGATAGGTGCAGCGCGGGTCGGCTTCCAGGTAGTTGCCGGTGAGGGCGTATGCGCGAGAACGGGAACCGCCGCAGATTTTGTGGTATTCGCAGTAGCCGCATTTGCCCACGTTCGCTTCCGGCGTGCGCAGGATGCGGAACAGGCTGGAGTTGCGGTAGACGTCCACCAGCGAGTCCGATCGCACGTTGCCGGCGGAAACCGGCAGGAAGCCGCTGGGGTAAATTTCACCGGTGTGGGAGATGAATACGAAACCCCGGCCGTCACTGACACCCGTGGTTCTCCACAGCAGACGCCCGTTGGCGCCGCCGCGCCCGCCGTGTTCGGCCTTGAGGCGCTGCGCGATGTAGCGGCGATAGTGCATGGCTTCGGTGGTCTTCACGTCGAAGGGCGCCACTTTCGAGATCTCATACAGGAACTCGAACACCTTTTCGTATTCGGCCGGCGTCAGATCTTCTTCTTCGAGCAAGCGGCCCGTGGACACCAGGAAGAATAGGCTCCACATCTTGGCCTGTGCTTCGCCCACCTGTTCGGCAATCTGGGCAAGTTTGGTGAGATTGCGGCGGGTGACGGTGGTCTGGACCTGGGTCTCGAGGCCAATTTCGCGGGCATAGCGAAGGGCGAAGATGGCCTGATCGTAGGTACCGTCCACGCGTCGGAAACCGTCGTGGGTTGGGGCATCTGGCCCATCCAGGCTTATCGCCATGCGCGATATTCCGCTGCTTTTGAACCCGTCGATGGCTTCCGAGGTCAGCAGAGGCGTGGCGCTGGGCGTGACGTTGGTACGCAAGCCAAGCTGAACGCTATAGCGCGCTAAGTCATATAGATCCGGGCGCTTCAGCGGGTCGCCGCCGGTCAAAACCAGAAGCGGATTGCCAAACTGTTTGGTTTCTTCGAGGAGGCGGTAGCCTTCTTCGGTTGTTAGTTCGTGGGGATTTCGTTCCGGCTGAGCATTGGCGCGGCAATGGACACAAGTCAAATCGCAAGCTTGAGTAACTTCCCAGATAACCAAAAGGGGAGATAGGTTAAAGTCCATGAGTCTCCGATCGTTCAAGTTTAATTACGGAGCGGTTGCATTTTGGTTGCCATGCTAGAATCCGTGGACAACGCCTATGCGAATCTTTTCGACCATGCTGTTGGCCGGTGCGCTTGGGGCACAGACAAGCCCCGATTTGAGCCAGCAATTTGACAAGACCGACGTCATGATCCCGATGCGCGATGGAGTGAAGCTGCACACCGAGATTTACGCTCCGAAGAGCTCAAACGAACGATGGCCGTTCTTGATCACGCGGACGCCCTATGGCCCGGGGCTTGATCCGCAAGGATTCCGGGTGGTGCTGAGCGGCATCTATGCGGAGTTGGCGCAAGAGGGTTACATTTTCGTGTTTCAGGATATTCGCGGGCGCTACAAATCGGAGGGCCAGTTCGTGATGATGCGGCCACCGCGCGCGAAGAGCGACGCACAGGCAATTGACGAAAGCACGGACGCCTACGACACCATCGAGTGGCTGCTCAAGAACGTGCCCAACCACAACGGACGCGCGGGAGTGCTGGGGATTTCCTATGGCGGGTGGCTGACTGTGATGGCGATGATCGATCCGCATCCGGCGCTGAAAGCTGTTTCCGAGCAAGCCTCGCCGGCCGACATGTACCTGGGTGACGATTTCCATCATAACGGGGCATTTCGTTTGAGCTACGGACTAGAGTATTCGGCGCGGATGGAAACATCCAAGCAGAACGAGGCTTTCGATTTCGATCGCTTCGATACCTTCGACTGGTTTTTGCGGCTGGGACCGATTGCGAATTTCAACAAGAAGTATGTGCACGAGAAGCTGCCCACTTGGAACGATTTCGTGGAGCATCCCAACTACGACGAGTTCTGGCAGAGGCAGGCAGTGACGCCTTATCTGAAGCAGGCCAATGTTCCGAATCTCGTACCGAATCTCAATGTTGCCGGATGGTGGGATCAGGAAGATTTTTATGGACCGTTGAAGATTTATGAGACGCTCGAAAAATTCGACCAGGGGCATCGGAACTATCTAGTAGCGGGACCGTGGAATCACGGAGGATGGGCGCGCGGCACGGGCCGGACGCTCGGCAAGATCGACTTCGCGAGCGATACCAGCAAATATTTTCGAGAGAAGGTTCAGGCGCCTTGGTTCGCTTATTGGTTAAAGGACAAGGGCAAGCTGGAGTTGCCAGAGGCGCTCGCGTTCCAAACCGGATCGAATAAATGGGAGCGCTACGATGCGTGGCCTCCGCGCGATGGCGTGGAACGGAAGAAAATATTTTTTCACGACGCGGGCGGGTTGTCATTTGATGAGCCGCGAGCGGAGTCCGCGACAGGTGACTTCGATAGCTACGTCTCCGATCCGGCGCATCCGGTGCCTTACCGGCATCGGCCCATCGAGGCGCTCTATGGAGGCCCGTCCGGGTGGGCGCCATGGCTGGTGGAGGATCAACGGTTCGTATACGAACGTCCCGACGTTTTGAGCTGGGAAACGGAGCCGCTCACAAGCGATCTGGCGGTGGCTGGCGACATTGTTGCGCATCTGTTTGCTTCCACCACAGGGACGGACAGCGATTGGATCGTGAAACTGATCGACGTCTATCCGGAGAAGGGCGAGAAGGATCCGCCTATGAACGGCTACCAGTTGATGATCGCGAACGAAGTGCTGCGGGCGCGGTTTCGGAATGGATTCGAGAAGCCGGAACCGGTAGTGGCGGGGCAAGTGACGGAATACAGCATCGACCTGCACTCCAACAATCACGCATATCTCAAGGGGCATCGGGTGATGGTGGAGGTGCAGAGTACGTGGTTTCCGCTGATCGACCGGAATCCGCAAAAATTTGTGCCGAACATTTTTATGGCGGGGGAAGCGGATTATCAGAAGGCTGAGCAGCGGGTGTACCGATCGCCTAGGTATCCGTCGAACGTGGAGCTGCCGGTGGTGCGCTGAAGTGGGGCAACGCCATGCGCTGCCTCTCGCTACGTTTCTTGGATGACTTTGTTGATGTCGAGCAGGATTTTCACCTTGCCCTTTATCTTGGCCAGGCCCAGCAGATAAGGCGTAGCGGCGCCCACTCCAAAATCGGGTGTGTCTTCGATATCGGCGGTCTGCAGGGTGAGGACTTCCGAAACACCATCGACGATTATGCCGGTGGAAATCTTGCCGGCGTGGCCTTCGATCTGAACCACGATGATGCAGGTACGCTGCGTGTATTCCATTTCCTGCAGTCCAAACTTCAGTCGGAGATCGACGACGGGAATTACCTTCCCACGCAGGTTGAGGACGCCTTTGACGTGGTAGGGCATCTGGGGAACGGCAGTAATCTCTTGAACGCCCATGATCTCGCGGACGTGGAGGACCTGGACGGCAAACTCCTCTTTGCCGAGTTGGAAGGTCAGATATTTTCCGGCTCGCGGGTCAGTCTTGGCAGCGTCAGCCGTGGTCGGATTCGCTAGGACACTCGATTGCATATTCATCTCCTGGTCTACATTTCTCCAAAATTATCTTCGAGCGGAAATTCATTACGGCCCGACTTGGCGCCGGCCATTACTGGAGCCATTTTCGGCTTCGGCCTGGACACTGCCGATTTCAGGGCGCTCACGCTGCGGCCGACGGCTGGCGAGGATGGACTCGGGGAATACTTGCGAGCGGTCCGTGCGCCGTCACTGACGGATTGCTCGTCGCCACCCACCAATTCCGCCAATTCGACAACGATGTGATTCAAGGCTTGCGCCTGTGCCGATAGTTCTTCGCTCGCTGATGCGCTTTCCTCGGCACTAGCGGCCGTAGTCTGAGTCACTTGATCCATTTGCGCCACGGCTTTCGCGATTTGATCGATGCCGCGGGCCTGTTCCTGGCTGCCCATGTTCACTTCATCCACTAATGTCTTCACGTGTGCAGAACTTTCGGTGATGGCGCGAATCACTCCGGCCACTTGCTCCAGTTTCGTGCTGCCATCTCTCGAGGTGGCGATGGACTCTTCGATAAGCGCGGCCGTGTCTTTGGCGGCTTGGGCCGACCGCTGCGCCAGATTGCGGACTTCGTCCGCAACTACGGCAAATCCCATGCCTGCCTCACCGGCGCGCGCCGCTTCTACGGCTGCGTTCAATGCCAGAATATTGGTCTGGAACGCGATCTCGTCGATCACTTTGATGATCTTCGAGATCTTGTCGCTGGAGGCGTTGATCTGTTGCATGGACAACACCATCTGATCGAGGGTTTGGTTGCCTTCTTTGACTTCGCGATCCACCTCGGCCATGACGTCAGCGGCAGATTTAGAATTTTCAGCGTTCTTGCGGGTCATGGAGGTGATTTCTTCAGTGGAAGCGGAAGTTTCCTCGAGCGAAGCAGCTTGCTCGGATGCGCCCTGCGCGAGCGCTTGACTGGAGGAGGCCACTTGCGAAGAGGCGCTCTTGATCTGCCCGGATCCTTCGGACAGTTCCAAAGCCACTCGGCGAAGCCCGTTGCTCAGGCTAAGAACCACCTTGACGACGGCGGCGCCTATCCCGAGGAATGCCACGATGATAAAGATTGCGATCCAGCGGCTGGTCGCCACTTTTGCTCGGCCGGTTTCAATAGATTCAGCCAGCAACCGCCTTTGGGTCTGTTTGAGGTCGTCGGTGGCTTTCTGTATTTCTTTGGCAAGCGGCAAAGTCTGCTTATCGTAGATGCCGAGCGCTCCTTCGAGATTGCCCTTGCGGCCTGTTTCCCAAAGTTCCTGGTGCGCTGGTGACCAGCTTGCTAGATCGGCTGACAATACGTCCATGTCCTTATTTCCCTGCTCGGTTACGAGCATGGGCCGCATCTCGTTGATCTCATCGAGAATGAGTTTTGCGCGGTCTCCGAAGCTGGTGTGGTATCCCTCCGCTTTAGGCAGGTCTTTCATGCTCAGGCGAACCAGCACGCCTCGCTCAAACGACAGCATCTCGGATGCATTGGTCGCCATGGCGCCAAAAGTGTCGAGTTTCCTGCTGGTCTGGCTGGCCGTCTTGTTCAGCTCATCTCCCAGCATCGAGATAGAATAGAGCGAGGCCGCCGCCAGCGCCAGCAGCGCGAGCAACATCGCGCCAATGCTGAGCATCAGTTTCTTTCCGATTGTCATTTGCGATTTCACTACTTTTCCTTCCGCGCCGCGCTACCCGGCACACTTTCCTTATCGGGCACGACGGTAAAGTCTTGAGGCGGCGGACCCGTTCTACATTTCTCCAAAATTATCTTCGAGCGGAAACTCATTACGCGCAGACTTGGCGCCTGCCATTACTGGAGCCGCTGAGGCCGTTTTCGGCTTAGGCCGGGACACAGCTGACTTCAACGCGCTCAGGCTGCGGCCCACGGCTGGCGAGGAAGAACTCGGGGAATACTTGCGGGCGGTCGGTGCACCGGCGCTAGCGGACTGTTCTCCGCCACCGACCAGCGTCCCCAGTTCGCTCACGATCTGATTCAAGGCTTGCGCCTGCGCCGACAGTTCTTCGCTGGCCGAAGCGCTTTCTTCGGCGCTGGAGGCGGTGGTCTGGGTCACTTGATCCATCTGCGCCACGGCTTTCGCGATTTGATCGATGCCGCGGGCCTGTTCCTGGCTACCCATGTTCACTTCGTCCACCAGCGTCTTCACTTGAGTAGCGCTTTCGGTGATGGCGCGAATCACTCCGGCAACTTGCTCCAGTTTCGTGCTGCCATCTCTTGAGGTAGCGATGGATTCTTCGATGAGCGCGGATGTATCCTTGGCCGCTTGCGCCGAACGCTGGGCCAGATTACGAACCTCGTCCGCCACTACGGCAAATCCCATGCCGGCCTCACCGGCGCGCGCCGCTTCCACTGCTGCGTTCAGCGCCAGAATATTGGTCTGGAACGCGATCTCGTCGATCACTTTGATGATTTTCGCAATCTTGTCGCTGGAGGCATTGATCTGTTGCATGGAGACCACCATCTGATCGAGGGTCTGGTTGCCTTCTTTGACTTCCCGATCCACCGTGGCCATGACGTCGGCGGCAGATTTCGAGTTCTCGGCGTTCTTGCGGGTCATGGAGGTTATCTCTGTAGTGGAAGCGGATGTTTCTTCGAGTGAGGCAGCCTGTTCGGAGGCACCCTGCGCGAGCGCCTGGCTGGAAGAGGCGACTTGAGAGGCCGCACTGGAGATTTGGCTCGATCCTTCGGACAGTTCACTGGCCATGTGGACCAGGGTTTTGCTCATCGAACGAACTATGCTGACAACCACGATTCCAACTACCACGAAAAGAGCCGTGAGGAAGATCGCGATCCAGCGGCTGGAAGACACTGCAGAGCGGCCATTTGCCACCGACGCCAGCATATTCCCCCGTTGGACTTCTTTCAAATCGTCCACCGCGCTTTGCATCGCCTTTGCCACCGGCAAGGTCTGTTCATCGTAGATTTTCAATGCACCCTCTATTTGACCGCTCCGCGCGGCTTGCCAAACCTGTTCATGCGCCGGCATCCACGAGGATAGGCCGGAAGCCAATGTGTCCAAGTCCTTGCGGCCGCGCTCGGTAATTAGCAAAGGCCGTATCTCGGCGATTTCGGCGGTAATCAGCTTGGCGTGATCGTTGAACGAATTCTGGTATCCCTCTGCTTTAGCGAGATCCTTCATCGTCACTCGTAAGAGTACGCCCCTCTCAAAAGACAACATCTCCGCCGAGTCTTTCGCGAGCGCACCCGCGATGTCCAACCTCTTTCCGCTTCCCAGCGAGGACCCTTCCAGTTCCCCGCCCAGGTTGGCAATGGAATACAGGGAGGAGGCCGCAAAACCCAGCATCAGCACCAGCATCGCGCCCACGCTCAGCATCATCTTCTTTCCGACAGTCATAGATGTGTTCATTTGTCTTCCGTTCCGGCGCACAGGCGCGCCTAAGTTTGCTTATCGGGAGGATTGGCACACCCTTGAGTGGGATATTGCTGGCGTGACGGGGGACACTTCTGTCCCCTTGCTTACGCGCGGGGCTACTGATCGCGGAGCGTCTTCATTGGATCGAGCCGCGCGGCGCGATAGGCCGGCACGCTGCTCGAAATGAGCGAAACGAATAACAGGATGGCCGTGACGCTGGCGAAAGTCGCTGCATCCAAGGGTTGGACGTTGAAGAGAATGCTGCTCAAATATCTGGTGAGAAACGCGGAGGCGGCCAAGCCGGTCACTACGCCGGCCACGGCAAGCGCGAGGCCGCGACCGAGGATTAGCTTCAGGACATCGGATCGCTGAGCGCCTAATGCTACTCGCAGGCCTATCTCAGCGGAGCGTTGCACCACCATATAGGAGAGCAGACCGTACAGTCCTATTCCGCAAAGGAGAAGCGCCATTGCCGCAAAGGACGTCAACAGCAGGGTCTGAAAACGCGGATGGGCCGCGGAGCGGTACAGCGATTCTTCCATGGTTGCGGCCCGGTAGAGGGGGACTTGCCGGTCCATTTCTGAGATCTGTGCGCGAACGGATGCAATCAAACTCGCAGGATCCTGCGCGCTGCGGATCACCAAGGCGGGCGATGTGATGACGGCTTGTTCCCACGGCAGGTAATACTGAGGCTCCACATCTGCCGTCAATCCCGCTCTTTTCACATTCCCCACCACGCCGACCACTTCGCGCATGGATGATTTAACAGTCCCGTCCCCAAGGCCGGGTTGGATGCGCTTTCCGATGGGATTCTCTCCAGGGAAATACTTGCGGGCGAACTTGTCATTGATGATGATTACCGGCTTACCCTTGGTGTCGTCGGCGGCCGTGAAGGCGCGGCCGCTGAGAACGGGGATCTTCAAGGTCCGGAAAAAGTCCGGCATGACGACGGCTATCTGCTCCGACGGTTCGTCGCCCTTGGTCACGGGCCGTCCTTCGATAGCGATGGAGATATCGATGTTGTTTCCAGCAAGAGGAAGGGGGAAACCGGCGGATACGGATTCGACGCCAGGAAGCGCGGCCAAGCGGGCGAACAGCCGGTGATAGAAATCGATTCTCTGCGCGCGAGGGTAGCGTTTCGAAGGCACACTCAGACTGGCGGTGAGGACATGGTGAGAATCGAATCCCGGATCCACATTGAGCACGCGGATGAAGCTACGGATCAGCAGCCCCGAGCCAACCAGCAACACCAAACCGAGCGCGGTTTCTGAAACCAACAGCCAGCTTTGCAGGCGATGCTGAC
The DNA here is from genome assembly GCA_003162425.1 of Bryobacterales bacterium. Taxonomy (GTDB): domain Bacteria; phylum Acidobacteriota; class Terriglobia; order Bryobacterales; family Bryobacteraceae; genus Palsa-89. Next base: position 21,638 of record PMOK01000244.1, on the reverse strand, counting down.
GGCGGCCGCCGGTAGTTCCAGGCGAGCCTTCGCGCAGGGCAAGCAAGGGGTCAAAGCGCGACATACGCCAGGCAGGTAGCACCCCGAATAGCAGACCGGTGAGGACTGAGGCTACTGTAGCGAAGGCCAGCACTGTGCCGTCCACGCCCATCTGATCCATGCGGGGCAGAAGATTATTCGGCACCAGGAGCGGGAGCCAGCGCACGGCCGCAACGGATAGCACAATCCCGCAGGCGCCCGCGATCATGGACAAAACCACGGATTCCACCAAAATCTGCCGGATGATTTCGCTCGGGCTCGCTCCCAAAGCCGCTTGCAAGGCGATGTCGGAGCGGCGGCGGGAGGCGCGCGCCAGCAGAAGACCGGCCACGTTGGCGCATGCGATCAGCAGAACCAGACCCACGGCCGCGAACAGTATCCGCAAAGCCGGCCGGGTATCGCCCACCAGTTGGTCGAGCACCGGCTTGGCTGCTGTGCTCGGGTGTATCTTATTCGTGTCGGGGAATTGAGTAGCCAGGTTGCTTGCGATGACATCCAGGTCGGCTTTGGCCTTAGCCAGCGAAGCGCTAGGCGCGAGGCGGCCGATCACCTCCAAGAGAGACGCGCCTCGCTGTGGGAAGAACTGTGTGTCGTCGCCGATGGACGTCCACAAGGCGACGGGCGGGTTCTGGATGGGGAATGAAAAATTGGGCGGCATGACGCCGGCCACGCTATAGCTTTGGCCATCCAGCGTAATGGTCCGGCCCACGATATCGCGTGCGCCTCCAAAAGTGGACTGCCACAATTGATGGCTGAGAATGGCAGCATGCGTATCGGGCTTTTCTTCCTCCGCGCGGAAATCGCGGCCGAGCATGGGATGGACGCCGAGTACCTGGAAGAAATCCGACGACACGATCTCGGAGGTGAGTTGCTGCGCGTCGCCAACGCCGGTTAACGTCGCGCCGTTGTCCCGGTAGGATGCCAGGCCCGAGAAGGAATGCTGCTGCTTACGCCAGTCGAAAAAATCCGGATAGCTGAGGTGTCCCGGGACCATGGCGCTCGCGGTTTGATCCAATTCGAGCAGCGACACTAGCCGGTCCTGTTGAGGAAACGGGAGCGGTCGCAGCAGCACCGCGTTCACCAGACTGAAGATTGCCGTGGTGGCGCCGATTCCCAGCGCCAGCGTGAGAATAGTGGTGATCGCGAAGCCGGGGCTCTTGCGGAGCTGGCGGATGGCAAAACGCAGGTCTTGGACAAGTCTTTGCATCAGGTTCAGTATCTCAAGAATTTCTTGTTCCGAACTGGACAGTGGGGGCCTGTCGCGCGATATCAACGGCGTCGCTGAACAGGCCGTAGGCGGTTTGGTCGACGCCGCAATTGATGCCCGCCACTCCGATAGTACCCATGAGGTCGGTGTGGAGCAGTAGCAGATTGGAAGTGCCTGAGACGGCAGCCAACGGATCGGTATCATCCAGTACTTCGGCGCGCACGCGGACCCGGATTCCCGCGGGATTCAAGCGGGCGCGGCTCACCAGGCACACTGTTTTGCGGACGCCGGCCAACTCCCGCACGCGTTCTGGCGTCAGACGACCGATGCCGCGGCGATCGACATCCTGCGGCGTGATGCGTGCGTCCATCAGAACATTCGCAAGTAGCGCTGCTTTGGCGGCCGAGTCCCAGCCTTCGATGTCGTAACTGGCGTCGGCTTCCGTGATACCCAGGCGGCGCGCCGCTTCGATTCCGTCTTGCATGGATTTGCCCTGGCGCATGGCCTCGACAACAACCTTGGACGTGGAATTCAGAGCGCCGGTGAATCCAAGAATTTTGACGCCCGGCAGATTGCTGCGCACCATGTTGAATACCGGCACGCCATCCATCACTGTGGATTCGAAACGGAATTGGACGCCGGCCGCACTGGCTTCTTCGCGGAGTGCGGCGTAGGCGTGCGCGATGGGTCCTTTATTGGCTGTGATAACGTGGCGTCCGCGCGCGAATGCGGCACGGATGTGCGAGAGCGCGGGTTCGCCGGTGGCTGGATTGAGCGTGGTGATTTCGGCTACGATGTCGGATTTCGCACGGTCCAGGAATTCTTCCACGGAGGATGCGGGCGGGCCGAAGCCGCCATCGCCGTAAGCGGTTCCGTGATGGGCGGTGTGGATTCCTACGATGCGGAATGGATAAGCGCGACGCTGGCGCTTCAACAGAGCCGCGAAGGCGCGGCCTACGTTGCCATAACCGATTAGGGCGATCCGCAAGGATTCATTTTAGCCGCTGATGGACGCGGATAAACGCGGATCAGAAATCGAGCTTCTCGATTTGGGTGTTGAGGTTCGATTCCAATGTAGCTTTTTGTTTTTTGAGCTCGCTCGCGTGGTCGCGTAGGCTAGCTAGCTGGTTTTCCTGCGTGGAAAGCTGGCGGGCGTATTTTTGCACTTGCTCTTGTTGGCCGTTTACATTGTTCAGGCTCTGGATGTTTCGACGCACCCGATCCTGATCGTTTACCAATGTGGTGACTTCCGAATCTGTCTGGTGGATCTGATTGTCGGTGTCGGCGATTTGGCGTTTGAGATCCAGGATCTGCTGCAGCTCGCGCCGGCCGGTCTCCGAAATCGCTTTGTTCCGCACGTAGGTGAGCAGCATATCGGGAGTGATGCTGGAAACCTGGTAGGTGTTGTCGAAGAGCTGCTCTTCGTTGACCGCGAATTTCTGAGTGGCGTCGGGACCCAGCTTTACCTCGAAGCGATAAGCGTCCGCCGTGGTCTCGGATGGCTTCTGATTGAGCAGCTTGTAGCCGGGACGCTGAGGATGCTCGATGATGAGGGTCTTCGGTTTCTGATCCACGTTGCGGATGGTGAAAGTCCTGGTCTCCTGCTGCGCCTGCCGGGTAGTTAGAATGCCGCGATTGACGTGGATTTCGCGCACCAGGTTGCCGGTGGAATCGAACTTGCTGGTGATGCGCGTGCCCAGCTCGACAGCGTAGCTGATCAGGCGCTTGTCGCCCGTCTTGAGGGTGGTCATGAGCGCTTCGCCGGCGTAGCTTTGGGCATCGAAGACCGTGATGGGGCCGCCATCCAGCGTTTTGCCGGTGGAGTTGGTCAGTTCGGCTGCATTCATGGGATGCTCGCCATAATTCTCGGAGTAGATCAGCAGCTTGCGCGAGCCGATCTTTTGCTGCAGGAACGGCAGCATTGCGGATTCGTCTTTTTTGACCGTCACGGGTGTGGCGAAGCGGTATTCGAAGAGTTCGCCGAGGTCGGCGGCTGCGACGTTCGCCGTCACAGCGCTGACAGCGCCCATACTGCTCTGATACGACCCGGTTACCACTGGTACGGGGGACGCCAGCGTCACCATTTGGCTGCGGTCTCTGCCATTCAGCGCTTTTGCCCGTGCGACGGGCTGCCCCATCGGTGGGCCGGGTCTTGACTCGCCGTCCGGAACGCCGTTTACGATACCGCCTATTACGCCTCCATACACCACGGGATTCGCGGCCTGATCTTCCGGCAGATCCACAGTCTGACGCGCCAAATACTTCGGCTCATACAACTGGCTAATGAACGACACCGGACGGCCCGAAACAACCGCGAGTTGCACATTGTTCCAATCCTCGCCGGTAGTGTTGTCGATGATGGCCCAACCTTCCAGCGTGGAGTCGCTCTTCTCATCGAAGATCAGGCGATAGCTGGATTTCCAAACTGGCGAGGGGATCATGTAGCTGGCGGCGATTTGGCGTTCTTTGGCGTCCGAGGAATCGATGTAGATGCTGCGTTTTTCCTTGGAGCGCGATTGGTTGACTGCCGTGAGGTAATCCTTCAACTGGGCTTGCAGTTTCGGATCGGCGAAGCGGATGGAGCTGGCGGCGGCAAGGTCCAAGGTCCGGAGGTCGCCGGAGTCGAGCAACAAAACCACTTGCTCACGGTCCGGTTTCTTGTCCTCAGATGCAGCCAAGCGAGCGCTCACGACGACGCCGCTGAGGGTCTCGGCGCTGAATTTCAATTCCACGCGTGCGCCTCTCATCTCAGCCAGAAAGGAACTGAGCGGGGCTTGGCCTTCGATCTTGAACGGGAACTCGGCCAGCTTTTGCTCCAAAGGCTCGCTCGAATCGTAGCGGAGTCCGGTGACTTTGCCGCCATTGCGATCCTGGATGGTGAGCGACTTCAAAACATCGTTCATGTCGGTGGCTTTGAAATCGAGCCGGGCGGATTCGCCGGGTGAAAGCGTTCCGGCACGCTCGAAGTAACCAACGCCGCTCTTATAAAGAATGATTTCGCGGATCGGAATGTCGGCGGCCAGCGCTGTTGACATGCATACGGCGGTCAAAGGGAAGAGTCGTTTCATAGTGCTCCTTGGCAAGCCGGAGGCTTGCCCTACGCTACTGACATGTCTCGCGAGGCCAGATCCTTTCGGATTATCACTCGCCCATGACTTTAATAATGACGCGTTTTGGGCGCCGGCCGTCGAATTCGGCGTAATAAACCTGCTGCCAAGGGCCGAAATCGAGCTTTCCATCCGTCACGGGCACGATGACCTGGTGGTGGACCAGCAGGCTTTTCAGGTGGGAGTCGCCATTGGTCTCGCCGGTGCGGTGATGGCGGTAATCGTCTTTGTAGGGCGCCAGGCGCTCCAGCCATTCATCGATGTCCGCCAGCAGGCCATCTTCGGCGTCGTTGACCCAAACTCCGGCCGTGATGTGCATGGCGGAGACCAGAATCATCCCATCGCGAATCTTGCTTTTGGCGAGCGCCGCTTCCACTTGCGGTGTGATGTTGATGTACTGCCGGTGCTGTTTGGTGTTGAAGGTAAGGTGTTCGGTGTGGAAGCGCATACCAAATCGTAGCGCACGCACTCTCGGTGCAGCGTTCACACTCGTGTGAACGTGTGATCAATTCAGCTTGTGTTCCGAGGAGTGCGAACACGGCACGCACGAGTGCGTGCGCTACGTTCGCGTAGAATGAGGAAGTGAAGTTTTTTTGCGCGCTCTTCGCGGCGGGTTGCATCCTGGCGCAGGAGCAGACGCCGAACGATCAGACAGCGCAGGATCCGGACCAGACCTACCAGGGGCCGTCCATCTTGAGCCGTGACAAAGGCCTGATCGGCGAGCGGGGCGGGAAGCTGCTCGACTTTCGGTACTATTTCGATGTGACCGGCATTTATGATTCGGGTCTGGTTCCGTTTACCACCAACGCGCAAGGTAATCTGATCAACGTGGGCGGCGCTTATGGAGTGGAAACTGGTTTCGGGGTGATCGGGTCGAGGAGGTGGAAGCGCGACAAGTTGAGTATCGAATACAAGGGCGCGTACCGGCAATACTCGGTCAGCGACGTGCCTCAAGGACTGGATCAGTTTCTGAACCTGGCTTATAGCCGACAACTCACGCGGCGGCTGATTCTGGACCTGAAGGATACGGCCGGGACGGTTTCGCTGGCCAACGGAGCATTCTCTTATTTGCCACTCTCGAACACCGACCTGTTCGCGATTCCCGCCAACGAACTGTTCGATATTCGGACCAATTTCGTGCAATCCCGAGTGGATCTTACGTGGCAGCAGACCGCGCGTCTGTCGTTTGGCATTGGCGGGGAGGGTTTCGTGGTGCGCCGGTCGTCGCTCGCGCTGGCGGGTCTCGATGGCTACGATGCGCGCGCCAACGTGGCTTACCGGCTGAGCAGCCGGCAAACAGTTTCCGGAGATTATAACTACACCTATTATGACTTTCAAAGAGCTTTCGGAGATTCCAAGCTGCAGAGCGTATCGCTGGGGTATTCCGTCGGATTGAGCCGCAAGTGGGATTTCAGCTTGCGAGGTGGAGGCATACGGATCGACTCACTGGGGATAACGCAGGTTGCCATCGATCCAGCCATAGCCGCCATCGTCGGACAAAATTTTGCCGATGTGACGTACAAACGGGTGGTTTACGCTCCTCTCGGCGAAGCGCGAATGATGCGGCGCTTTGACCGGTCGTCTCTCACGCTCGACTACTCCATGGGCGCATCGCCTGGTAACGGCGTTTATCTGACGTCTCGCCAGACAGCGGGTACGGTGGGATATTCGTATACTGGCGTCCGGCGCTGGACGTTCGCTTTGAATTCCGGTTACAGCGAACTATCCTCGGTGGGGCAGACTCTTGGAAAATATACGAATCTGCAAGGTGGTGCTGGTGTGACATATAAGGTGGGACGCGAAACGCACATCCAGTTTCGCTATGATTATCGGCATTACACCACCCAGAACAACATTTACCAGATGGACTCGAACCGGGTTAGTCTGGGCCTGGCGTTCAGCCCTGGCGAAACTCCATTGGCGATTTGGTGAGCGTGACCCGCGGCAAGGTTCTACTGGTTGAGGACGAGCTGCCGCTATTGCAGCTCCTGGAACGATACCTGAAGCGGCTGGGCTTCGACGTGCAAACCCATTCGTCGTCGGTGGAGGCGCTCGGCGAATTTGAGGCCTCACCTGGCCGCTACGATCTGGTGATCGCGGACCTGGGGATGCCGGAGATATCGGGTGACAGGATGCTAACCCGGATGCTTGAAATCCAACCGGACTTGCTGATCCTAATCTGTAGCGGCTCGCCTTTCTATGTTTCCAATCTGCCTAATGCTCTAGAGCAGCAGGTGGGGTTTCTGCAAAAACCGTTTCTGCCGAAGATGCTGGCTGAGGAGATTGAGAAACTGTTCGCGAAAAAAGATATTAGCCACGGATGAACACGGATGAACACGGATACACACGGATAAAAAACGTATGCTTATCTGTGTCCATCCGTGTCCATCCGTGGCCTAATCTTTTAGCCTGCGGCTTGTAGAGCTTGTTGCAGCTTTTCTGAAAAGTTCTCACCGGATTCCGACCACAGGCGTCTTGTTTCCACCGGCAATGCGTCGTCCAAGTCGTGGACCAGCTTGAGCAGGCTTTTGATGTTGGACTGGATGGTTACCAGACTCCCGTGAACGTCGGGTTGTGGCAGGAAGTGCGCATCGATACCGAACTCTATCTCCAGATGCGAGTCATCCTCGCGTGTAAATTCGGGACCGAAACAGACTAGCGCGGCGCGAGAAGGCGTCAGCTTCCATTCGGCATCGAATTGCCAGAGGTCCCACCAGGTTTCGAGCCTGTAGCAGGAATCCGCGTTCTCGAAATCTTTGGCGGCCGCCAGCACCTGGTCGATTGCTACCGGAGCTGGCATAGGCGCCTCCAGAACCGCCGGCTCGGTGTAATCCACCGGGATAACTTTGAACGTGGACGGGTTGCGGGCCAGCCGCGAGAACGGGAAGAGCCTCAGCAGCTTCTCGTAATATCGAAGCATGTTCTCTTGGGAATAATTTCGGAGAGTGTAGGAGAGAAAAAGCTGGTCGGCCATCTGCTACCATCGTACTGACTTTAATTGCCTAAATCTCCGCTGCTGCCCATCTTTCTGATCGTCTCCGTGGATGTTCTGGGGCTGACGATCATCCTGCCGCTGCTGCCGTTTTATGCGGAGAAATTCGGAGCGTCGCCGGCCGTGGTGGGCCTGCTGGTGTCCACGTATGCCCTTTGCCAGCTGGTCGCGGGGCCGATGTTAGGCCGGTGGTCCGACCATACGGGCCGGCGCCCGCTGCTGCTGGTGAGCCAGATCGGCACGCTTATCGGCTTCCTGATACTGGCCTTCGCGAACGCATTATGGCTGATTTTCCTTTCGCGAATCATCGACGGGTTGACGGCGGGGAATTTATCGCTGGCGCAAGCCTACATTTCGGACGTAACCAAGCCGGAGGAGCGCGCCAAATCGTTCGCGCTGATCGGCATCGCATTCGGCATGGGATTTCTGATCGGTCCTGCTATTTCGGGTTTCCTTGTCCAGTACAGCTACCAGTATCCGATCTTCGCCGCGGCCGGACTGTCGGCAACCAGCATCCTGGCGACCTATTTTCTTCTGCCCTCCGGCGCGCCTGCGGCAAGCGATGGGACCACGCCGCGCAAGTTCACGATCCTGGACTGGGGCAATTATGTGCGCTACTTTCGCGCGCCCGGCCTTCGGCCGCTGCTGTGGCAATTCCTGGCATTCGCACTGGCGTTTTCGATGTTTATGTCGGGCTTTCCGTTGTTTGCGGAACGGCGATTCGCCTGGCACGGCCACCCATTCGGACCGAAGGAGGTCGGCTATGTGTACGCATATCTAGGAATGCTGGGCGTCATTCTTCAGGGCGGATTGATTGGAAGGCTAGTGAAGATTTTCGGCGAGCCAAACCTGGTTCGCGCCGGTTTCTTTTGCGGGATGGTGGGTCTCGCGGCGCTGGGCTTCACGTACGGAGTTCCGCTGCTGCTGGTGGTCACCGCGGTGGCATCCAGCGGAATGGGCGCGATCCGCCCGGCGCTGACCAGCCTGATTACGCAGAAAGCGGCGCGCAGCGAGCAGGGCGTGGTGCTGGGATTGACGCAGTCGCTGAATTCGATTGCCGCGATTGCGGCCCCGGCCATCGGGGGCCTGCTGATTGATCACTCATTGCTGAGCGCTTGGGCGTTGCTAGCCGCGGGGATTAGCGGAGCGGCGTTGTTTTTTTAGCCACGGATACGCATCTGTGTTCATCCGTGTGTATCCGTGGCCAAATTATTTCTCCGTGAGCGCCGCAACGCCCGGCAGCTCGATGCCCGCCAGGAATTCCAAGGACGCGCCGCCACCCGTCGACACGTGGGAGATCTTGTCCGTGACGCCGGCCGACTTGATGGCCTTTTCGGAATCGCCGCCGCCCACCACGGAAACCGCACCTGAGGATGCCACGGCTTTGGCGACGGCAACGGTGCCGCGGTCGAACGGGGGCTTTTCGAACACGCCCATCGGTCCGTTCCAGATGATGGTCTTGGCTTTGGCGATCACGGCCGAGTAGGCTTCGATGGTGGCGGGCCCGATGTCCACTGCCAAGGTGCCATCGGGAATCTCGGTCACCACGCGCGAGTCGGCGCCTTCCTTGAGTTCCGTTACCACTACGTGGTCCTTGGGCAGTAGCAGCTTGCTTCCGGCGCGGGCCATCAGGTCCTTGGCGAGGCCCAACTTGTCGTCCTCCACCAGCGATTTCCCGATCGGCTCGCCTTTGGCCTTCATAAACGTGTACGCCATCGCGCCGCCGATCAGGAGCTGATCCACCACTTTCATCAAGTTCTCGATCACCTCGATTTTGTCGGAGACCTTGGCGCCGCCCAGAATCGCTACCGAGGGCCGCTCCGGATTCTTGGTGACCTTGGTAAGATACTCGAGCTCTTTATCCATCAGCAGGCCAGCGGCGGCCTGCTTCACGAATTGAATCATGCCGACCGTGGATGCGTGCGCGCGATGCGCCGATCCGAAAGCATCGTTGACATAGACATCGCACAACGAGGCCAGTTGCTTGGCGAATCCGGGATCGTTCTTCTCTTCTTCGGCGTGGTATCGCAGGTTCTCAAGCAAGAGAATCTGACCGGGAGCTGGCCTCATCTTCTCTACTTCCGGGCCTATGCAATCGGGCGCCATGGCGACAGGCTTCGCTAACAATTCGGCCAGCCGCTTGGCCACGGGCTTGAGGCTCATCTCCGGATTAGGTTTACCCTTGGGGCGTCCCAAATGGCTGGCGAGAATCACTGCGGCGCCGTGATTGAGCGCGTACTGAATGTTCGGGATCGAGGCCCGGATGCGTTTGTCGCTGGTAATCTCCTGTCCGCCGGGCGCTAGCGGGACGTTGAAGTCCACGCGGATGAAGACCGTTTTGTTTTTGAGGTCGAGGTCGCGAATTGAGAGTTTGGGCATATGAAATTTTGTGGGTGGTAGGAGGCGGGTGGCAGGAAAACGACCGGCCATCCAGAAATCCTGGAAATTTGATGCTAGCAGAATGGGGACCGGCAAGAGCGGGGAGGATCATGGCCGCGAATGAACGCGAATGTTTCTTCCCGTACCTACTCCTTCTCGACTGGCACATTCGATAGCATGCATTGCACGCCAACCGCCCGGTAGGCTTCGAGCAGTGCGCCCGCGGCTGGGCCATAGATCGGCGGGGCGACGCTTTTCCCGACTAGCTCGGTGAATTTTGCCAAAACCGTGCAGCTGCGAAACACGCCTCCTATGTACGCTACGCGAGCGAGTTCGCCTTTCTCGAACAATTGACCGCGGACCGCGGCGGCGATAGTCGCTAGCTCGCGCGCGGCTTCGTTCAAGATCTCGCGTGCGATCGCGTCGCCGTTTTCAGCCGCGTCGTCCACCAACTTTGCGAACGCGGCGAGGCGCGGCCGCGGGAACTCGGGCGTATAGAACCGATGCACCAGTTGGTTGATATCCGAAGCGGCGGCCGCGTCTAGAAACATGCGCCGCAGCGAAGTGGCATCACCCCAGCCCTCTTCGAATCGGAGCGCAGCCCGCACGGCCTGCCGCACGATATAAAATCCGCCGCCTTCGTCTCCGAAAACATAGCCCCAGCCACCCGCACGCGCTGTTTTGCCGGACGCGTTGCGTCCGAACGCGATGGATCCGGTGCCCGCGACCGTGATCAGCCCCGGCTCTCCGCAATTGGCGCCGGAGAGGGCGATCAGAGCATCGTGCGTCACCATGGTTCGATCGCTCGGCAAAATCTCTTGGAGTATCGCTTCTTTGTCCGCGGGACCGCCGCTGAAGCCGAGACAGGCTGAGGCGAAACGTATGGCGGTGGCGTCCAAGCCGGCATTGGCGCACGCAGCGGCCAAGCAACTTTGGATAGCGCCGGTGAACTTGGCTCTTCCTTCCGATGCAGCGACGTGATTTGACGGTCCGCCGCGGCCTGCGCCCAATACGCGGCCGCTTGCGTCGCCGATGAGTGCGTAGGTGCTCGATTGACCGCCGTCGACGCCAAAGAAATAGTCAGGCATGTGTGAGCTTACTCGAAGCCCTCTGTCTTAATGCGGCGATGGCGCGGCCAGAACCGACCGGCCCACCGGATCTACGTACAGGACGCTAAGTTTCAGCGCGTCGATGAGCGGCTTGTCGTCGGGCGTTAGATAGTAATAGTCGAAGCCTCCAGCGCGCAGGTCTACGCGAGCTACGGGCTGGAGCCAATCGACGTGGAACACTTTTAGATAGTAGCTCACTGAAGGCTCAAGCTCCCACGAGAGACCTATCCGGCTCCGCCGGCCCGGAGTCTTATTCATGGAAGCAACGAGGGCCACTACACGCTTCGTGCCTGCGTCAGACTTCCATTCCTGGTAGCAGTCTACCTTTAGCTCCGCGATGTACTGCGACACCGCGAGACAAAGGCAGGCATAAAGAAGGATCCCGGGAATTCGCAGGGGTCTGAGCTTGATGCCGGTCTCAGCCGCCACCAGAACGGTCAGAGTAATCAGGGGCATGAAATAAAGGCCGGTCCTCTCGTAAGGGAACGGAAACCCAAAGCGCAGGTGAAGAACTACGAGAACCGCCAGGCTTCCGATCAAGGTGGCCGGGAAAACAAGCATCGCACGCCAGCGTTTCTCCGGCCAAGGGTTTTTTCGCGACACGATGACTATCCCGAGCAGTAGCAGAGAGCCCAGGATTGCTGGAGCCGTCACGATGGCGATTGGGAACTCCAGATGTCTGGCCCAAAACACCGACGGATAGTTAAAGGAACGCACCAAAAGAATCCACGCGCTCCGCGAGAACGACGCCTCGCCGACGTAGAAACTCGACGCATCGGCATGGCTCAACGGGATGTACATGAGCGCGCCGAACACAGCTAATCCGGATACTGCGATTTCCACCAAGGTAGGGCGCAACAGCCGCAGGCCAGAAGGGCTGCTTCGCAGCAGGATGAGGAACACAAGCAGCAGAACCAGATTTGGAATCACAAACACCAGATTGCCCGCAGCGGAAAGCGCGAGAGCGACGCCAATCGCATCATTCAGCAATCGTGTTTGTAGAGGCCGGTCCCCGGAAAGGCGGATCACGATCAGCACGACGGCCAGGAACTCGAAACCTAACCCGAGCGAATATCCACGTGCGGCCGAAAGGTAATCGAGAACAATGGGATTCGCGGCGAGCGCGGCGAAGCTGACAATTGAGCGCCAGCCGTCGCCGAACAACCACTGACTGAGCCATAGCATAGCGAGCAGGTAGACTGCGCCCCCGAACAGGCTAGGCAGCCGCAAGGTGAGTTCCGAGACTCCGAAAATCCACGCGGATAGCCTGCACAGCACGGTATTCAGAACATGGTTGTTGGCATCGTAATTGGCAAAGGCCACATTTGCAGGCGGTGCGACGAAGCTGTTGTAGGTGAAGGCCTCGTCGACAGTAAGCGATTGCGTGCCGGCCCGGTACACGTTCAGAACGAGTAGCCCCGAGAAGAGCGCCCACAGAGTCCAGCGCCATAGGGGAAGCGTCCTTGGAAGCATACCTTTTACTCAATGTGATAGAGCCACCCGGCGGAATTCCATTCGCCGATGCATTTCATTCCCCACAAACCAGCGTAAACCTGGAAATCTTCCGATCGGAAATCATTTTTCTCGACCAGGATGTAATGAATGCCGCGTGCCTTTAATTCCTCCGACGCAGCCCGCCGCAAATTCACTCGAGTGGGGCGCGAGGTTTCTACAGGCTGATTCAAAATGGATGCCCACTTGCCTTGCGGATCCAGGCCTTCCAGCTTGATTTTGGTCTGGTAACCCTCGTCGGAACACTCCACCACCACCGCATCCAGTTCTTGAGCCTGGCCGAAATCGACTTGAATGAACATTCCCGGCTCAGCCAACTGCCAGCTTCGCCAGCGGGTGACGGGGCTGTTATCAAAAGCCATTTGCACGTCCCACGGATTGGGATGCGCTCGCAGGCGCCATCCGGGCAGTCGGGGCACCTCGTTTGCGCCATCCAGTACGCGCAATTCGGACACGCCCCACTGCACGTCCCTGGCCCGTTCGGTCTGAACCACACGAACCGCTCGGAGCTGGCGAGGTGAAAACCGGAACGTGAGTAAGCGTGTGGGCTGAAAGCTGTTGAAGATGGGCGTCCACAGGATATCGGTCACCACCTGATTGAAGGCGGCCTGAAAACTCACCAGAATCTCATGCCGGCTGTAAGCGTCGGTCATTTGGCCGAACGAGAATACTCGCTCGCCGGATGGGACCAGCCGTTCGATCAATTGCGTTTCGTTGTATTGCACGCTGCGCCTGCTGATGAACGCCTGCTCCGCTTCAATGCGCAGAGCCGCTTTGTACGGAATTTCGTACAAACGCCACGCCGTGGATCCGCAGTAGCGCGTTTCTACACGGGGCCAACAACTAATCGCGTGGGCCAGCGCCAACACCAGCAGAAGACTCTCCACATTGGCGAAAGTCAAAGCGAGCGCCAGCGAGACAAACGGGGCAGCCGGAATCAGAAAGCGAGCTCCTACGTTCGCGTAGAAAGGCAACCCGAAAATTAGTGCCGCCAGCCACAGTTGACGGCCGGCGCGCTGCCTGAGCGCGAGCAACGCCAGAGGTGTCAGCAGGAACAGAGGCCCGAAGAAGCCGGCCAATATATCGCCTTTGACTGTTACTTGCCACGGAATCTGCCAGCGGCTGGTGAGCCCGTAGGTCTGTTCCATTCTGCGATAGTCCTCTTCAAAAGAGACGTGCACATATGGATTCGGAAACAGGCGATTGGCGAATGGCGAGAACGGATTGTCCACCCAGATCCAGTTCTTCAGCAGCCAGGGTGCGATGAAGACCAGTGCTAGCGCCGCGGTGGCCAGCACGGGACGAAAAACGGCTTGTCGCGCTCTCCACTGTTTCCAGGCGATGAAACCCAACGCGTAGGGAACAGCCACGAAGGCCGTGTACTTGGTGGCGAAAGCGAAACCGGTCAGAATTCCGATGGGGACCAACAGGTTCGCGCCACGCTCCTGATCCCAGATCTGCAGCAGATAAAACAGCGCGAAAGCGATGGCGGCTACAGCAACGTCGTTATAGGCGATGGTTCCGTCGATCCCAACCACCGGGCTCGCGTAAAGGAAAACTGCGCCAGCCACACCCACGCCCGGGTGTCCAATCCGGCGGCCGTAGGCGAGCATCAGGAAGGCCAGGCAAAGCAGAAAGGAGTAATGCACCAGAGCGGCGGCGGAGTGTTTGCCGAATAGGAACGCATGCAGGAATAGCAGCTCGATCCCTTGCGAGAGATTGCCGTAGAGATTTGTGGTGATGCGGACGAATCCGTGAGCGCGGGCATATTTGGCCACCTCGCCCAAGTGATAAGCCATGCCATCCGGACTGACCTCCGGCGCGAGTGCATTGATGAAATACAGCACCGTAAAAAAGCTGAAGGCGGCCGCGAAAACCCACTTCCAACGTCGCGGTAAGGCGGGAAATTCGTGGCCCTTCGGCCGGTGCGCGCCTGAATAGAACGCATAACCGATCACTAGAATGCCGAGCGCCAGCAAAACTCCTCTGCGTACCAGCTTCAAGGCTGCCAGAGCGAATATGATGGCGCTCAGGCAGGCCGACCCCAGCATGAACGCGAACAGCCGTTCTTCCACCCGATAGAGTGCCAGGGACAATTTTCGTAGCAGAATGGCTCCGATGGACCAGGCCGTGACTACGGTGAACGAGGCGCCGAACAATATCGCAAGCACCGCTCGCATTACCGCACGAACCCAATCCTGGAGAGGATGAAACCGAACTTCACGCCGTCCTCGGGCGCGGTGTAGAGTTTGTCGATGCTGATTGAGACGATGGATTCAACGTCGGTGGTGAGCCACTCAGGAGGAATCGGTTTTTCGAAGTGCTTTTGCCCCGGCGTCGTATAGCGGATTTTATCGAGCGTTTTCCCGTTCACCAGAAAGGTAAGCTCCACTGGCCCGGTTTGCCGGAAGGCGACATCCCATAGGGAGAAATCGACGCTCAGCTTCAGGTTTTGGGTTGTTACCGCCAGAATTTTCAAGCTCGGATTCTGTTTTGTCCAACGCCACTGGTCGCCGGTTGCGCCCGGCTCGACGTCTTTGACGATGTGCCAGGAAGCGTCCGGGCTGGACATCTCGATGAACATCGAGGATGGATCCGGGTTCAGGCCCTCCACCGGATGGCGCTGTTCGGGCGGCGGATAACTGTCGGGATAGCGCTCGCAGGAACAGAGCGCTCCTGCAAGGAGGATGAAGAGAATTCGAGGCAAACCTTATTATGCCAACCTGAGAATTGACGTGGCGCACGCCAGCGGGTGGGGCGGACCCCNNCGCGGGTCCCCCAGGACCCGCACGTCGAGGATACATCATGGTTCCTGCAGGCCGACGTGGGCGTCGGCCGCGGACCAGGGGGTCCGCCCCACATCCGAGACCAAGTGTTCCAGACGGTGCGTTAAAAATTCAAAGCGGGGCCACCAGCGACAAGCGGGCCCAAGGACGGTGCGTTGAGACGCGTGCCTTGCTCAATCCCGCCTTTTTTGCGAGTGCCGCCAATTCGTCTCGCTTGAATGCAGCCTGCACGGAAACCGGACCGTCGTGCATCGAGATATCGTGCCAGCCAAAAAGCCAGCGTGTGGCGGGCATGAAGTGATAGGCTAGCGGTCCGCGTTCCAGGTCGATGGCTAGCACCGCGCGCCGCCCGATGGAACCGAAACTAGCCAGCAATCGCACGATCTCCTCGTCCGAAAAGTGGTGGAGGAAAAATGATGAGAAAACGAAATCGAAGCTGCCTTCAGAAAACGGCAGACGGAACGCGTCCCCAACCAGCTTGGGCAGCGCGGCATGGCGCAGATGGTCCGGCTTGCGATCGAGCGACGTGACGGTGGCGCAAGGGTAGGCGTGGCGTAGAGCGGCGCCCATATCACCTGAGGCGGCGCCAACATCCAAAACCGAAAAATGATCGTCGGGACGCACAAATTCGCCGACGATACGCCGCAGTGTCGCGTAACCGCCGAAGTACTTGTTTACGCGCACCAAATCCTGAAGATTATCGAGGGCTTCCTCGGGACCGGCGTGATCCAGCTTCTCAGGCACTATAATTCGATGTCGGGCAACCACCAACCCATGATAAGATGCGGCAGCGGTTCGGTTTCTGGTTCCCGAACCGATGAACTGAAGAACCGAATAACCGAAGAACGGTTTTTATGGATTTTGTATCCGGCAATCTTGGATGGATAGAAGCTATTTGTGGCCCCATGTTTTCGGGGAAGAGCGAGGAGCTGATGCGGCGGTTGCGTCGTGCCATCATCGCTCGCAAGCGGGTGCAGGTGTTCAAACCCATCATTGACAATCGATACTCGGACGACGAGATCGTGTCCCATACCGACATGCGCATGAAGTCGGAGGCCATCACACGGGTATCGGAAGTGATGAGCCGGCTGGATTGGCGGACGCAGGTGGTGGGGATCGATGAAGCCAATTTTTTCGGACAAGAATTGGTGGAGATTGCCAACCAGCTAGCCGATAGCGGCAAGCAAGTGATTGTCGCGGGTCTGGACACGGACTACATGGGCCGGCCCTTTCCACCCATGCCGGACTTGCTGACGCTGGCCGAATCGATCACCAAGACCCTTGCTATTTGCGTGAGGTGCGGCAACCCCGCCAAGCATACCCAGAGATTGGTGGAGTCCTCGGAATTGATTGTGGTGGGGGCAGCCGGTTCGTATGAAGCGCGCTGCCGACGCTGTTTTGAGCCGGGAGTGCCGAAGCAGGAATATCTCGACTTCGCGCGTCCCAAGCAGGTTACGGCAGAAAGTTGAAACGAACCTCGAAGATGCCACTTCTAAATGATTAGATTTCCTGCTAACCTACTCAACTAGGAGTATTATGTCGATCTTCCCGAATCCCAGCCCGACCGGCGGCGGCGAGCCACCTTCAGTTCCCTCAGCCCCGCCTCCTCCCCCGAGTGCCACGCCGCCCCCGTCGGCATATGCGTCGACACCGTACTACCCGCCCCCACCCGTTCCCGAGAGCGGCACGGGCATGAAGATCCCAGTGTTGTTCGGCGCGGTGATAGCGTTGCTAGGAGCCGTGGTTTATCTGTACATGCAGTTGGATCATGTCAAGAAAGATCTGGCCAGTAACAACACCACCATGCAGGCGCAGCTCGACAAGCTGGTGGAAGCTTCTTCGCTCACTACGCGTACCAACACCCGCAGGGTGGAAGAGCTGAAGGACCAATTGGAAAGAGCGCGGCGTCAGGCGTCCCTGGCGGCCGGCGCAGCCAAAGACGAAGCCTTGAAGAAGGTGGATGAAACCAAGTTGCAGCTGGAAGCCGCGCAGCAGCAAGCCAAGCAGGAGCTCAAGTCCGACATCTCCCAGGTCAGGGAGTCCTCGGATTCAAAAATCTCCGCGGTAGGCAGTGAAGTGAGCAACGTGAAAACCGACGTGGCCGCCACCAAAACCGAGTTGGAGAAAACTGTCGCGGACCTCAAACGCGCCACCGGCGATCTGGATGGTCACAGTGTTCTTATCGCCACCAACGCCAAGGAACTGGCTGCTCTGCGCACTCTCGGCGAACGTAACTATGTCGACTTCACCGTCACCAAGTCCAAAAAGCCGCAGAAAGTGAGCGACGTCCAAATTCTGCTCAAGAAAGCCGATATTAAGAAGCACACTTATACAATTGAACTGACTGCGGATGATTCTACCGTGGAGAAGAGGGACAAGGTCATGAACGAGCCGGTGCAGTTCATGACGTCCAAATCCAAGCAGCCGTACGAACTCGTTGTGAATAAGGTTACGAAAGACACCATCGCCGGCTATATCGCGATACCGAAAGTTTTGAACCAGCGAAATTAGAGAGCGGAGCGTCGTGGACATCGTTCCACAGCATTCATGAAAATTTGCGTCCTTGACGACTCCTATGAGCAATCTGCAACACCTTTTAAGGAATTCGATTTCCTGCCCGATCCGCTGCGTTATCTGAAAGCGCACGAATGCGAGCGGCACTTCCTGCATAAAGCAACCTCTGTGCGGCAAGTGCTGGATCTTTCCAAGCGCGGCTTCGACGTGTTCCTGAACCTCTGCGACGGCTCGTGGGACGAAGACCGGCCGGGCATCGAAGTGGTCCAGGTTCTCGAAAGGCTGCGGGTGCCGTTTACCGGCGCCTCGTCCCGGTTTTACGAACCCACGCGCCAGACCATGAAGCGGATTTGCCATTACGCGGACATCCCGAGTCCGGCACATGCTTTTGCCTCGGACCCCGGTGGCGTGGAAGCTGCCGCCGCTTCGCTGCGCTTTCCGCTGATCGTGAAGCATCCTTGCGGATATGCGAGTATCGGCATCACTAAGCATTCTCGCGTGGAGACTCCCGAAGAGCTGCGTGTCGAAGCGGCTAAAACCGTGGATGCCTTTGGCGACGCGTTGATCGAGGAGTTCATCGAAGGCCGGGAGTTCACGGCGCTGGTGGCGGAGAATCCCGACGATGAACTTGCGCCGCTGGTCTATCAGCCGGTGGAGTTTCTTTTCCCGAGCGGCGAATCGTTCAAGCATTTCGATCTCAAGTGGAGGGACTACCAGAGCATGTCTTGTGTTCCCGTGGACGATCCACTGTTGGCTGGCGCCTTGAAAGACATTTCCCGGAAGTTCTTCGTGGGGCTGGGCGGCACGGGATACGGCCGCTGCGATATTCGCATGGATCGAGACGGCGAGTTGTTCATGCTGGAGATCAACCCCAACTGCGAGATCTTCTATCCGCCGGGGGATGAAGGCTGTGCGGATTTTATCCTGCTGAACGATCCGGCCGGCCACCAGGGCTTCGTCGATGCCATTCTCCGGTCCGCTCTGAAGCGCGCGTGCCGCGAGACCAGAAAATGGCATATCCGGAAAAATCCCGAGCGCCATTACGGAATGTACGCCGCTCAAGCCATCGATGCCGGCGGCTTGATTGAACGCTACGAGGAACAGCAGCACGTCCTGGTGAGCAAAGCGCACGCGAGCAAGCATTGGAATGCTACCCAGAAGGCATTGTTCGCGCGCTATGCCTATCCGATCACCGACGAAGTGTACGTGATGTGGAGCAGCGATCCGGAACAGTGGAAGCCCATCAATCACTCCTGCGATCCGAATGCGTGGCTGGAGGGGCTGAATCTGACGGCACGCCGAAGAATCGCGGCGGGCGAGCAGATCACCATGGACTACGGAACGTTCTGCAACGAGTCGTTAGAGCCTTTCAAATGCACCTGCGGTTCGGCGGGATGCCGGGGAGTGATTCGCGGCAATGATTACCTGACGGCACATATTGGGCGCTACAACGGGCACGTTTCCGACTACGTACGGACCAAGCGAGGCAACTAAAGCACCGGCTCCCTGACGGTCGCGGTTCGGAAAGAAATGTTCGTTACTGAACCGCGACCGTCAGGGAGCCGGTGCCTTACTTTCTTACGTACGCGAGCGCCACCACCTTATCCAATGCCGGCGAGTAAGCCGCCGATGTGATCTCGGTAGTTTCAAGCTTCGTACCGGGAGCAGGCGGCTCTTTCGCGTCCAACACCAGCGGCATCAGAATCCGATGAATCTGCCCGCGCGAGCGTACTCGCTCCACAATCTCCTGACCCAGATAACAACCCTTGCTGAAGTTGAGCGCGTGCGGCTGATTCGCCTCCTGCGCCAGAAACCGTTCGCTCAGATCTTCGCCGTAGCGAGCCTTGCCGTGTTCGAGACGCACCACGTTGAACGCTTCCGCATCGCCCGCCATCGCGCCCGCAGCTTCGAGTTGTGCGATTAGCTGGGCCTTCTCGGGCTCCGGTGCGAACACAAAGAATCCGGCACTCCCGGTTGAATTCAGACGCGCTACCAACCGTGTGCCCCATTCCACGCTGGAATAATCAGTCTCGGGCGTGGGTGCTCCGGCAGCTTGAAGCACTTCAGCAGACTTCGGGCCTTCCACAGCAATGGTCGCGGTCGAGCCCGTCAGATCTTCCAACGTCACATCGTCAGCGATGATGTAGTGATCCAGGTGCTGGTAGACTTTCTCGCGCGTCTCCGGATCGAGATCAAGCAGGAAATGATCCGGCCGGCACAGCACGTTCACATCGGCGAGAATCCGGCCCTGCACAGTCAGAAAAAACGCGTAACATCCAGTGCCGGGCGCAAGCTGCTGGATATTGTTGGTCGTCATGGCATGCAGCAGCCGCGCACGATCCTCACCCAGCACTTTGATCTTGCCGCGGCCGGAAAGATCCAGCCAGGCGGCGCCGTTCCGCAACGCATCGTAACCGGTCATTTCAGAGAGATGAACCTCAGGTATGCCGAAATCGCGATGATGATCAGACCCGATGCGATCATGCCGCTCAACCAGCGATTGCGCTTCACTGCTTCAGCATCCGGGATGGTGTAGAGCACCGCGACTGCGAAGATGTGTAGCGCGAACAGAAATTTGATTCCAATCCACATGTGGTAGTGCGGCGGATAGCTGGGCTTCATGAGGTAGTTGTAAAGTCCCGAGCCGATCACCGTTACGAGCACGGTATACAGCAAGGGACGGAAGTTCCCCACCACTCTTTTGCCGAGCGTCCCGCGTTCGGGTTCTGCCAGCGTGGCCAGCGCGGGAGCCAGGGCGAATCTGGCAAAAATGAAGCCGCCCATCAAGGTGACCACCGATGTGATGTGAATCCAGCGCATCGACACTGCCAGCACCGCGCGCAAGGTTGGGTCCATGATTCGAGTATAAGGCAGTGCCGTTGTGTGGCAGGTTGGTAACTGGCAATCGGCGTGAAGCTGCGCGAGTTAACAACCCGCGCGCAGGATACCATCCCACTTAGTTTTCCCAAGACTGGGGATTCTGCCGTCATAGTGGGGCAGACCCCCAGGTCTGCGCGGGTCCCCCTGGACCCGCTCTTCGCTAACGGAATCAGCTTCCTTCAAAACTCGGCAAGCCGACGAGGGCGTCGGCTGCGGTCCAGGGGGACCGCCCCGCTAAGAATGCAAATTGAGCAATCTTGGGAAAACTAAGTGACATTGGGATACCATCCTGCCCCACAACCTAAAATACTATAGGGATATGGCAAATCAAGGATCGGACCGGCGCGCAGTGTTGGAGATGCTTGCCAAGGCCGCGGTTGCCAGCCAGTTCCCAGGCTTCAGCCGTTGGGTGTTTGGCCAGCAGCACGAGCACCAGCATACGGCGGATTCGACGCCGCCGGCCCGCCAAGCGAACTATCAGCCCTCCTATTTCTCGCCGTCCGAATACCGGACTATCGATGTTCTCACCGGCTTGATCATTCCGAACGACGAAAGCCCCGGCGCGCAGGAGGCGGGCGTCAGCGAATTTATCGACTTCATGGCTGCGCACGGCGAAAAGCAGATTCAGCAGCCCATGCGAGAGGGACTCGCGTGGCTCGATTCGGCCGCGAAGAAGAACTATCGCACTGGCTTTACCAGCCTTTCAACTGAGCAGCAGACGGAAATTCTGAAGCGAGCGGCCGAACGCAATGGAGACGGTCACGCGTTCTTTCGGCTGATCCGGCGCTACACGGTGATGGGCTACTACACCAGTGCTGTTGGAATGAAGGAACTGGATTTTCCTGGGCTGCGATTCTATAGCGAGTCGCCCGCCTGTCCACACACCAACGATCCCGAACATCGCCATCTTCCGGCGCCGAAAATTTAACCAATGCCAAAAGACATCTACGACGTAATTGTGATCGGGACCGGAGCCGGCGGCGGCATGGCCATCCACACTCTGTGCCAGGCCGGCGCAAAGGTCTGCGCGCTCAACGCCAGCCGGCGCCTGAACCCGAGCAAGGACTTTCGCAATCATCGCAAGCCTTATAACATGCCGTTCCGCGGCTTCGG
>PMOK01000349.1 GCA_003162425.1 Bryobacterales bacterium | reverse complement strand
GGCGTCTTGGCCTTGTTCACATAGAAAATAGGCGAGGTCTTCTGATAGATCGCTGGATCGTCCCACGGCGTCGCCTTCAGATACTGCCGCGTGAACGGATGAATATCGGTGTTCACGTAATAGGTGATCCAGTCGGAAATGCCCGCGCCCACCGACACAGCCTTGAACCGGTCGCTGTAGGTGGTAATGAAGGCCGAAATGTAGCCGCCTTCGCTCCATCCCATCGCGCCCACGCGATCTTTATCCACTAGCCCTTTCGCGATCAGAAAATCAACGCCCGAAATCACGTCCTCATAGTCCCCCAGCCCCAAATTGCGAACGTTCAGCGACCGGAACTTTTCGCCGTATCCCGCCGAGCCTCGGTAATTCGGTCTCAAAATCAGCGCACCCTTGGCGGCAAAGCGCTCCATTGGGTAATAGCGATCAGGCGCAGACTCCGGAGTGTCGAAGCCTGTCGGCCCACCGTGAATCACCACAAGCAAGGCGTATTTTCGCGACGGATTGTAGTCGGCGGGCTTCATCAAAACGCCTTGGATGGGCGTGCCATCCGTCGATTTCCACTCGATCACTTCGCGTGTGGTGAGCTTGAAGTCCTTCCATTGGTCGCCCATGTTCGTCAGGTACCGGGGCGCGAAATCCTTCGTCGCTGAAACGAAAACGTCTGAAAAATGATTCGGCGCTGCGCCAACGGAAGCAAACGTCCGATGATCCGGTGTGAAGGACGCGTCGGGAACGAAGAATGAATCGGGCGAGCTGATCCGGTCGACCCCGAGCGTCTCCGGGTTCACGCGAAACACGTGCGCGTTCGACTTCAGAAACGCGGCGAAATAAATTCCATCCGGCCCCCAGTCGATCAAGCTCGGATCCTCGTCGAACTTCGCGGTAACAATGCGCGACTCGCCGCCCGTCGCCGGAATAACCGCGATGTGCGCGTTCATGTAGTAATAGAACGGGTCGCCGTTCGCAGTGACGTAGGCTATCTGCGTCCCATCCGGCGACCAACGCGGCCGCGTGTTAGGCCCTTTCGAGTCCAGCAGTTTCTTCACCAGCTTGTCCGCCACGTCAATGGTATAAATCTGCGCTGTCTCCGACGAACTGATATCGGGATCACGAGTGGCGCTGAAGGCGATGTGCTTGGAATCGGGCGACCACGCGAAATCGCCGACGCTGAACTTGTCCCCCTCCGTGAGCGCTTCCACCTGCGGCCTCTGCTTGGCGTCGGCGGGGATCTCGGCCGGCGCCTTCACCAGCCACAATCGCACCATCGAATAGTCGCCGCCGATCACATCGAACTCGCCGTACTTCTCTTTGCGATCCTTCTTGGCTTTCGCGTCCGGGCCAGTGGAGCTGAAGGCAATCGCTGATCCATCCGGCGCCCATTCCATGGACTCCACACCGTTCTCTTCACTCGTCAGTTGCTGCGCTTCACCGCCGTGCGGGCGAATCACGTAAATCTGGCGCTTGCCGTCGCGCTCCGAGAGGAACGCAATACGCGTCGAATCCGGCGACCACTTAGGACTCTGGCTCGATTTCTTTCCGCTGGTCAACTGATACCGTTCGCCGGTTGCGGCCACGGCGATCCAGATCTGCTGCGCGAATTCGTTCTCCTCCCAATTGGCCTGCGTGACAGTATAAGCGACATACTGCCCGTCCGGCGAGATGCGGGCGTTCCCCACCGACTGCATGCTGAGCGATTGATCGATGGTTGGCGTCTGAGCAAACGCCGCAAACACGAAGAGTGCGACAAGCGATAACCGGTACATGGGGTCATTATACGTGCGCGCCAAAACCACCCGCCCCATTCCGAGGTATGCTAAAAAGATCGGAAGGAGGGCACTTGACACTAAATCTCAGCCCTGAGGAATCGAAAGATTTCCTGAAGCGCGGTTTTTCCCGCAGGAACTTCGGCCGCATTGCGACCATGCTCACTGCCGGAGCCACTTTGCCGTTCTATAACGAGCCAGCCCTGGCCCAGTTGTCCAAGGTCAAAGGCACCATTCCACCCGATGCTGTATTGATCAACGCCAACGAGAACCCGATGGGCCCGTGCCCTGAGGCCGCCGAGGCCATGCGCAATGTAATTCAAAAGGGCGGCCGGTACATGTACCAGCTGACCGATGAACTCGCGAAAACCTTGGCTGAAGTGGAAGGCGTGAAGCCGGACTACGTGCGTCCCTTCGCCGGATCGAGCGCGCCATTGCACCAATCCGTGCTGGCGTTCTGCTCGCCCCAAAAGAGCTATGTGGCGGGCGACCCTGGCTACGAAGCCGGAGGTCGAGCGGCAAAGTTCATTGGCGCGAGAGCCATCAACGTCCCGCTTACCAAGGACTATGCGCACGATGTGAAGGCCATGGCCGCCGCCGATCCGAGCGCGGGCCTGATCTATTTGTGCAATCCGAATAACCCCACCGGATCGTTGACCTCGCGCGAGGACATGGAATGGCTGCTCGCCAATAAACCCGCCGGCAGCATCCTCGTGGTGGACGAAGCTTACATCCACATTGCCGATGGCGCCAGCTCCATGGTCGACATGGCCGGCAAGGACAAAGAGATCATTATTCTGCGCACGTTCTCGAAGCTGTACGGCATGGCTGGATTGCGCGCGGGCGCCGCGATTGGCCGTCCCGATTTGCTCGACAAGATCATGCCTTATAGCGCGGGCGCGTTGCCCGTCACCGCCATGGTGGGCGCCACCACAAGCCTCAAGGTGAAGACCCTGGTAGCCGAGCGCCGCAAGATCATCAAGGATATCCGCGAAGACACGCTGGCGTTCCTCGATAAGAACCACATCCACTACGTACCCTCCGTGAGCAACAAATTCATGATGGACGTAAAACGCCCTGGCCGCGAGGTGATCGACCTCATGGCAAAGGAGAACGTCTACATCGGACGAGTCTGGCCGTCGTGGCCCACGTATGTTCGAGTGACGGTGGGCTCGCGCGAAGACATGGCCAAGTTCAAGACCGCTTTCCTGAAGGTGATGGTATAGCCTGTAGCGCACGCACTCATGCGTGCCGCGTTCACACTCGTGTGAATGCTATGTCTTAGGCAGATGCCAGCGGCAGTACATGAATCCAGGACGTCACCCGTATAGTCTCCGCGTATTCCTGGGCGACTGTTTCGGTGGAATCATCGCAGCCCTGATCGCGATTCCCTATGGACTCGCGATGGCCTCGCTAATGGGGCTGCCACCGGTCCTTGGAATATTCACCAGTATTCTGACGGCGCCAGTCACCGCGCTGCTCGGCCGCAATCCAGTGTTGATCGGGGGCACCGCCAGCGCTACGGTTCCCTTCATTGCCCTCGCAGTCCGCGAGCAAGGGATCGCAGGCGCTGCGAAAATCTGTATCGCGGCGGCTCTTTTCCTGCTGCTGTTCTCAGCGCTTCGGCTGGGCCGCTATATCCAGAAAGTTCCGCAAGCGGTGGTCACCGGATTTTCCTGCGGAATCGGCGGCCTGATGGTGATCTCGCAACTCGACACCATCCTCGGAGTCGGCTCGCCCTGGACCCGATCCGCGGGAGCGCCACTGACGCAATTGTTTCGAGTGTTGGGCCGCGTGGGTGGCACACAAGCCGCTCCGCTCGTTCTCGGAGTCCTGGTAATCGCTGCCGCCATGCTTTCCGCCCGATGGTCGGCGCGTCTGCCTGCCCCGCTCATCGGAGTTGCAGTCGCGGTGCTGGCGGCGAATCTTTTCGGCTTGCACGAAAAACAGGTGGGCGCCTTGCCGCTGGCCTTGCCCGCGTTCGCCGGGTTCTCGTGGCAGCGCTCGGACTTCACCACTTTGCTTCCATCCGCGCTCGGATTGGCTTTCGTCAGCGCCGTGAATATTCTGATCACGTCGCGCGTTGTGGAACACTTCCGCGGCTGGCATCGGCACGTCAGGAAGACGGATGCCGATCAAGAACTGGGCGCTTACGGACTTGCCAACATCTGCGGCGGCCTGTTTGGCGCTCCCATGAGCGTCGGAATTCCGGCCCGCAGTCTGGCCAGCGTCCGCTGCGGCGCCACAACGCGAGTATCCAACATTCTGCACGCTGTATTCTTAATAGCTTTTCTGGAGATGGGATCCAGATTCGTGGCGCAGATTCCGATTCCGGCCCTGGCCGGAGTCACTGCCTGGATGGGCATCTGCCTACTCGAGTGGAGCACCTGGCGGCGTTTACCGAAGATGCGCCGTCTGGATGCGGCCGCGTTCCTCGCCACTGCGTTCGCCGTGCTGGTCACCAATGCCGTCGCCGCGGTCGCCATCGGCTGTTCGCTGTTTGTGATCCATCATCTCTACCAGCGATTCACGTCTTCCGGGTCCATCCCCAACCTGCACACCGCACCAGGTGTAGAATCCACCGAATAGCCATCCACATTGAATTCCGCGAGCCACCTCTCGCGGGTGGTAAAAAAGTTTAATCAAAAAAAACTTGAAGCGCCTTCCCCGCGCGTGTTATCTTAACCCAAGTCCACAACTCTCTCGAAAGGAGGCAGCCTGTTGAACGCAACCACTAAGCATGATCGACTGCGAATGCGCGGCGTCGCGGTGCGTACTGGCTGGCCTCCGGTAAGCTTCCCAGTCCTTTAGTTCCCAGTCCAGCCTGTGGTTTTTTCGCGGTGCGATAATCATCACCCTTCGCATTGCCTGGTTCTTACTTCAACTCTCTCAATCAGGAAAGGTATATGAAAAACTTCAAAGTATTTCAAGGTACCCGATCAGTGGATGCGCCGCGCCTGTGCGATTCCTGCTCCAACGGCGTGGTTTTGCGTGGTCCGGCCGACAGCGAGGAATACGTATTCCAAGCGCCAAAAAATCGGCTTCATGAGCGCTAAAGAATGGCAGCGGCTAAACGAGGACGAAACAGTGGTTCCGAGTCATCTTGGCTAATCCGGAATCATCAACAAGAAACTTGAGGTGCGGGTCGGCGGCAACGAATTTATCCGCGCCAATTTTATACGAGCGAGTTACCATGCCCTACTTACAGAATCTGACAGAGCCACTCGCTCATCGCGACCCGCGGGCGGTGGATATCTGGACGCGCCTGACGCGTTTTCTGATGCTCGGCAGCGAATGTGGGACTTACTATGTTCAACAACGCGCACTTACCGTAGAAAACGCGACGGCGGTGATCGAGTGTCTGAAAACGGATGGACTCCGAGTAGTGCGAACCGTCGTCGAGATCTCAACCAGCGGGCGCGCTCCGAAAAACGAACCGGCGTTGTTCGCGCTGGCGCTGGCGGCAAGCCCGAATTTCGCTGACGCCAAAACCATTTCCTCAGCACTGAATGCACTGCCTGAAGTGGCGCGCACCGGAACGCACCTGTGCAGTTTCGCCGCATTTGTCGAGAACCTGCGCGGATGGGGCCGCGGTCTGCGATCCGCAGTGGCGGACTGGTATTTGAGCAAGCCGGCCTCTGAACTGGCCTACCAGATGCTCACGCACCCGCACTGCAACGGCTGGTCGCATCGCGATCTGCTGCGGCTTTCGCATCCGAAAGCTGCCACGCCTGCCCACAACGCTTTGTTCCAGTGGGCCGTGGATGGCGAGCTTGGCCACTTGGCCAGCGCCGAGATTCTCGCCGGTGACCTGCGCCAGATCCGCGCTTTCGAACTGGCCAAGAAGTCATCGAGCCAAGACGAGATCGTACAACTCATTGAAGAAAATCGCTTGACGCCTGAAATGATTCCGTCCAAGTGGCAGGACTCCGCACGCGTGTGGGAGGCTCTTCTTCCGTCCATGCCGTATATGGATCTGATGCGGCGCCTCGCGAAACTGACCGCGGTCGGATTGATTCAGCCCCACAGTCCGGCCACAGCGCTGGTGGTAGCGCGGCTGATCGATCGTAAACGGATCGCGAATTCGCGCGTTCACCCGATCGCGCTAGTGGACGCTCAGATCGCCTACAAGCAGGAGCCGGCAGCGGTGGCGAGCGTGATCGACGCACTGGATGAAGCGTTCCATCTGGCTATCGAAAATGTCGAGCCGACTGGGAAACGCATCTATCTCGCAGTGGGCGCCGCCACTGGCACGGCGATGTCGGACGCGCTCGCCATGGTGTTCGCAAAGCGAGAACCGAGCTGCATCAGCTCCAGCAACCCTTCGTTACCGATGCGGGACGTGGATGTGTTTGTAATCTTCAGTGACCACAGCCCTTCGGCCGACGCGCTGGAGCACTACCGCCGCTCGAGCGGAATCGCCGCCAAGCTGGTGGTGATCGGGTGCAGCACCGATCCGGACGACGCCCTTCAGTTGGGCATCGTGGGTTTCGACGCAAGTGTCCCGCAAGTGGTGGCGGAGTTCATAAAACAACCGGTCGCTTACGCTCGCGGCTCGGAAGAGAGTGTTACCACGTAGCGCACGCACTCATGCGTGCCGCGTTCACACTCGTGTGAACGCCTGGGATTCGGTCGCCACAGGTGTTCGCAAGAGTGCAAACACGGCACGCAAGAGTGCGTGCGCCACAAGCGGGTCGCGTGGAATCAATAATTCCCCCGCAGCGCTCGGAATTCAACGAATAACGTGAATCCGGGCGCCGACCTTCAAGGTCTTCCAATGACGATCCGCGGTTATGGCCCGGACATTGTGCTGAAGGGCCGTCGCAAGGCAAGCCCGGTCGCCAAGCGACAGCCCCAGCGCTTTTGTGGAATTCCGCAGTTCGCCGATCTGCTACGCGATGGTCTCATCGCACGGAATCACTTCCACTCCCCGGCAAAGCATCGCGGAAGCGTCGAGGACGCAGCGAATCAGCCGAGGGCTTCCCGTCTTTCCAGAATCAATTCGTCCACCAGCGATGTACCTTCCGGGACAAGACTTCGCACATACTCCCGAGCGCGGCGACGAGCCTGCGCGCATGAGGAGATGTGGACTTCCCCATCCTCCATTCGGAGCACAACTTGGTCGCCATGATAGATTCCCAACGCACGGCGAAAATGTGCCGGGATCACGATTCGCCCACCGGCGGAATCTACTTCCGCGCGGCTATCCAATGGGTCACTTTGGGCGGACCTTCACCCAGGTGAAAGGCCCAAGCTTTGATCTCCACTTCGCGATCCGCCACCGTGGCGCGCGAGTGTTGGCGCAGGTGCTCGGCCCAACTTTCCACCACGAATGTTTCCAGATACCGGCCCGGTGTGCTGGCATCCTCGAACAGGCTCCAGCGGATGGCGCCGTCTCTGCGCCGGATTCGTCTCAGTCCCTGCATGGTGAGAGTGAAGTCCCGGCCGCGAGTTGGATCGATGAAGTATTCGACAGTCACCAGCACCGGACCGTGCTCGGGGTGCCTTTCCACCAGCAGCGGAGGTTCCGGCCAGTGATTGGATGGTGTGGTATCGGCATCACGCGGACCAATTAGTTTGAGACGCGAAGTTCCGGCCGCGGCTGCCAGCAGAGTGATACCCGCTACCAACAGAGTGGTGCGCAGTCCGAAGTGCGTCGCGATTTCGCCCCAGATCACGCTTCCCACCGCCATGGCGCCCTGGAAGACCAGCAAATAAACGCCCAGCCCTCGTGCGCGTACCCAAGCCGGCAGCGAGGTTTGAGCGGCGGTGTTGAGCGTCGAGTTAACCGCCATCCAGGCTATGCCCGCGGCCAGCAGCGCCAGCGCTACAGCGCTGAAGCTGGCGAGATATGCCATCGCAATATTCACCAGCCCAAAGAGGGCCACCGAAGAAGTCGCGATCGCGTTGAAGGAGAATAATTGCCGCAAACGCCCGATCATGAGCGCGCCCAGAATGGATCCCACGCCCAGGCACCCTAACAACAGGCCGAAGCCGCTGCTCTGGCTGTGCAACTCAACTTTGGCTACTAAGGGCAAGATGGACCACAGCGCACTCGCCGAAATCACGAACGTGCCGCAGCGGAAAAGAACGGCGTGCATGGGCGGAGCGAAGCGGATATATCGCATCCCGGCATAGATGGCCGCGCCGACGCTTTCAGGCGAACTGGGCACATGCTCCGGCTTGCGCCGCCACAGGTAGAGCACGATCATGACGCCGACAAAGGAGACGGCGTTGAGGACGAATGCCGCGCCGGCGCCGACCGCGAATACCACCAGTCCGCCCAGTGCTGGACCAATGGAACGCGCCAGATTGAAGCCCATCGAGTTGAGTGCGATCGCGGCCGGCAATTCTTTCTTCGGAACCAGCTCCGGCATGATGGCTTGCCAGGCAGGCCCGTTCATGGTGGCGCCCAAACCGAGCGCGAAAGTCAAAGCCAGCAGCGTCCAGGGTCCGGTTGCGCCGCTCAGTGTGAGAATTCCGAGTGCCAGTGCAGCCGCGAGCATCCAGCCTTGGGTGATCACCAGAAGTTTGCGCCGATCCACAATGTCGGCCACAGCGCCGGCCGGAATGCCGAGCAGGAATACGGGAAGGTTAGTCGCAGTTTGAACTAGTGCAACCAACAATGGGGACGGCGCGAGAGTGGCCATCATCCAAGCCGCGCCGACATTCTGCATCCACGTTCCAATGTTGGAAGCGATGGAGGCGATCCATAGCCAGCGGAACCAGGTGTGAACCAGTGGCGTCCACGGACTGCGCGCGGAAGATTCTGCTAGGGCCAATTTTCATTCTAGGGCGTCACTCGCCCGCACGCGGCAAAAGGTGCTTCTGGATCTTGCCCAATGCGTTGCGCGGCAGCTTGTCCACCACGATGAACGAGCGCGGAATTTTGAAGGACGCCAGCTTCTCACGGCAGCGGGCTTCGAGATCGCGGGCGTCCACAGGCCGCGTGGTGACTATGTAGGCCACGGGGACTTCGCCACGTACGCGGTCGGGCGCGGCAGCGACGGCTGCCTCGGCGATGCCGTCCTGCTCTTCCAGAAATTCTTCGATCTCGCGCGGATAGATATTGAAACCTCCCGAAATAATCAGGTCGCTCTTACGCCCGCACAGAGTGTAATAGCCGTCCGGAGAGCGAGTGGCGAGATCGCCCGTGCGGAAGTATCCATCGAGGAATGCAGCTTTGGTAGCTTCTTCACGGCGCCAATATCCGGCGAAGATATTCGGGCCCTTGAGATATAGCTCGCCGGTCTCGCCGTCAGCGGCGGGGCGGCCATCGGCATCCAGCAATTGGACCGAGACCCCGGGCAGAGGCAAGCCAATGCTTCCTGGACGCCGCTCGCCGCTATAGGGATTGCTGATGTTCATCAGCGTTTCGCTCATGCCGTAGCGTTCCAGAATCGTGTGGCCGAACCTTGATCGGAACTCTTCGAATACCTGCGGCGACAACGCAGCAGATCCGGAGACAAAGAGCCGCATGGAAGCGCCGATCTGGCTGGCCTGCTCTGGGGGAATGTCGAGCATGCGGACATACATCGCCGGCACGCCGAAGAACAGCGTGGGATGGAAGCTGAGAAACTCAGCGGCGATCTTCTGATGATCGAAACGCTCTAGCAGCCGCATGCGGCAACCGCTCGCGAGCCAACAATGCAGCCCGTTGCCAAGCCCGTGGACATGAAAAAGCGGCAGCGCGAGCAGCAGGCGATCCGCGCTCGAGATTTGCCAGGCGTCAAGAAGTGTGACAGCGTTGGCCGCGAAATTGTTGTGCGTGAGTACAGCGCCTTTGGACGCGCCGGTGGTCCCGGATGTGTAGATGATCCCCGCGGCAGTTTCGCCCGTCAGGGTAACCTCCGGACGCCGGTCGGGAAATTCAGCCGCCTCTCTGGCTAAGCCCGAGTAGGACAAGACTCCGTCTTGTCCAGGCAAGCCGGAGGCTTGCGCTACGCAGACAGCCGGCGCGGCATCGTTGAGGATGTGTGTGATCTCGCGATCGCGATAGAGGATGTTGATCGGCACGAAAATCAAACCCAGCTTGACCGAGGCCAGATAAACATCGATCATCTCGACGCAGTTGGCCAAATAAACGCACACGCGATCTCCCGGCTTGAGCCCGCGCGCCAGGAACAAGTGTGCCAGGCGATTGCTGCGTGCGTCGAGATCGCCGAAGGTATACGCAGCGCCCTGGAATTCGAGCGCGATAGTATCGCGCCGGACGAGCAGCGATGGGTCGAAAAGTTCTAAGAGGGTCAAATTGTAATTGTATTTGTATTTGGTAATTCCGGTAGGCTGGGTGAAAAGTTATATACTCTGGAGAAAGGGAGATCCTCCATGCGTTTCCGTCTCGCTCTACTTGTGTTCGCGTCTGCTTTGTTGTCTTTTGCTCAGACGAAAGTCACCTCGGTGGAAGGCATCACCGAATACCGGTTCGACAATGGTCTGCGATTGCTGGTGTTCCCGGATGCTTCCAAGCCCAACATCACCGTGAATATCACGTACCTGGTCGGCTCGCGGCACGAAGGGACCGGCGAAGGCGGCATGGCCCACCTTCTCGAACACATGGTTTTCAAGGGCAGCACCAAGCATACGAATATTCCGCAGGAATTGACCGAGCATGGATCGCGACCGAACGGGACCACCTCCTGGGATCGCACCAACTATTTCGAAACATTTTCAGCCAGCGATGAAAATCTGAAGTGGGCGCTGGATCTGGAATCGGACCGCATGGTGAACTCCTTCATCAAGAAAGAAGATTTCGACAAGGAATTCTCGGTGGTTCGCAATGAATTCGAGATGGGTGAGAACAATCCCTTTAACGTAACGTTGCAACACACCATGTCGGCCGCCTTTCTTGCGCACAGCTATGGACGGCCGGTAATCGGCAACAAATCGGACGTGGAGCGCGTGCCCATCGACAAATTGCAGGCTTTTTATCACAAGTATTATCAGCCCGACAACGCCGTCCTGATGGTCGCGGGCAAAGTGGATGAGCCCAAAGTAGTCGCGCTGGTCAACGATTATTTCGGCAAGATCCCGCGACCCTCGCGCGCGCTTACTCCGACATATACGGTGGAACCGGCGCAGGATGGAGAGCGCCTGACCGTTGTGCGCCGTGTAGGTGATATCCAGGCGATTCTGGCCGCTTATCACATTCCTGACGGTGGGCATCCGGACGCGGCGGCTTTAGCGGTGCTGGGCGGCATCCTCGGCGAAGAGTCCTCCGGCCGGTTGTACAAGGCTCTTGTGGACAACAAGAAGGCGACCGAGGTTTTCGATTTCCAACTCCAGTTGAACGAGCCCGGGCTCCTGATGCTGGGCGCGATATTGAACAAAACGGACTCGCTGGAGGCAGCGCGAACGGCCATGCTGGATACCATTGATGGCGTGGTGAAAGAGCCGCCGAGCAAAGAGGAAGTGGATCGCGCCCGCACGCGCCTGATTAAGAACATGGATATGAACCTGCGCGACTCCGAGCGCATCGGTCTGTTCATCAGCGATTGGAACGCCAAGGGCGACTGGCGCCTGCTGTTCCTGAATCGCGACCGGCTGAGTAAGGTAAAGCCGGAAGATGTGCAACGCGTGGCCGCGGCATATCTCAAAAGCTCAAATCGGACCATAGGCGAGTTCATTCCGGATCCAAAACCGGATCGCGCGGAGATTCCCGCCAAAAGCGATGTCGCAGCCGAGGTGAAAGATTACAAGAGCGCAGTAGTCGTGGAGGCGGGCGAGGCTTTCGATCCGTCACCGAAGAACATTGATGCGCGAACTGAGCGCTATACGCTGCCATCCGGAATGAAAGTGTCGCTGCTGACGAAAAAGACGAGGGGCGCGAGCGTACATGCCGTGATTCGCCTGCGTTTCGGCGATGTGGATAGCCTGAAGGGCAAGGACACTGTGGCGTCGTTGGCGGGCGAGATCTTGATCCGCGGGACAGAGCACAAGAACCGACAGCAGATCCAGGACGAAATCGATAAATTGAAAGCCCGGTTGAATATCGGGGGAGACGCCCAGGGGGCCAACGTGTCCATCGAGACCACGCGCGAGAATCTGCCGGCGGTGCTGCGGCTGGCTGGGGAAATCCTCAAGGAACCCGCGTTTCCCGAGACGGAATTCGAGCAGATCCGCAAGGAGCAGATCACGGGCGACGAGTTCGGTCGAGCCGAACCGCAGGTCGTAGCTTTCAACAAGCTCCACCGAACGCTTTATCCCTTCCCCAAGGGCGACGTCCGCGGGACGCTCTCGATTGACGAAGAGATCGAAGAGCTGAAAGCCGCCAAGCTGGAAGACGCGCGCGCGTTCTACAAAAAGTTCTACGGAGCTTCCAACGGAGCACTGGCCGTGGTTGGCGATTTCGATTCGGGCGAAGTGAAGAAAGCCGCGAGCGATCTGTTCGGCTCCTGGAAGAGCCCGGCGAAATTCGAAAAGGTCAAGACCGGCTTCCAGAGCATCGCGCCCGTGAACGAGTCGATCGAGACTCCGGATAAGGCCAACGCCGTTTTCCTGGCGGCCGAGCGGGTGAATATGGGCGACCAGGACGCCGACTATCCGGCCGTGCTGTTCGGCAATTATATGTTCGGCGGCGGCTTTCTGAATTCGCGCCTAGCTTCGCGCATCCGCGTGAAGGATGGGCTAAGCTACGGGATCGGCTCCAGCTTTTCAGCCAAGTCCGACGATAAAGATGGCCAGTTGCAGGTGTTCGCCATTGCCGCTCCTCAGAACGTGGCCAAAGTGGAAGTGGACTTCAAAGAGGAACTGGGCAAGGTATTGAAGGACGGTTTCGCGCAAAAAGAAATGGATGCGGATCGCAGCGGATGGCTGCAATTCCGGCAGGTTGGCCGTGCCGAAGACGCATCCCTGGCGCAGACGCTGGTATCGCGCGACCTGGACGACCGGAAGATGGCGTGGGACGAAGAGCTAGAGAAGCACGTGACCGCTCTCACTCCGGATGACGTCGCGGCAGCTTTCCGCCGGAATTTGGATCCGAGTCGCTTGAGTATTGTGAAAGCGGGCGATTTCAAGAAAGCGGCGGGAACGAAGTAGTTCTGTTCCGTGCCTTTTCTCGAAGCGCGGTGCGGTAGCTATCTAGCAACCTCCTGGTCAGGACCGCCATATCGCGCGTGGCCACCACACGCTCGCGGGCGCGGGTGGCAAGCTCGGCGGCCTTCGCTTGGTCCCCGAATAGCTGCATGATCTTCTCCGCGAATTCCTCCGGCGAATCCGCCAAGGCGCACACCTCGCCGTCTTTATCGGTGAGGCCTTCGGCTCCTAACTTTGTTGAGACTACAGGAATGCCGGCTGCGAAGGCCTCCAGAAGCTTGACGCGCATCCCGGAGCCGCTGAGAATGGGGCACACGAACACCGCATAGCGGGAGAGCGGCTCGCGGACTTCTTCGACAAATCCACGAAGTTCGATGCGTTCGCCGAAATCGGGCAGGGAATGCTTCGGCGGAGGATCGGCGCCCACAATTACCAGCCGCGCTTCGGGTGACTGCTCTAAGACGCGAGGCAGCACTTTGCGCGTGAACCAGTCCAGCGCTTCGAGATTCGGGAGATGGCGAAAGCTTCCGAGAAAAAGCATGGTCTGCGGTTCACGGCCGTCCGGCTGGAATTCATAGCGCGCGGTTTGGATGCCCGCGCGGTTGTCGTCCAGCTTTCCCGCCAGGCCCGGAAGGAACGATAAAAGATAATCGCCGTTCTCGGGACTGCAAACTTGAACGCGATCGAACTTCGGCAGGATCTTTAGCTCATAACGGAGCGCGCGCAGATATTCAAACGCGGCCTTCGTTTTTCGGATCAGGCTACGGGTTCCGGCAAGACCGCGGCCGATGGATTGGAAGTAGATGTCGTGCTCGAACAGCAGACAGGCGATGCGGCGAAAATCCCAATGATATTGGCCGAGCGCGGTGTATTCGAGTTGCACCACGTCAACGGCGCGCGTGTAGATCTGGCGATGCAGGAGCCACGCGAGGTCCGAGTTTGCGAACTCGCGCACCGCGTAAGGAAGAACGGATCCAAACTCCTTCGGCCTGCCTTCCAGCCGAACCAGGTACTCGACAGATGCCGCCTTCTGATCGAGTTCAGCGTGGTCCCATTGCTCCCAGTCGTGGTCAAGGAGGATCACCAGGTGTAGCGAACAGAGCGGCATCAGCTCGCGCGCGGTTTGATACATGAAGACGGCGCCGCCGTGGACCGGAGGGCAGATCGGATAAGGCGAGACAAACAGGACGCTCAGATTCTCTGGTGCGTGATCGAGGATTGCGAAGCGATCACGGAAATAGCCGCCCAGCGGCCTGCAAAACGCCTCGGTGTCCGTGACGGCTCCGAGTGCACGGGCGCGCGTGCGAGCGCCGAGCGCCTGAGGTAACTGGAGGAAGGCCCGCCACAAGCCCCACAGATTGGCGCGTTCCGGCGAATCGCCAAAGAAAACGCTCAGCACTGCGCCGGCAAAAGTAAAAAAGAAGTGCGACCACAAGCGGGGCCATTCGTGAATGTTCTTCCAGCAGAACAGGATGAAATTCTTTTTGAGCACCAGGTCGATCTGAGATTCGGAGAACCGTTTCCCAATGGTTCCGCGGTGTTCGTGATACACCACGCTGCGCGGCTGATACAACACTTTCCAGCCACGCTTCCACGCGAGGTACCCGAGGTCGGTGTCTTCTAAATAGAAAGGACGGAAGATTTCGTCGAAGCCGCCGAGCTGGAGAAATTTGCGGCGGTCGAATGCGCAGGAGCCGCCTCCGCCGTAGAAGCATGGATACAGATCGGTGATGGCCGGATCGTCGCGGTGACGTACGCGTAGCCCGCCATTCTCCCACCAACCCTGTGTCAGCCCCGTCTCTTCGCGGAGCTTGTTCGGGTCACTAAAGAAAATCTGGCATGCTACGGCAAAGACGTGTTCATCGGTGAATGCGGCCAGCAGCGACGACAGGAAATCCGGCTTGACGCGCATGTCGCTATTGAGTAAGACAACGATGTCGTTCTTAGCCGCACGAAAGCCGGCATTGGAGCCGCCTCCGAATCCTAAATTGCGATCGAGCGCCAGGACGCGCACGGATGGAAAACGTTCGGCGAGCATTCCTGCGCTACCGTCCGTCGATCCATTGTCGACGACGATGATTTCGTTGTCCGGATTCCCGCACAGCGCTTCGAGGATGGAAGGCAGGTAGCGTTCCAGAAGCTCGCGGCCATTCCAGTTGGGGATCACCACCGAGGCTGAGTTGTTCGCGCAACGAACATCGGAGGGCAACGGGTCTTTTTTTCGGAGACCGGTGAGCAGGTCCGTAGCGCCGACGGCGATGATTGCCGCGAACATCAGAAAGGGAGAGAGCAGTAGGAGCGGAAGAAATTTGATCAGCCGCCAGAGGATGGTTAAGAGCGTTCTCACAGATTCGGGCCGAGTCCGAACTTTCGGCCCAGCTTCACCCAGCGCGACACGCGGATCAGATCCAGTTGGGCGGCCAGATCCGCGCGCAACTTTTCCGCGCGTTGCGCCCAAAGTGTCCGCTCCACGACGGTGGTTTCCGCGGCTTCGAGCAAACGCAAGCACTCCGCCAGCTCACCGCGTTTTTCTTCGAGACTCGTCTCGGTGGCGAGAGCCCACTCGGTCTTGACGAGGTTTTCGCCTTCGAGATGCGTCACCCGGGCTTCGTAGTCGCGAACGAGGGCCTCAGCAGCTTTGCGTTCGCTGGTCAGCACCTCGCCCAGGGCATCCAGTTCTGCGCCGAGTTTTTCGGCCCAGCGGGTTCGATCCAGAAGCTCATCCGTCTGCTTGCGATAGAGGTCGAGCAAAGCATCGCGCTCGGCTTGCGCTTCGGCCAGCCACTTCTTCGTGCGGGCAAGTTGCTGCTCCAGAAGCTGGACATGCTGCTCGCGCTCGCGCAGCAGATTGGCGGCCTTCGGAACGTAGACGAACGACTGTGGATCGGGAAGCCGGCCGAAGGAGCACAGGCCGATCAGGAAGTTCGCCTCCGCGGCAGTGCCGCCGCCGCCATCGATTCGCACGCCGGCAGGCCAGAAGGTCCTGGCGGGATGAAACGCGAACGATTCGACGCGATTTTCGAGTAGCAATCGCACGTTCGAGAAAACACGGCTCAGCTCGCTTACGAACTCATCAGCTTCGAATTCGTGTTCGTGGAAAGGGTTGGGCCCAGTCTTGGCGCGAGATTCCGCATAGTAGCTTTTGTTGGGCGATGAGACGATGAAAAGGCCCTGTGGTGTAACCACACGAGCGCACTCGTTCAAGAACGCGCGGTAATCCTGCAAGTGTTCGATTACTTCAAACGCGACAACCAATTCAAAACTGTTCGGACGAAAAGGAGTGGCAATGCAGGAGGAGACCAGGAAAAGCAAGTTCGGGAGGGGGTACGTAGCGCGGGCATATTCCACCGCATCGTGGGCAATGTCGAGACCCGTGACTTGGAGAGCGGATTGTGCCAACTCGGCTGAGCCGTATCCTGCGCCGCAGCCCGCATCCAGCACCCGCTTTCCATCCGCAAAACGGCTGGCGAAGGCATAGCGGGCTACATGCTCGCTCCACAGGTCGTCATTCACTTGTCCGGGAATGACGCGCTCGCCGGTGAACTCAACCAACTTTCGGCTCCGCGTGGCTCAGCGCCTGAGCAGATTCGGCGGGCGCAGGCTTTGACAGGCATCGGTTCAGCTCTACGCGGCAAGGCAGGTGCAGATGCCCGTAGATCTCGCCTTCGGCGGGGCTCATTTGCAGGACAATTGCGTTGTCAATCCAATCGCAAGTTGTGTAGGAGCGCAGAGTGCCGTCGGCAATGGCGGGCGAGAACGAAAACGACGATGGATAAAGCTCGGGAAGCTGGAGATGGAAGTCGACTGTAAAGATATCGCCCGTGGCCATGGGCGGAAGCTCGAAGCCTTCGCGCGCCGTGTTAGTACCGGCAAAATCGAGACCCATGTGGTTGCGCATCATGAATCCCACTATCGGCAGTGTAATATCCTCACTGGCGCGAATGCTGATCCGGACCACGATCGCGGTGAGGGGTTCCAGAAGATGGATGGGATGGCCGGCCAGATCAAGGACGGCGATACCGATGATCTCCGCGCGGCTGTCCCCAAAACGGTGGTCGATGTTAGGAATAGTCTCGACCACTTCCGGCGCCTTCACCGGGCCGCGCGCGATACGCTGCGCCTTGTGATGCAGCGTAGTGAGATAGGCGCTATCTTTTTCAAACATGGCGGCAAGATACCGATTGACGACATGTTCCGTGGTTCCGAGCTCGCGCATGCGCCCGCCATCCAGCCACAGAGCGCGATCGCCGATGGACTTGACCTCGCCCGCTGAGTGCGTAACGAACAAAATGGTCACGCCCTTTTCGCGGAGCTCGTTGACTTTGCGCATGCACCGCTGGTGGAAGTAGATGTCGCCTACTGCTAGCGCTTCGTCTACCAGCAGGATCTCCGGGTCGACGTGGATGGCAACCGAGAACGCCAGGCGCACCGCCATGCCACTTGAATAGGTCTTCACCGGCTGATCGATGAAATCGCCAATCTCGGCGAAGGCCTCAATCTGTTCAAATTTGGCCGCGATTTCCTTGCGGGACAGGCCGAGAATAGCAGCGTTGACGAAGACGTTATCGCGGCCGCTGAACTCGGGGTTGAATCCAGAGCCAAGCTCGAGTAGCGCGGCCACGCGTCCACGCACCGAGATCTCGCCGCTGGTTGGGTGTAGAATCCCGGCCACCATTTGCAGCAGCGTACTTTTGCCGGAGCCGTTCTCGCCTACGATGCAGAACGTCTCGCCAGGGTAAATCTCGAAGCTGATATCGCGGACGGCCCAGAAGTCACGATGGAAGGAGACACGATTCAGGCAGGCAAGTTCTTTGAGGCGCGCACTTGGAGTAGGGTATATGGGATAGCTTTTGGAAACGTCTCGAAACTCTACAACCGGAGAAGGCACTTACTCGAATCTACTGGAGGGGAAAAGGCCTGTCAATTAGGTACAGAGCGACCGCCAACTCCTGTTTGCCACCCTCAGCATTTTGAGATTGCGGTGTAACCGCCGCGAGCCGGTGAGGCTGTTAATCTCACCCTGCTTTTATCCGCTTCAGGCGAAGCAAGTCGAGGAAGCTGGTAGTCGCCCCGAAAGGTAATCGTTGTCGATAAAAGCCTCCTGCTTTACTTCTCTTAGCGCTGGAGTTACTGCATCTCCAACACCCAATATTAAGTTAGTCTAATGTCACATTTTTGTCAAGCGTTTTAATGATTTAGAAGCCTTGGTTTGACATCCCGCCTGGGCTCCACATAACCTTGAGAGAGCGGTAATTTTGCCGGTGTAGCTCAGGTGGTTAGAGCGGCGGTCTCATAATCCGCAGGTCGCAGGTTCGAGTCCTGCCGCCGGCACCATTATTCCTTCCGAGTAGCTAAGATCATCTCGTAAACCCGCTGCAGATCTTCCTGGGAGTAGTATTCAATTTCAATTCGACCATGTTGGTCTGTCTTCTCGACGATTCGAACGCGCGTGCCTAGGACGCTTTCGAGCTCACGGATGGCAGCCTTGATATTGGGGTCCTGCAACGGCTTTTCGGAAGGCTCCCGAGGTTCGCTGATTTTCTTGACAAGGCGCTCCACCTGGCGCACGGAATAGCCCTGGGCCGCGGATTTCTCAGCCAGCTGGGTTTGGAGCTCGGGCGTAGGAAGCCCGAGGATGGCGCGGGCGTGGCCCATGGATAGGCGCCGCTCGGCGACCAGGAGTTGAACGTCCGATGGAAGCCGTAGCAGTCGGATCATGTTCGTGATGGTGGTGCGATCCTTTCCGGTACGGTTGGCAATTTCCTCGTGACTCAAGTGCATCTCTCGAACCAGGCGCTCCAAGGCTTGGGCGGTCTCAATGGGATTCAAGTCCTCGCGCTGGATATTCTCTACCAATGCGATTTCGAGGAGCCGATCGTCGGCATAGTCTTGAACAACGACGGGGACTTCAGAGAGGCCTGCCAGTTTTGCCGCTCGGAGCCGTCGCTCACCGGCGATCAGCTCATAGTGGCCACCTTTCCTTCGCACGATGAGCGGCTGTATTATTCCGTTTGTTTGTATTGAGTTAGCTAATTCCTGCAAGCGGCCTGGGTCGAAGGTTGTACGCGGCTGCAGATGATTGGGTTCGATTTGCAAAATCGGGATAACAGCTACGCGGACGCCATGGGTCTCAGAAGGGGGAGTGACCGGCTCTGGCTGGCTCGGCACCTTTGTGGGAAGAAGCGCCGAGAGCCCCTTACCTAGCGCTTTGCGTGGTTTGTCCGGCGCCTTGTTCATGGGCTAGAATCTCCTTTGCCAGTTGAATATAGCATTCGGCTCCGCGGGAGCGAACGTCATAGGCGATTATCGGCTTGCCGAAGCTGGGGGCTTCCGCCAGGCGAATGCTGCGTGGGA
The DNA here is from genome assembly GCA_003162425.1 of Bryobacterales bacterium. Classification (GTDB taxonomy): domain Bacteria; phylum Acidobacteriota; class Terriglobia; order Bryobacterales; family Bryobacteraceae; genus Palsa-89. The sequence continues at coordinate 46,747 of PMOK01000349.1, read as the reverse complement.
TCACGGTCCGGAAGACATTGTTCTCGAAGAACTGCCGAAGATCTTGCTCCACTTGGCGGGTCAAATTGGTTCGGTCATCGTACATCGTAAGCAAAACGCCCTCGACCTTGATTTGGGAGCCGAACGATTCCCGGACTCGTTCTAGCGTGTCCAGCAACTGCGAGACACCCTCGAGTGCAAAGAATTCGCATTGCATGGGGATGAGGATGGAATCCGCAGCGACCATGGCATTCAGAGTCAGCAGATCGAGCGCCGGTGGGCAATCGATCAGGATGTAATGATACAGGCCACGCACGGGTTCCAGCTTTTCGCGGAGTCGCGATTCGCGGTTTACCAAGTCGATCAGTTCCAGGTTTGCGGCGACCAGATTCTTGTCTGAAGGGACGATATCGAGGCCTTCGAATTCGGTGTGGGCGATGGCATTGGCTAGATCCTCGTCGCCGAGGAGGGTTTGATACAACGTCAGACGGCCGTCGGTTTTGGATATTCCAAGGCCGGTGGTGGCGTTACCTTGGGGGTCTGAGTCCACCACGAGGACTCTGAGGTCATTGGCGGCGAGAGAAGCGCCCAGATTGATTGCTGTCGTGGTCTTGCCGACGCCGCCTTTTTGATTCGCGATTGCTATGATTTTTCCCAAACCGACTCCGACGTTCCACGTGAAACCTAGATTAGCTGCCCTGCAGAAGTTCCACGTGAAACATGCCCGTACACGCAAATTCTGCGATCTCCCCAAGGTAACCGAATCGGTTCCGACCACGCAATGTGTTTCGCGGATCGAAGTTCGAGAAAATCGTCTTCACCCAACATTAGGCCGATTTTGGGAGCAAGTCGCGGGATGAGCGCCACGACTTCCTTCGGATTCACGGCTCTTGCGACCAACGACTCGAACACCGATGACAATTCCTCGGCCCTTTGCGCCACAACCGATACATTGGCGAGGCTCCTGGTTGCCTCTCTCAAGAAAACCGCTTTGCGTTGGTTCGATTCCACTAGTGTTACCTTCCGGGTGGGTTGCAAAATAGCGATCGGCACACCGGGGAAGCCAGCGCCGCTGCCAATGTCTGCGATGGAGCTGGCGCTATTCTCGAGGTGCGCCGCAAAGAACAGAGATTCGCAATAGTGCCGAATCACGCTCTCCTCGCCCGGCGCTACCGACGTCAGGTTCATCTTCTTGTTCCAGCGGTCCAGTAGCGAGTAGTGGTTGTAAAGCTGGACCACCTCGTCGTGCGATAGGCTCGCCCATGCAGACACCTCGCGATGCAGAACTTCAGCGAACCAATCTGGAACCGCCATGCGCTCAGGCCCGGGCCAGGCTCAGGTAGACATCCAGCACGGCCACCGCTGCGGGCGTTACGCCGGGAATGCGGCCAGCCTGGCCCAACGTCTCCGGACGGACGCGCTGCAGCTTTTGCTTCACTTCCGTGGATAGGCCAGGGATTTCCGAAAATTCGAATTCCTGCGGAATCCGCCGCCCCTCGGAATCGCGAAGCCGTTCGATCTGCCGCTCCTGCTGCGCGATGTAGCCGGCATATTTGGCCTCGGTCTCAATGGTGCTGAGCAATCCATGAACGGGCTCTTCGCCCAAGGCTTCTCTAATTTTTCCAGTGAGCGTGGCAATCTTCGCTTCCGGCCGACGCAACCACTGAATCAGTGTTGGATGGTCATCGGAAGATTCGCAGTCGATTCGGGCCGTCTCTAGCAACTTTAGAACGCGCTGCTTCTGCTCTTGCTTCCGAAGGTACAAGTTCCAACGCTCATCCGTGACCAGGCCAACTTTCCGTCCAATTGGGGTCAATCGTTCGTCAGCGTTGTCAATGCGCAAATGCAGCCGAAACTCAGCACGGGACGTAAACATCCGATAAGGCTCTTCGGCGCCCTTGTTGACCAGATCGTCGATGAGAATCCCGGTGTAGCCTTCCGTGCGGCCAATTACAATTGGCGAGAGGTTCCCCAATTTACGGGTGGCGTTGATTCCCGCAACCAACCCTTGGCAGGCCGCTTCTTCGTATCCCGAAGTTCCGTTGATCTGGCCGGCTAGGAACAATCCCTCGATAGACTTAACTTCCAGGCTATGGTTCAATTCCCGCGGATCAATTGCGTCGTATTCGATGGCGTAACCCGGCCGGATCATCTCCGCGTCCTCAAGGCCGGGGACGGAAGCCACCATGGCGGTCTGCACATCGATCGGCATGCTGGTGGACATGCCATTCACGTAGACTTCGTATGTATCCAGACCCTCGGGCTCCAAAAAGATCTGGTGGCGCAGCTTGTCTGGAAACTTGACCACTTTATCCTCAATGGAAGGGCAGTAGCGGGGACCTACACCTTCGATCTGGCCGCTATAAAGTGGCGAGCGAGCGATGCTATCTCTAAGAATACGCAGCGTTTGTTCTGAAGTGTAAGATATATAACATGAAATCTGGTCTCGCTCAATTTTCTCGGTCAGGAATGAGAACGGTGTGGGTTCGAGATCACCCTTTTGTGCCTCGAAACGAGACCAGTCGATGGTTCGGCCATCCAGGCGTGGTGGCGTTCCGGTCTTAAGACGGGTCCAGGCGAGTCCAAGCCCGCGGAGTTGGTCGCCGAGCAGGTTGGAGGGAGCTTCGCCATTCCGGCCGCAGCTATACTTCATTTCGCCAACGTGCGCCAGGCCGTTCAGAAATGTCCCGGTGGTTATGATCACTGCGTCGCTCGATATCTCTCGACCGTCGCGCAAGAGAACTCCTGTTACACGTCGAGGCGACTCCGCGATGCTCAGTTCCGCCACTTCCGCCTGCAAAATTCGGAGATTCGGCTCGCGCTCCAGCACCTCACGCATGCGGAGACGGTACTGCTTCTTATCGCACTGAGCGCGTGGCGACCAAACGGCCGGACCGCGGCTAGTGTTCAGCAGACGAAATTGAATTCCGACGGCGTCGGTCACTTCGCCCATCACGCCGCCGAGCGCATCGATTTCGCGAACCAGATGACCTTTGGCGATGCCGCCAACCGCGGGATTACAGGACATCTGCGCGATCAGATCGAGGTTCATGGTGATCATAGCGGTGCGTAGTCCCATTCGCGCGCAGGCCCGCGCGGCTTCGCAGCCGGCATGTCCAGCGCCCACTACAATCACGTCGTATTTCGAAGACTTCATCGGGGTTCAGTTCTTAGTCGCGGGTCAGTATGCGGGTTGTTAACCGAGCAGTTTGCGCCGATTGGCAATCGACGCGCAGGTTACCAACCTGCCCCACAGTCCGAAACTGACCCACTGTTCAGCTCTTAGTGTTGCATAGTGTGCTAGTTTCGAGTTCTGCGATGAAGATTCTTGTGATTGGTTCTGGAGGTCGGGAACACGCGCTCTGCTGGAAGCTCGCGCAGAGTGCGAAGACGTTGGCATTGTACGCTGCGCCTGGCAATCCGGGCATCGCGCAGGTGGCTACTTGTTTGGCTACCTCGGATTATCTGGCTGCGGCTGATTCCATCGATGCCGACCTCACAGTGGTGGGGCCAGAAGCTCCGCTGGCGGCTGGAATTGTGGATCGGTTCCGCGAAAAGGGGCGACGCATCGTCGGTCCCACGGCGGCAGCTGCACGCTTAGAAGCGAGCAAAGTATTCGCGAAGGAATTCATGCTGCGAGCGGGCATCCCCACGGCACGCTTCGCGACGGTGGACACCGCGGATCAAGCGCGAGCCGCGCTGCACGAATTCGATTTTCCAGTGGTGCTGAAGGCCGATGGGCTTGCGGCCGGTAAGGGCGTAATCATTGCGAATTCGCCGGAGGAAGCGGAGCAGGCCATTGCTCAACTGCTCACGCCCGGGTCGATTCTGGTGATCGAGGAATTCCTCACCGGTGAAGAAGTGAGCTTCATCGTCCTGAGCGATGGCGTGAATGTTCTGGCGCTCGAGCCAACGCAGGATCACAAAGCCGTCTTCGATGGCGACCAGGGACCCAACACTGGTGGCATGGGCGCGTATTGCGATGGGAGAATTCTCGGCGATTTTCAGAAGGCTCTTGTCATGGCGCAGATCATACGTCCGGCCATCGAACACATGCGCGCGGACGGACATCCCTTCAGCGGCTTTCTTTACGCGGGGTTGATGATGACACGCAATGGGCCGAAGGTGCTGGAGTTCAACGCACGGCTAGGCGATCCGGAGACGCAGGTGTTGATGCACCGCATGGAATCCGACTTCGTGGAACCGTTATTCGCCGCCGCGCACGGTACGCTGGATGAGAGCGACTTGAACTGGCGCCCGGATCCGTCGGTTTGCGTAGTGCTGGCGGCTGCGGGATATCCGGGATCAGTTCGAACCGGTGATCGGATCGACGGCCTGGATCAAGTCACCGGCGCAACGGTTTTTCACGCTGGAACAAAACTCATCGATAATGTTTTAGCCACATCCGGCGGGCGTGTGTTGGGAGTGACGGCGTCGGGCGCCAAGCTGCAGTCGGCGATCGACAACTCCTATCAAGAAGTCCGCAACATTCATTTTGACGGCATGCATTACAGGACGGACATCGGACAGAAAGGTCTGAAGCGCTGGACGTGACCGCCTAAGAAACAATGCCGGGGCCGCCAGGCGACCCGCACTCTTTCCACAGCTTTTCCCAATTCCAGATCCCGGACGACACCTTGTTCGGCAACGGGAATCCGAGTTGATGCACGAGCATTAACACCTGCCCGCGATGGTGGGCTTCGTGAGCAAGCATGTAGCACAGCATTTCCAGGCCAACCGGCCAGGGCCGAGCCCAACCGTCTCTGTGAAACTCCTGGACGCGGCCACCACCGCCGAGCGCTTCAGCCAGCAGCTCCGTGCAGCGAGCGGCGCTCTTGGCCAATCCCGCACGGGCCTGTTGCGGCGTGCAGCGAGCGCGGTTGAGCTGTGGTGGAACCTTCAGGTGCGGAGCTGTAAGCCGGATCCACTTGGTGCGGACATTGTGCATGTGCGTGAAGATCGCCGCAATGGTGCGGACGTGGCCGGGCGGTTTGGCTCGCCAGGCTGCGGGGTCCAGATGCTCGATAAGAATCTGGTTCATGCGATCGTTGGCGGCAAAGATCTGGACCGCCGCTCGGCCGAGTTGCGTGTGAACCTGGTGTGGACGCGTGGTCATGGCTTCCTATTGCTTGACCTATAATGTCATTACTCATGCCACTCTCTGCAGGCGTAATTTCTGCTTTATTCGCCATGCTGCTGGCTTCCGCAATCGTCGAAGCGCAGCAACCCACGACCGCAGACCAAGCTCCCACACGTGACACCAGCTACATCGACGCCCAGGGTACGGCGCACGTCACGCGGGTGGTTCCTGTTCCGAAAACCATCAGCACCGAGGCGCAGCGCCGGCTGAGCCGGTCCGAGCCCGACCAGGGTCCACCACAATCTCTGGCCGACCGCCGCAAAGGCACAGATGCCTACACGGCTCGTGCGCGCGTGGAATGGAGTAAACTCTGTCCCAATCTGCTGGTTGAAGAGAAGATTGCCGGTGTTCCGGTTCGGATTGTGACGCCGGAAGGGCTGACGGAGGCCAACCGTGACAAGGTGCTCCTCAACCTGCACGGCGGCGGCTTCAACTCGGATTCCGGCTCCTACACGGAGTCAATTCCCATCGCAGGCTACAGCAAGATCAAGGTGGTGGCCGTGCTTTATCGCCTGGCGCCGGAGCATGCGTTTCCGGCGGCCGTCGATGATTCGGTGGCCGTCTATAAGGAGCTGCTAAAAACCTACCAGCCCGGCCACATCGTCATCTATGGCACCTCGGCCGGGGCGGTTCTGACCGCACAGGTGGCCGCGCGCTTGAAGCAATTGGGGCTGCCGCTGCCGGCGGCTCTGGGCATCTTCAGCGGCTTGGGTGACTTTGCCCGGCACGGCGACTCGGAAGCGATCTATTCCTTACGCGGCTTCTCTGGACACCTGGATCCACCTGAGCCAGAAACTCGCGACCGGGAGTATTTAGCCGGCACCGACCCACGGGATCCAGTGCTATCGCCGATCTTCGGGGACCTGCATGGATTGCCGCCTACGCTGTTCATCACCAGCGGCCGGGATCTGCTGCTCTCGGGCACCGTGAACCTGCACCGCGCCTACTTGAACGCCCAAGTAGATGCGCGGCTGGTGGTTTTTGACGCTCTGCCCCACGCCTTCTGGTACGACTCCACGCTGCCTGAGGCTATCGAGGCCAACCACATGATGGCGGACTTCTTCGTACAGCAATTAAGAAAGTAAGATGCTCATTCCGAGATCTGATACTGTTCGAGCTTACCGTCCATCGCTGCTCTGACCACCAGGTTCAGCGTCTTTTCGGGAAACACGATCCGGTAGCTGCGTTCGGTGAATCCGCCGCGCAACCCGGAGCGCAAAAGCTCGAAGCTCTTGGGCTTGCCCAGAGGTTTCAAGCTGGCGGAATAATCACCGAGCACTTCGGCGGTGAAATAGGAATTGCCATTGGCCGTGAACAGCGCACGGTCCAATCGGCCTTCCTGGAGACCGGCGAAAATCGTCTTGGCCTGTTCCAGCAGTTTCGCCGCATCTGGGTCCTGAGCCGGCGCGAGCAACAGGGCTTCCAGACCCCGGGTGATTCGGCCCGGTGCGGTGGATCCGTCCTTGTTCGAGAGCACCACTACAGCCAGCTTCAAATCGGGCCAGATTGTGTTCTGGCTGGTGAAGCCGGATACCGCGCCGCCGTGGGTGAGCCGCGGGTGTCCGTTCGAGTCCGAGACTCCGATGCCCAGCGCGTAGGAGGTTGGAGTACCGTTCTTCAGACGAACCGGGGTGATCATCTCCTGGAATGACCGTTCACTCAGCACGCTATCGTTTATCAATCCGGCATCCCAGAGCGCGAGATCGCGCGCGGTCATGGCCAACTCGCCCGCGGCGAACAGCCACCCCGAAGCCTCGGGAGTTACCGGATGCAGCGGCCCGATGGCATAGCGAATGTAGCCGGCGGCATCGGCGCTGGTGAGCGGCTGACGATCCAGGTCGTAGACGGACTGCATTCCGAGCTTCGAAAATATCCGGGTCCGCAGGAACTCGAACGCCGGAACGCCGGTAGCCTTCTCCAGCACGCGGCCAGCGGCGACGAATCCAGTATTACTGTATTGCCAGGCGGTTCCTGGCTCAAAGTCGAGCGGCTTGACGGCCCACCGGGTTAGGATGCCTTCGGCTGTGACGGGTTCTCGCATGAATGGAGGGACGTAATCTTGTGGATAGTAGTCCTGATAACCGGCCGTATGCGAGAGCAGTTGGCGAATGGTGATGTCGTTGGCGCGCGTCAGGCTAGGCAAGTATTTGCCCACGCGGTCGTTGAGCGACAGCTTGCCGTCCTCGGCCGCCAGCAGGATGGCGCCGGCCAGGAATTGCTTGCTTACTGAGCCGATGGCGAAGCGCATCCCGGCCGTGGCCGAAGTCTTGGGATCCAGCCGGGCGTCTCCATACGCCCTCGCCAGCGCCAGCTTACCGTCCTTGACGATGGCTATGGACACTGCTGGAGCACCAGATTCTGCCAGCGCCTTGGCCACCAGTTTATCTATCGCCGCGCCGGTCTCATCGGAAAGCTGCGCCTGCAAGCAGGCGACGCTGACTGCAACGCCAACGAAAATACGAATCGACAATTGAAATCTCCCTATGATCCGCTTATCCCCGGGGACTTCTCGGCACTGTAACACAAATTTTTGCCTACCCTCTGATTGTGATAATGTCGGACTCATACGAACATCTTGAAAGCGAGGGCACGAAACGATGACCCGCGATACGTACGTTTTTGGTTTCCTAGTAATTACTTTTGCGGGATTGGCAGGTTGTTCCAGCAAGCCCACCACCAAGCCAGCCGCCGCCGCGACAGACAAAATCCAAGGGAAGGCCCAGGTAATGCTCGACGAAACGGGCGTAGCAGACGCTGCTCTGAACGCAGGTGGACCTTCCGTCTACCTTATTGTGGATCGACTGAATCGCTACCGGCTCTACTTCAACAAGGCCTTTCAGGTTGAACCCGGGCAGGAGTACATGGCCGAGGGCGTCTATGCACAAAAGGCTATCGATGCTATTGGCGATCCCGACCAGGGCAAGAACGGCTATCCGCTTGGATCAAGCTGCGACCGTGTCGTGAATATGGCTTGGCCGGGGCTGGCCATGGATGTCACGGATTCATACTCCAGCAGTTTGCGCGTCAAAGTGCAACGCTTTCCCGCCAGACCTGTATTCTTAGTAACCAAGATAGAGCCCGTTACCGGCGCCGGCGATGCCGCGAAACAGAAGAAGGACACCGGAGCGAAGAAGGAAGCGCCGAGCGTTTCCGTTCCGGCGGACAAACAACGCGCTCTCCTGGTGGAGGGCCCCACGGTCCAGACCGCGCCGCTTTGGGAACCCGCGGGCGGAACGGCTCACTGCAAAGTAGTCGTCGACGAGGAAGGCAAGATTGCGGAGCTAGACAGCGGCGCGCAACTCTGCGCGACCGTGCCGTGGGTTCAATTCCGTTATCAGCCCACGCTCAAGGGCGGCCACCCGGTCAGAGTGAATACCGAAGTGGAAGTGCGCTTTGACCCGCGAAAGTAGAAGCCTGGATCGAAGCCCCGACCGTTCGCGGGCTTGTGATATCGGCGGTCGAGAACTTCTAGCCCTTCGATCTGGCTTCCAGGCGCGCGGAATCGCTGGCCCTGCTTTGGCGGAGGTTCGATCACGATTCACTCGGGGCTAGCGCTGCGGTTAGAATAATAGTGAGAGTCCGCGATGGAAAACGTCTCGATCAACTTGGCGCGAGATCTCCCGGCTTCGGCCAGGAGCGCGGTGGAAAACCTGCTCGGGCGTAGTTTGCGTGATGACGAAGAAGTCAGCATTATGGCTCTCAATCCCCATCCGGCTCCCTCAGGTGAGGCCCGCCGGGCAAGTGCTGAACGTTTGAGGGGCGCCCTCGACCAACTCGCTCTTAAGGCGCAGGACGTCGCCGACGGAGAGGTGGACGACGCAGTTGACGAAGCGATGGATCATATCCGCCCCCGGCGGACATGAGAATCGTTCTCGACACGAACATTCTCGCGCGAGTTAATCCACACTCGAAAGGCGTGGCGCGCACCCTGCTGCTTACGATCTTGGAATCAGCAGATCATGTGCTAGTTTTGTCGCCATTTCTCTTGCACGAAACTGAGCGAGTTTTGAATTATCCGCGCCTCGAAGCCACCTGGCCGCTCACGCCACTCGACATTGAGCAATACACGCAGGCTCTCCAGGATTTCGCGGAGTTGGTTAATCCGCAGACTGGCGCAAGGCTCGTTCCCAACGACCAAGAAGATGATCCAGTGTTGGAGACTGCGTTGTCTGGACGAGCGGATGTCCTATGCACGTTAGACCGGCACTTCCATCACCGAACGGTCCTCAAGAGTTGTAGCGAACACGGTATCCAAATCCTAACTGATGTTGAACTGCTAGCGATGTTACGCGATGTGTCGCGACCGTTTGCGTGAGGAGCACCGGACCCTCGCCGATCGTCTGCGCAATCCAGACCTCATCACTGGCGGACCTTGAACGGTAGCGAGCAGTCGGCACCGAACACTGGCCGGGCACGCGAAGATCGGGTGAGCGCCATTTCACGGGATGTATTCGGTCCGGGACTGATCCCATTTCCCAATTTCCTCCACTCGTACTTCTGGCCCGCGTCACCGGGTGCCAATGTACGAGTCGGACGTTAGAACTAAGCTGCTAGCGCGGCAGACGCGATTGCGTGCGTGGTTCGGCTGTATCCATTCGTTGTATGGAGTCGACGGTTTTGTCCCAACCTGTCGGGAAGCGGGAAGACGAATTGATCGAGGCGACGGGTTTCCTGCGATTCCCGCCTCGTTGCCCGAGCAGCCGTTTTTTTATCCGGTGACGAATGAAGAATACGCGACACAGATCGGCCGCGACGGGAACACGAAGGACGAAGCGTCGACGCACCTGCTTTGCCAGGGAGCCTCGTCGCTTCCAAAGACTCCATCCTCTCTCGCGGACTCCAAATATTTACAACAAACTGGGGAATCTGCTTTCGCTGAAAGCAGCAACCCCAGTAGCTCGAATACACGGAGTTCGGACACAGTTTTGGCACACCTTGGGGTGAACCAACCGACGGTGCAACGTCATGATATGTTGTTTGATTCACCCGCCGAAGTACAAGACAAGAAAAAGCGACAGGCTGGCTATTCGCGTTACTGGACCAGTTGATAAGACCTCATGTGGCTGAGTAATTGGGCGAGATCGATAGGCTTCATGAGGTAAGCGTCGCAGAGTTCCTGGAAGCATCGGATCACTTCCTTCATATCCTCGACGGCCGTGGTCATGATGATCTTCGCGCCGGAGCTTGAGAGAATGCCATGCTCTACTTCAAGAGCCCGTGCTCGCCGAACTGCCTCGCGGCCATCCATTTCGGGCATCATGATGTCCATGCAGATCAGATCGTATCTTTCGCCTCGCTCCAAAGCGGAGCGAACCGCTTCTACCGCTTCTCGCCCATTCACAGCGATATGACATTCCCCGTAGCGGGAAAGAAAGGTCTGCAGCAAAAGCCGGCTGGCGAAATCGTCTTCCACCAGAAGCGTCCAAAGATTCCTGCCGCCTTTCGCCGTCCGTTCGATTGCGGGAGCGCTGTCTTTCATCGCGGAGGCCCCAGGATCTGTGAGCAGCCTGGCTAGCGCGGCCATGACTTCGGAGATGTCGGCCTGGTTGCTCGTGCCAGGGTTCTGAATCAGCTCATGCAGCCTGTCGGCGGCACGCAGCAGAACGCCGACTCGTTCCGGCGTGGGAACCATCTCACGGGAGCGGATCAGCACCAGCACGTTTTCCGTCTGGTGGGCAAGGTCGCCGATCTTCACCAGATCGAAAATGCTCGCTCCTCCTTGGACCGAATGCACGGCCCGAAAGGCACGATTTACCAGTTCCTCATCGATCGCCGCTCCGCCCTTTTCGATTGAAAGAAGGCATGTCTCCATGGTAGCCAGGTGCTCGCGGCTCTCGGCCAGATAGTCCTTAGCCAGCTCGTCGTCAAGATCGATCATCGCTTGTCATCCTTTGAATCCAATTTCGTCATTTGGGTCTATACCCATCCCGCCAGATCGAGAGCGCTCTTGAAGCGATCGAATTCCTCGACCACTTGGGGCATGAGCTCGCCGCAGCGATCCAAGTGCCCGGCGGCGCCGGCCCGTTCCATCTCGAATGCGGTCCCGCGCAGACGCTCTGCCGCAACCGTGACTGCTGCTCCCTTCAGCGCGTGGGCCTGCCTCCGGGCGCCGTGCGCATCATTCTGGTCCAGCCGCGCGCGCAAATTGTTCAACTGGGAGGGGACATCTTGGAGAAACCCTTTGACGATAGTGCCGGCCAGTTGCCGGTCTCCCATCAGCCGCCGCAGCAGTGCCTCCAAATTGAAAACGGCCTCAGCCTGCTCCCCGTCGCGCTGCCCGGAAGTTTGGGCCGCGTCACCAGCGCCGGATACGGGCAGCCACCTGGCAAGCACATCCGCAAGTTGCCCGAGGTCCACTGGTTTGGAAATATAATCGTTCATCCCTTTGCTGAGACAGCGATCCCGGTCGCCCGACATCGCATCGGCCGTGACGGCGATGATGGGAATGCCTGGCTGAATCGATTCGCGGATACGACGGGTTGCTTCGAAGCCGTCCATCACCGGCATCTCGCAGTCCATCAGCACCAAGTCGTAGCCTCCCTGCCGCAGCGTGCCTCCGTGCTGTAAAGCTTCGACAGCCTCGGCGCCGTTCGAGACTGCGTTGGCTCTGTATCCCAGCTTCTGCAATTGCACAAGTACTACTTCCCGGTTGGTGGCATTGTCTTCCGCCACCAGGATTCGCGCGTCAGTTCTGATCCGAGCTGTCCCACGTGGCGTCCCGAAGCGCCCGTCCTCCCGTTCGCCCGGGAGCTGCTGTTGGGCGGCGGGCTCTAACTGAAGAACCGCCGTGAACCAGAAAGTGGAACCACGGCCTTCCCGGCTATCCACGCCGATGGTTCCCTGCATCATCTCGACTAACTGCTTGCAGATTGCCAGGCCGAGCCCGGTGCCGCCGTACCTGCGCGTGGTGGAGGCGTCGGCCTGAACGAATGGCGAGAAAAGCGCTGGGATCTGCTCGCGCCGTATCCCGATCCCTGTATCGGAAACGGCGAAACGAATGGTTGCCGTTCCGTCGCCCTGGCTTTCGAGTGCAGTGTAGAGCGTTATCTCTCCCCGCTCGGTGAACTTGATGGCATTGCCGACGAGATTGGTCAGCACCTGGTGCAGCCGGTGGACATCGCCGCGCAGAAACTGCGGCGTTTCCGGCGACACGCGTGAATGAAAGCGGAGTCCCTTCGCATTCGCCTGGACGCGCAATGGCTCCGAGACCTCCTCGATAGCATGGTGCAGATCGAAGCTCAGCTTCTCGAGTGTGACCTTCTGCGCCTCGATCTTGGAAAGGTCCAGGATGCTGCCGATGAGCGCCAGCAAAGCCCGGCCGCTGTTCTCAGCTACATTTATGAAGCGCCGCTGCTCCGGCGTGAGGTCTGTGTCCGCAAGGAGTTGGAGCATCCCCAGGACTCCATTCATGGGGGTGCGGATTTCGTGGCTCATGTTGGCCAGGAAACAGCTCTTCGCCCGATTGGCGGCATCGGCGCCGTCCCGAGCGTGAATCAGCTCTTCCAGGTGGCGCTTCTGCTCGGTGATCTCTTCCGCAATTCCGACAATCCGGACCAGTTGTCCGTCTTGGCCGCGAATGGGAAAAGCCCGGTTGCGGATCCATTTCTCCTGGCCATCCGGCGTTCGTATGCGGAATTCCGATTCGACAGGCTCTCCCTGCTGTTGCCTCAAGGCCACTGTGCGGGCCTGTTCCCGGTCATCGGGATGGATTGCCTCCTGCCACGACATCGGGTTCTGGTAGACGCTGTCGCAGGTCCGGCCCCAAACCTGTTCATACGCCGGGCTGACATACAGCATCTGGTTAGTTGCCGGGGGCATCATCCAAAAGACTTCGCGAATATTTTCGGCCAACTGTCGAAACTTCTCTTCGCTGCTCCGCAAGGCTTGCTCGGCTTGCCTGCGCTCGGTGATGTCTGCGCTCAGGCCGACATGGCCCAGGAATGCACCACCCGGGGATAAACGCGGCGTCGCGTTGGAGTCGATCAACCGCCATTCGCCATCGGCGCGCCGGATACGCGCTTCGGCCCTGAAAGACGTGCGTTCCAGCACCGCGCGCTGAAATGCCCCTACATACTCCGGCGCATCGTCCGGGTGAATCAGCAACTGCCACTTCCCTCCTTCCACCTGTTCGAGTGTAATACCGCAGAATTCCCGGTATTGCCGGTTGATGAACTGATTCTTTCCCTCTGCGTCGGTCACCCAGATCATGGTCGGGCAACTGTCGGCCATCACGCGGAAACGATCCTCACTCTCCGACAGCGCCTCCGCGACTCTCTTGCGCTCCGTGATGTCTTCCACATAAACCAGAAAATATAACGGGTTGCCGCCGGTGTCTCGTACCACCGAGATCCTCACGCGTGCCCACACCACATTCCCACTGCGGTGAATGTAGCGTTTCTCCACCTCCGCGCTTGCGCCTTGGTCCTTGCACAACTGCAGCCTCCTCGCTAGGGAAGGCCCCACATCATCGGGGTGGGTCAGTTCCCCCCAAGTTTTGGCAAGCAGTTCCTCTTCGGAATATCCCAGCATCCGGCAAAAGGCCTCATTCACCTTGATGTAGCGCTGATCTGTGCCGGTAACGCACATGCCGAACGGTGCGTACTCAAATACCTCGCGAAATCGCTCCTCGCTTTCCCGAAGCTTCCGCTCGGTGCGCACGCGCTTGCCAATGTCGTGGGCGATGGCGGAAGCGCCCACTACCACTCCGGCTGGATTCCGGATCGGGGAGACCGAGACCAGAACATCAATCTCGCGGCCATCCTTCCTTTGGCGGACCGTTTCGAAAGGGCTGACGCGGTCGCCTTCCCGGATGGTCGCGAGGCTCCGGCCCACTTCGTCGCAGCGGCCAGGGGGAGCGAGAATGGCAACGTTCTTTCCGACGATTTCCTGGCTCGAGTACCCGAACAGCACTTCCGCGCCCCGGTTCCAACTGACGATGGTGCCATCCGGTTTTTTGCCGATAATCGCGTCGTCCGAAGATTCGACGATGGAGGCCAGCAAAGCTCGTGCCTGCTCAGCCTCGTGGCGCTCCGAAACATCGCGCACGATAACGGAGATAGCCGCCACTTCGCCGGCGGCGTTTCGGACGGGTGACCCCATAACGGATACGTGAATCCTACGTCCGTCCTTGTGCAGCGCTAAGCCCTCGTAATGCGAGACGGAGTTTGCTAGTAGTACCTGCTCGGTCAGGCGCCCCCAGGCAGTCAACCGCTCGGGCGGAACCAGGATGGATATGTGCTTCCCGATTGCGTGCTCAGCAGAGTGGCCAAAAACCGTTTCCGCGCCGCGGTTCCACGTGAGGATGCTGCCGGCCGGCGTGTAAGAGATGATGGCGTCTTCGGAACTTTCCACAATCGCGGCCAGGAACCCTTGCGCTTCCTCGGCCGCCCGCCGCTCGGTCACATCGTGCTTGATCGCGATGTAACTGACAATTTCGCGATTCGCATCCAGCACGGGAGTGATGCGCATCTCCTCGTTATAAAAAGTCCCATCCTTGCGCCGGTTGATCATCGCGCCGTGCCAGACCCGCCCGGACCGTATGGTGTTCCAGAGCTCTTCGTAAAACGCCACGGAATGGCGTCCGGATTTGAGGATGCGCGTGTACTGCCCCACAGCTTCCTCACCGCTGTATCCGGTCATCATCGTGAATGCGGGATTGACATACCGGATTTTCCCGTCGATGTCGGTTATGACGATGCCATCCGCGGCCTGCTCCACGGCTGCAACTAGCCCGGCCCGCTCGATATCGTTACTTTCCCGGCACACTTTTCACCTCGATTACTTATGTCCGGCGCCAGGACGCCGTTGCCTACTTCTGAATGCTCGCCACCTCGACCTCGGAAGCACTCCCGGCCTCATTCCGGCGCTCTGGTTGGTCAACTAGCTGCATGCGGTTCGATCTAAGCTGTGGCATTCCAACGCATTCAAGACCAGCACCACGCGCCCATCTCCCATGATGGCGGCGCCTTGGAATTCCTTGCATTGCTCTAACCCGCCCGCCAAAGGTTTGACCAACACCTCTACTTCACTAAGAAACTTGTCGACCACCAGGCCGTACTTCAGCGTGCCTGCTTCAACGATTGCTACCGACAGCTCTGCGGTCTTGGCGGGAGCCAGGCCCAACATTTCCGAAAGGTTGAAAATTGAATAGATCGTTCCCCGGACCTGCGCCAGGGTGGACCCGCGGTACTGGTGCGCCTCTCCCTGCGGCAACTTGACCATGTCGCGAATGTTGCTCAGGGGCAGGATATATTCCTGAGTTCCCGCTTCCAGCAAGATGCCCTTCGAAATCATCAGGCTGGTGGGCAGTTTGATCAACAGGGTGGTGCCTCGACCGGCCTTGGACCGAATTTCGACGGTCCCTTGCAGGTTGCGAACGTTGCTGCGGACGACATCCATCCCGACTCCGCGCCCAGAAACGTCGGTTACCTTTGCCGCCGTCGTCAACCCTGGCAGGAATATCAACTGAAACGCAGCCTCTTCGCTCATACCGGCGGCGGCATCCGGCGTGAGCAAACCTTTTTCGACGGCTTTCCGCTTGAGAGCGCCGGCGTCGAGCCCCCGCCCGTCGTCGGTAACCTCAATCGCCACGCCGCCCGCCTCATGGATTGCTCGCAGGGTCACTTGTCCGGACGCGTTCTTCCCTTTTGCACGGCGTTCCTCCGGGGGCTCAAGACCATGGTCGACAGCATTGCGGATCACGTGGACCAGCGGATCGCCGATCTGTTCGAGGATGGTCTTGTCCAGTTCGATGCCTTCTCCTTCTATGACAAGCTGGACTTCCTTTCCCTGGGAACGCGCGAGGTCCCGGACCAGGCGCGGGAATTTTTGGAATACGGTTTTGACCGGCAGCATGCGGATGGACATGACGCTGGTCTGGAGTTCGTCGGCAATGCGGGAGATGTTCGAGCCAGCCTCTTTCAGGTCCTTCACTACTCCCGCGCCAGTAGCGCCATCGTTCATTTTCTGTACCAGTATCGGGAAGGCCCCTCGGGCAACCAGCAATTCGCCGACGACTCGCATCAAGCGATCCAACTTGTTCTGCTCGATTCGAATGGTCGAAGGTGCGGCGGAAGGGGCCGCCGAATTGTTCGCTGGGGCTTGGACAGCGTCGGCGGACACTGGAACCTGGTTGAGATCGGCTTTGGGTAACAGCCCTTCGAGAGCTGCACGAGCTGCACGAAAGGCATTGCCCAGGGCCGAGCGCTCTTCGATGCTCAAAGCCGCGCCGGTTCTCACCGCGGCATCCAGGATTCCGAGCTGTTGCGCCAACGGGTCTTCCAGCTCCGGGCAGTTCCTGTACTGGGTGGCCGCCGACAAGGTCTTGAGACCACGCAGATACGTTTCAAGGACGGGACCAGTGGACTCGGCGTCGTTTTCCATACGCGCGAAACAGCCCGCGATCATCTCGACGCACTGCGACGCCGTGTTGAAAAACGCGGCTTCGCGCCCGTCCACCTTTTGACCGCTAGGGGGCTGGCCACTCGGCTTGCCGATCCCCAAACGCTGGAGCAGTTCCGGCGAAACCGGTCCAGGCTCACGGTTGTGTGTAAGGCTTCGCAATAGAGAGCCGATCAGATCGAACGTCTCAAGTGCAATTTGGACCGTTGCGTCCGGAACCGGTCCGGCACTTACTCCCCGCAGGGGGTCGAGCAGGGACTCGAGTCCGTGAGCCGCTCCGTGCAACAGTTGCAGTGGATGACTGGCGATGAGGGCGGCGCCTTTGACGTATCCCAATAGCAGGCCCGCGTTGCCTTTTATGCTGTGGACCCCGCGAAAGAGGGAGTCCAGATGGTCTCTCGAAGCCGAATCCTTCTCCAGCGCGAGCGCGTCCCTTTCAATTCCCTCCAGGTGGTCTTCGCACTCCAGTACGAACATTTCGAACGCATCTGCCGGTACCGAACCAAGCAGGGCGACCGCCGCGGCTTGATCTTCCCGGAGCTGGATACGCAGTTCGCATTCGTCCTCGACGAAAACGAACACCTCCTGGATCGCCGCCTGATCGCGGTCCGTAACCAGGAGGATCTCCCACCAGAGATAGCAATGCTCAGGGTCGAGGGAAGCGAGCGGCGGCACTTGGTCCGCATGCACCACGACATGTACCTGTCCCAGTTCCCGCAAGTCGTCGAGCAGCGTAACCGGATCCGCGCCGGAATAGAATATCTCGCGGTTCGGCTTGAAGATGATTTCAAATGCCCCACGAACGTCGGCTACCGGCTTGGATTTCTCAATTCGCTCGGGGCTTGGGACTTCGGGCGCCGGCAGCAGCCGGGTGAATGCACCGGTGACCTCTACCTCTCCTGGGACGATGGCGCCTTCCACCTTTTCCTCGATGATCAAACGGAGCACGTCGCAGGCCTTGAGCCCGCAATCGATCAGGTCCGGCGTGACGGCAAGACGCCCGTCCCGCGCCATCTCAAAGGCCTCTTCCATTTTGTGAGCGAACCGCGCCAGGTGCGCGAAACCGGCGGTTGCTCCCGATCCCTTGATGGTGTGAACAGCCCGGAACACCCGGTGTACCAACGTGGAATCGCTCGCTTCTGCTTCTAGCGCCAGGAGGGCGCAGTCGAGCTCAATCAGCAGATCCAGAGCCTCTGCCCTGAATGAGCCCCGCATCTGCTCCATAATGTCGATTGGCATCGTTATCTACCCGTTTCAATCCGCTGTGTCTCGTCCGGTATCAACGCATTACCTTCTTCACTACCGCCAGTAGCTGGTCCGGTGTGAACGGTTTTACGATCCAAGCCGTGGCGCCGGCCGCCTTGCCTTGCTGTTTCTTTTCTGCAAGCGACTCCGTGGTCAGCAGAATGATCGGGACGAACTTGTACTGAGCCATGGCTCGAAGTTGTCGAGTCAACTCGAGACCGTCCATATTCGGCATGTTGACGTCACTCAGGAAGAGGTCCATGTCCTGGCCCTTCAGTTTGGATAGAGCATCCACGCCGTCCACGGCTTCGACAATCTGGTAGCCGCTGTCCCTCAGCACAAAGGTCACCATCTGCCGGAGACTGGCCGAATCGTCCACTGTCATAATCCTTTTCACAAACCCTCACGCGCGTTGAGCAGCTCGCGCCGCAGGCCGCGCCGGTCCACAGCGCTGATGAACGTCTCCGACGGGTTATCGAAGGAAAGCACTGGGACTATCTTGCGCAGCGAAGACAGTAGCTGAAGGATACAAGTGTCGATGTCCTCTAATCCCGAGGTATCCACTTCGACGGGCGCGCCGTCTTCCAGTCCTTCCCCTAGCTTGGCGGCAAGGTCGTGGGCGTCCCGGATGGTGACGGCGCCTTCGAGCTTTAAAATTTGTCTGCCTTGGCTGTTAACAATCGAAAACGGCATTAGTTTAGTCTTCTTCGTCGCCCCTGAGCATGTTCATAACCATGTGAACGTTCTCGACCATCATTTCCGGAGAGGAGGGTTTGACAATGTAAAGATTCGCTCCCGCCAAAAATCCCTTCATCTTGTCCTTGCTTTCGCTTTCGGTAGACACGATGATGATAGGAACCGAGCTGTACTTGGGGTCGGCACGCACTCGCCGGATGAACTCGTAGCCATCCATGTGGCTCATGTTGATGTCGGTGAGAACCAGATCGCAGGAGTTCGTGTACAGCTTTTCCAGTCCGTCGCTGCCATCCACCGCGGTAATCACGTGGAACAGGGCTTGCTCCAATATGTAGGAGTGATAGCTCCTGACAAATTCTGAGTCGTCCACGATTAGAATTGTTTTCTTCGTATCCACAGCGCTATTCCTTCACATAGACCAGATGATTTTCAAACCGCTTCAGTTTAAAGGCCGTCGTCACGCGTCCGATGGATTCGGAGTGCCCCAGGAAGATGTAGCCCCCTGGATTCAGGGCATTGTAAAAATGATCCACTACGGCTTTGCGAGAGAGATCGTCGAAATAAATTAAGACGTTGCGGCAGAAGATGAAATCAAAGCCTCGCATGGCGCGCATCGCCATCCTGTCATGCAGGTTGAGATGCAGGGTTCGGACCAGGACAGCGGTTCTACGCCGCACCAGCCATTCGTCTTCATCCTCAATCAGGTACTTCTCCCGGTATTGGTCCGGAACCTCGTTGACGGACCGGCATCCGTAGCGCGCCGCTACCACCTTCCGGAGCATGTTCTCGTCAATGTCGGTGGCCACGATCTCGCAGTCCCAGGACTGAGCCTGCGGAAAGACTTCCTGAAGGATCATCGCCAGCGTGTAAGCTTCCTCGCCTGAAGAGCAACCCGCGCACCAAATCCGCAGCTTCCTCTCTCCGCGGGCCTGCTTGGCCGACAACACTTCCGGCAGGCAATGATTGGCGAACGCCTGCAACTGGTCATACTCCCGGAACATGTAAGTCTCGTTGGTGGTGACGAGATTTGCCAATGCCTGCATCTCCAGGCCTAGCGGGTCCGCATAGCCGAGCATGAACAGGTACTCCTTAGCGTCAGCCATGCTGAGCGTAGCCATGCGCTTGGCAACCCGCGTTTTTAGGAAGTAGATCTTCTTTTCATCGAAACTCAGCCCTAGCTTCTGATAGATTAGCTGGCTCAGCCTTTGGAATTGTTCAACGGAGAGATCTGGCATGGTGTTCGGTTTAGCTGGTCAACGCCTGCAGGACCTCCTCATCGGTTTCCTCCAGCGCGCGTGAAGCAAGAAGGGTCTCCACCCCCGGCCGTTCCGTCACCCGAAGGGATTCGATGGCTCCCAGGCGAACCAGGCGCTCGGGACTGGATAGGCAGGAGACAAGGAACGAAAAAATGTCGTCACGCGTAGAAAGAAAGCCTAGAGCCCGCACAGCCTGGTAGCGACAGAGCGGCGGGTCTCCGTCGTCCGCCATCGCCTGCAACGCCGGCAGCACGCCCTCGCCGAGGGATTTCGCTGGATGGCGTTGATGAACAGCGATCAGCGCGCTCAAAATCGCGGGGCGAAGGTGGGGGCCACGCACGGCGAGCAAGGCCGCCACTTCTTCGAAGTCCCCGTCGGTTCCCAAAGCGCCAAGGGCTTTTAGGCAGGATACGAGAAAAAAATCCGGTAGGGCCGCCAGGTCCGGAAAGCGGCGGCGGATGGCGACTAGCGACTGCTCATTGCCAATTCCGGCGAGAGCTTCGAGACACGCTCCGTCCAGCATGGGGTGGGAGCCGGCCAGCAACAGATCCTCAATGCGGCCTCTGAACTGCGTAGCCTGGGTTCTGCCGAGATTCTCCACGGCCGTGATAACCACATTCGGGTCCGGATCGGAAAGCGCGGTCTCGTAGATTGCTTCCGCGCCGCTGGTTTGAACTCCGCTCAGGACATCCAGGACGAGTTTCCGTAGATCCTTGTCGTCATCTCTTATGACGCTGTTCAGGAAGGGGATCGACGCGGCGCCTTTGAGCCGCAATACTTCCACGGCTTGATTGCGAATCTGAGGATCGTCGTTCCCAAGCAGCCGGATGGAACCCTCAATAGCCGCGTCTGCATCGATCCGGATCAGGGCCTGGAATATGGCGTCACGAACCGCTCGCGAAGGCTCCTTGCCCAGCCGTTCCAAAAGAGGCGGCACGCCTTCCGGGGCATTCAAATACCCGATGTCTTCGGCGGCGTAGGTGCGCTCGGCCTCGTCGGGGCAATCCAACTTCTCCATGTATTCTTGGAGACTGCTCATTCCGTCGTCCTTCGGACCGCTTTCACGATCTCTCCCGCCACTTCATGACTGGGCGCCACCACGCACGCTCCACCTCGCTCAAAAGCCTCGCGCGGCATTCCGTAAACCACTGCGGTCTGCTCGCTTTCGGCAATCGTGTGTCCGCCCGCCTGCCTAATCGCGACCATCGAGTCAGCGCCGTCGTCTCCGATGCCGGTCATCAGGACGCCGATGGTGTCGGTCCCGTAGATACTCAGAACCGACGCCATCATGACGCCTACCGAGGGCACGAAAAGTGTGGCCGGTGTGGTGGGTGTGCGGATGACCACCTCGCCCGTCAGTTTGCGGTGCAAACACAGATGCATCCCGCCCGGCGCCACATAGCAGACGCTCGGCTCGACCAGCATGCCCGAACGCCCTTCCACAACCTTGAGCGCGCAGTGGTCGTCCAGGCGCTTGGCAAAGGACGCAATAAAAGCGGGCGGCATATGCTGCACCAGGAAAAGGCTGGCGGGCACGTCCGCTGGAATCAGTGGCAACACCTCCTGGAGCGTCGCCGGTCCGCCAGTGGAGATTCCGATGGCGACAGCCCTTTTTCGGGTGACGTTCTGAAACGTCGCGCCGGATGGCGGACTGTAGGGCTTGCGGCGCTCACGGTTGCGCTGTTGGCGATCGAGAACGCCTCGGGAGGCGGCGGCTTTGAGTTTCGCGATCAACTCCTCCGCCACCAACCCCAGGTTGGCTGAAACCGTTCCATCCGGCTTGGCGACAAAATCGAAGGCCCCCAACTCCAGGCACTCGAAGGTTGTCGCAGTTCCCTGCTGAGTAAGCGACGAAACCATGACAACTGGACAGATCTTCTCCTGGAGTATGATCTGGAGGGCCGTGATTCCGTCCAGCTTCGGCATATTGATATCCATCGAGATGACATCGGGCCGCAGTTCTCGGGCTTTCGATACTGCGTCCTCGCCATCCCGTGCAAGCCCCACCAGATCAAGGTCGGCCGACGCCGCAATGATTCGTTTGAGGGTTTGCCGCATTAGGGCGGAATCGTCCGCCACAAGTACACGTATTCTTTTCATCGACTTGGATTTACCGGGGCCAGGTGAGCCGGCCCCGGTTTAGAATTGGATCTACGTAGTGACTTCGGAAAGATGCGCCTGCTCCTGTTGGGAGAGAATCTTCTCCACATCGAGCAGCACGATCATGCGCTTACCCGCATCCACCTTGCCGATTCCGGAAATGAACTGTTGATCGATTCCGGACCCGATCGCCTCCGGCGGCGGGGCGATGTCCTTCTTGGCGAGATTCAACACCTCGCGCACGGAGTCCACCACTAAGCCCGTCTTGACGCCCCCCAGATCCACGATGATGATGCGGGTGCGGTCGTCAGACTCTTTGACCTCGAGATCGAAGCGCTTCCGTGTGTCCAGCACGGGGATTACTTCCCCGCGCAGGTTCGTGATGCCCTCGATGAACTCGGCGGCCTTCGGTACTTTGGTGATCTTGGCGAGGCGATCGATCTCCTGGATTTGCGAAATCGGGATGCCGTATTCCTCCGCGCCGAGCATGAACGTCACCAGTTGCACTTCGCTGAGTTCCTGCGCGCCCTCGCCGGTTTTTTGAATTTCCCCGGTCTTCTGCGCTTCGACGGTCTGGGCCGAGGAGTCCTGGACATCCCGCAGTTTCTGGTCTTTCATCAGGCTGGCAACATCCAACAACATGATCAAGCGGGCGCCGTCGTCCAGTTTGGCGACCCCCGACAGTTCCATCCCGCCACTCGAGGTAATGCGAGGCGGAGGTTCCATCAGGTTTTTCGGCACGTTCAGCACCTCGTGAACGTGATCCACCACCAACCCCAGCACAAAGCCCTCGGCATCCACCACGATGATGCGCTGGTCTTCCTGGATGTTTTGAGCGATCTGCTCCTCAAACCGGCGCAGGGCTTCGACCGTTCCCCGGCCGGCGGAGACGATTTCTTCGCGACAGGCACGCGCGGCATCGCTATCGCCGCACTCTTCGTGCTTCGCAAGCAGGTGAAGCTGCTTGATGACCTTTTCGTTCAGCCCTCGCGCCTGCGCCAGCGTCTCCATCAGCAACTGGCTGGAACTGTTGGTTTCGGCGAGCCATTTGCGGAGGCGATCGCCTATCGTAGATTTCACCTTTTCCTGGTGACCTCCGGCAAAGATCTTCTCCACCTCATCCAGCCGGCGCGCATACTCCTCCCGCAGCGGGCGGCAGCTATCGGTGAACTCATCGGCGAGCGATCGCTGCTGAAGCAGCCGCCGCAGGTCGATGACCGGAAGAATCTGACCCCGAACCGTCAGTACTCCCAACACATATTCGGGAACGTCGGGAACCTGGTTGGGAGTCTGCACGCGCAGAATCTCCCGGACATGCTCCATATGAAACGCGAATTCCTCTTTCGCGATGCGAAAGGTGACCATCTTTTGAACTTCGGCGTCGGCGCTTATCGATTTGGCCGACGACTCGCTGGCTCTGGTTTCCGTACCTGAAGCTCCGCCGTTCGCCGAAACGGTCTTGTGAGTAACGGCGATTTCGCAGACATGGGCCGCATTCAGGGCCATGACGATGCGCTGCCCGTTGTCGAGTTTGACAACCCCTTCGAGGTAGTCCGAAGAGGTTCCGCGGATGGCCGCCGGCGGAGGTTCAATCTCGCTACGCAGCACGCTAGTCACCTGCTTGACGCGATCCACGCGCAAGCCGGTCTTGACGCCATCGATATCAACGACCAGCACGCGGGTGCGGTCGGTCTCTTCGGCCCGTTCCATGCCGAAACGGGTGCGCATGTCGATGACTGGCAGAACGACACCACGCAAATTTGCGATGCCGTCCACATAGGCCGGCGTGCGGGGGACTTTCGCCATCTTGGGAAGGCGAATGATTTCCTGTACCGACATGATGTCGAAGCCGAACTCTTCGTCCTTCAACAGGAAGGTGACAAGTTGGCTTTCGTCCTTCAGGCCGGCGGATGGCTGTAGAGTATCTTTTTGCATTCGAATCTCCTTTGCCTATCCGTTTTGCAGTTCATCGGCCTGTGAGGCGATATCCTCGATGGCCTGGGCGATCTCCTGGGCTGCCTTCAACCCCTGTTCGGAGGCGCCGGCGGCTTCCGTGGATGCGCGGCCGGTTTCTTCGGCTGCGGCGGCTATCTGCTGGCTGGCTTTCCCTGCCTGTTCCAGGCCCGCGGCGGCTTCACCAGACGCTTTCGCGATTTCCTGGATATCCGCCACCACCACGTCTGACTCTTTGTCGATCCGCTCCAGGTTCGCCGTCGATGCCTTGGCGCGTTCCACTTCAGCCCGCCCCTTGCTGCCGGCCATTTCGATGTCCCCGGCAACCTTGTTGATCTGGGTCTGCACGTTCTTGACCAGGTCTTTGATTTTGTCCGCGTTTTCGCTGCTTTCGTTCGCCAGGGACCGGATGTCTCCGGCCACCACCGAGAAGCCCCGGCCATATTCTCCGGCGCGCGCGGCTTCCACGTTGCCGTTCACGGCCAGCATCTTGGTCTGAACCGTCACCATGACAATGGCATCGACGATCTTGTCGATCCGTCGCGTCCGTTCCTCCAGTTCCAGAATGTTCTTGGCGGATTCGGCGGCTGCATCAGCGCCCTTTCCAACGTTGACAATCAGAGCATCCACGTTCGCCTTGTTGCCGACCAGAACTTTCTTTGTGGCCTGAGCTTTCTGCACGCTTGCTTCGGCGCGGTCGCCCATGCCCTTCGCGGCGTGCCGCATTTGCGTACCCAGGGCGTTGGAGGTTTCCGCCGCCTTGGCCTGGGCGCCAGCCGCCTTGTTGATCTGCTCGATGGCAGTGGAGATTTGCTGCGAAGAGGCCTTCAACTCTTCGGCGTTGGTGGATAGTTCTTCGGCGGTAGCGGCCAGTTCCTCGGCCGATTTCTGCGCATTGGTCGAAGTCTTCAACGACTCCGCCATTTCAGCCAGCGATCGTGCTGCGTCGCTCATCTCGGAGTACGCTTTGGACTGCTCCTGAGTGGATTTCTGGGCTTCCTGGCAGGCCGAGGTAGCTTCTTCGGCGGCCGCGGCGATCTCTTCGGCGCCCTTCAGATAAGTCTTGGCGCCCGACAACGCTTCCGACGCGTTCTTCTGAATCTCGACGCAATTTGCGCGGACCTCTTCGTAGTCAGCGGCGATCTTGAGCAGGTCCTGAGTGATGACCTTGGCCTTTTCCACTTCCTCGCGGCCCTTCTTGCCGGCCGCTTCCGTGTCTGCGGCGACCACTTTCACCTGGTTCTGAATTTCGTTGACCACTTCCTGGATGCCGCGCGCACTTTTCTCGCTGATCTCCGCGAGATTACGCACCTCGTCGGCCACCACGGCGAATCCCTTACCATGTTCTCCGGCGCGGGCAGCTTCGATTGCGGCGTTCAGGGCCAGCAGGTTGGTCTGGTCGGCAATGCGCGTCACGGCATGGACGATCTTGCCGATCTCTTCAGATTGGCGCTCCAATTCGCCGATCATTCTTGCCGATTCGATATTCGCATCAGCGGCGTCCCCGACCCCTTTGATAAGGGTCTCAATGTCCGCCGTGGTTGACTTGGCGAGCGCCACCACTTCGTTGACTCTCCGCACGGAGACTTCCGCACGGTCATTGGCACTGTCCGAGGCCTTCTCGATCTGGTTAATCGCGGCCCTGGACTCTTCGGCGGCGGCCGACGACTCCTCGGCGCCTGCCGCGATGGTATGCATCGTCTTTTCCAGTTCTTCAACGGCGCCGGTCGCTTCGGCGATCGCACTGGATACCTGATCGGTCGCGCTGGCCAGTTTCTCTGCCACGGCCTGCGCGCGAGCCACGGTCCGGGCGCGCGCTTTCTCCTCCGCCAGTTTCTTGGCAGCTAGGCGGTTCTGGCCTAAATCATCACCGTGTCCATTCGGCTCAACGGCCGACTTTACGGGTGTCGAGCCCTTTTGCGGCCCAAGACGATTCATAGCGAGGCGGTTTGGCGCGACGGGCGCGCCGTTGGCGGGTGCTTCGTGTTGTTTAATCACTAATCTCCTAAAAAGTGCGGTTCAAAGCGCGGTGAGTGTTAGCTCAGTTGAGTAATCGACACGCTCAAAAGTTTCTCCATACATCCTGAGGTGGTATTACTCCAAATTTCTTACGTTCTTGCGGGGCATGCTTAACGGCGGGAGAATGACACGCTTTCCCGTTTATCGGCGGATGGAGTTGGTCACTAGTAGAGTAGTCTAAGGCGCAGAATAATCTCATTCTTTGAGATGAACTGCTCCGGAAAGGGACATCGTCAGTGTATTCGCTACGACATTATGAGAGCATGCGGGCCGTTTTGTCGGGTCCTAAAGAAGGGAGTCGTTCCGCCAACTCCCGCGATGCGACTGAACCTAAGCTATAGGAATCATGCCCGGCATTAGTCTAATCACCCTGGGACAATGGCACCGCCAACTGAACCCGATCCTCGAGTGGCACAAAAGTGCTGCGGCTAGACGAGCGGCAAAGCGACCTTTCGCAATCTGGCAGCGGGATTAGCCGCTGACGGACTCTAAGTTGGTTTCTCTGGCTAGGCCCTTCGGTCCCTAAATGCCGGCCCACCTAGCGGCCGCGGTCGCGGTCCTTGTTGCGCTCTGATTGCTTTCTTAGGTGTTGACGTTCAATCGTCCCAGCGGCTTGCCGAAGCGCCTTCTGATAGCGGCCGAGCCATCCGCTCCAGCCGTCCTCCTGAGGAACGATGCCACTCCGGATTAGACGCTGCGCAGTCTCTCGAAGGTGAAGCTTGTTGCGCAAGATCGACTCTGCATCGCCCAACTGGTCGATCTGCAGCGCCGGGCGGCAATGACCCACCACGCAAATATCATGGCGCTGAAGCACTTGAAACCGGAATTCGGTGAGCGGAAGCTAGCCGAGATCAATGCCGATGACATTGAGCGGTATCTACGTTGGCGGCTCCGTCAGCGGAATCGAGTGCGTACTTTGTCTGGTTACCGCGAGCTTGGAATCGTCAAACCGACAACCGTCCATCAAGAGTTCCGAGTTCTGCGCCGTATCTTTAGCGTTGCTGTAAAGAAAAAGCTGTGTCCTGCAAATCCTTGTACGGCGGTCGAGTTCCCCACGTCGCTGAAGGGCCTCTTTCGGCCTCACTACGTCACATGGTCGGAGCAGAAGCTCATTGAGGCTTTCGCACCACCATACCTGGCGAACGTGAGCCGTATCATCACCGAAACCGGATTGCGAGTGTACAAGGAGTTGACGCCGATGCGCAAGGACCAAGTAGACCTTATCAACGCGGTTGTTTGGATTCCTGAATCGAAGACTCCGAACGGCGTTGCGGAAGTTCCACTCACCGAGATCGCGGTGAAGGCATTCCGTAGCCAGATAGAGATTTCAGGAACGGGGCCATGGCTCTTTCCGTGTGACCGCAATCCGCTTGGCTACCAGCAGACCTTTAAGAACGTTTGGAAAACGACTCTGCGGCGAGGTGGTGTTCAGTACTTCCGGCTATATGATCTTCGTTCGACCTACGCTACCCGGCTCAGTGCCGGTGGCGTAGCGGATGAATGGGTCACGCAGCTTCTTCGTCAGGGGGACTCACAAGTGTTCAAGAAGTACTCTCAGATGAAACTCCAGATGAAGCGAGAAGCGCTGCAGAAGATGAACCGCTACGCAAATGAACTCGGGAGGGGTTTTGATACAGCTCTGACGATGTAAAGGGTTTAGATACAGTTTTGTGGCAGAGATAACGGAATGAAGAAGTCGACGAGCGCCGAAGTATCTTAGAATCAATAGTGATAGTATGCGGGGACGTAGCTCAGATGGATAGAGCGGTCGCCTCCTAAGCGACAGGTCGGCAGTTCGAATCTGCCCGTCCCTACCACGACGAAAAAGAAGTTGGCAGGCGGAAGCGCCTGCCCCACTTGTCTAGGTCGCGATGTTTTTCGTCGCCTGATCCCAGTACACCGTCTTCTTCCTGAAGTACGATTCGTTCGCCATGTGGCAGGCGATGGCTGCGTGATTGCCGAAAACTGCGTCCTCCACCACCGGCTTTCGTGTCCGGACTGCTTGGAAGAAGTTGAACAAGTGCGGCCGCAGATCGTCCCAATCGTTGCCGCGATAAACCGTATCACTTCCGATGGGCTCCTGTCCGGGCGGGACGTCATGCTCGTCGTGCCATTGTTTGACGTATTCATCGCGCATCTTCTGCGGGTAACTGGATGTGTAATAGCTGGGCGAAGTGTCCACGCCTCTCTGCCGGCTGTGACGCAGATCGAACTCACCGGTGTCGAGAATGCCTTTGGGTCCCATGTAGCGCGCCAGCTCCGGCGACTCGGTGCCGAGCCCCAGCCGGACGTAAACCGGAATGCCATGGTAATCGAACAGCACCACGTGCAGATCGGGCATATTGCGGCCGTCCTTCCAACGGAAGATGCCTCCCAGAGCGGAGGCCGACCGCGGCGGCTCGTTCCAGCCGAGCGTTACTTGCATCCCACTTAGTAAGTGGACCATTAAGTCGCCACCCACTCCGGTGCCGTATTCCTTCCAACAGCGCCAGCGCGCGAACCGCTCAGGGCTAAATGGAATCTTGGGCGCATCGTTCAACCACGTGTCCCAATCGAGATTCTGCGGGGAAAGGCCGGGCGGCGGCGGATATTCCCACGCGCCGGTGGGATCGTTGCGTCCTAAGGAAAGCTCCACCATCTCCACGTCGCCGATGGCGCCTTCATGATAAAGTTCACGAGCCTTGGCGCACAGTGCGGAACTGACCCGCTGCGACCCGATCTGTACGATGCGGCTATTCTTCTTGGCCGCATCCACCATCTCGAAACCTTCTGAAGCCGTGTGAGACATCGGCTTCTCGCAGTAAATGTCCTTGCCGGCATTGCAGGAGTCCACTACCACGCGCTTGTGCCAATGGTCGGGCACGGCCGCTAGGATGCAATCGATATCCTTGCGATCCAGCAGTTCCTGATAGCGGCGAGTAACCGGCAAACTTTGGTTGCCTGTGATCTCCCTGGCCAGCGTGTGGCGGCCATCATAAAGATCGGCCGCACCGACGCACTCCACATTCGGCAATGTGATGGCTGTGCCGAGGACGCCAGATCCTTCCATGCCAATACCGATGATGGCGAAACGCAGCTTCTTTCCGGATGCAGCTTTCTGTGCCGCGCCCAAAGGCCGCGGGTCCAGCAGAATTGTCTTGGCCGCCATCAGGCCACCGGCCGCGGCGGATCCAACTTGCAAAAACTGACGTCGAGAGGAATTTGAGTTCATACGATTCGTCTCCTCAACTATTTCTTTAGCGGCTTGATAGCCACTTCCTTGAAGAACACAATGTCGTTGTCGCTGTGATTCTGCAGGCCGATGTAGCCGAGAATGGGGCGGAGTCCACGTTGCGGCTCGTAATCGAACTTACGTGCCGGCACCGGATCGCCTTCTTTGTAGTCGGTAACCTTCACACCGTTTAATGTGACGATGGTGCGCGGGCCATCGAGAGTGATGTCCATGGTGTTCCATTCCGGGCCTGGCTTCCACGCGGTGGCCAACGGTTTGGTTAGCGAGTACAGCATGCCGGTGGAGTGTGTGTCGTCTTCCTTGTCCTCGCTACGCTCGGGGTGGTTGTCGATCTGGACTTCGTAGCCGTAGTGGACCGGCATCCATTCCTCGCGCGGCTCGAGCGGTATGCGAACGAACACGCCGGAGTTGTCGTTTTCATCTCGCATGCGGAAGACCACGTGGAGGGTGCAATTCTCGATTGGGCCGGCAGTCCAATAGAGCAGGCCCATGCCGCCGTGGGTGTGGATCAATCCGTCCTCAACGGTCATGTGGCCCGGGCCGACGTGTTTCCAACCGGTGAGGTCCTTGCCGTCGAAAATTTGGGTCCATTGATTTGGGTCGCCGGTGCAGGCGTTCTTCTCAGCGGCGAACGCGAGCGTGAGCGGAGATAAACAGAGCGAGACAGAAATGCAAATTGATAGTCGCGTCATATTGAATTTTGGGGGTAGCGGAATGGATCATCGCCATGCCGCCCAGGACTATGATGCCACATCGCGAACTTTTGAGTCACGGACTACGCGAGTGTTGTAATATCTCGTTAGCGTATGCGCGCGTTTGTTACTGGAGCTACCGGGCTGCTTGGCAGCAATTTGGTTCAGGCCCTGCTCGATCAGGGACACGAGGTGCGAGGGCTGGTTCGCTCGAAAGATAAGGCTCAGCGAGTATTTCCGAACGCCAAAATCGATTTCATCACCGGCGACATGAGCAACGTGGCGGGGTTCGCCGCGAGCCTGGCCGGCTGCGACGTTCTGTTGCACACGGCGGCGTATTTTCGAGAATATTATCAGCCCGGCGATCACAAAGCGTCACTCGAAAAGATCAACGTGCAAGGCACCGTGGATCTGCTGATCGCGGCTGAAAAGCAAGGCGTCCAGAAGGCCATCCACATCAGCGCGGCGGGCGTGATCGGCAAGAGCCCGGACGGCACCCCCAGCGACGAAAACACGTTGCCCGACGATCATGCAACATCGAACCTTTACTTCGCGAGCAAAATCGACACCGAGCTCGCCATCAAGCGCTTTCTCAAGGAGAGGACACTTCCTGTTGTGATGATCCTGCCTTCGTGGATGTGGGGGCCAAGCGATTCGGCGCCGACCGCGGCCGGAAAACTAGTGCTCGATTTTCTAAACCGGAAGATACCGGGCGTGTTGGATGGCGGATGTTCCATCGTGGACGCGCGCGATGTCGCGCAGGCGACGATTCACGCCGTGGATCGCGGGCAGTCCGGCGAGCGTTACATCGTGGGGGGGCAATATGCCGATTTGGGACAAGTTCTCACGACGCTTGAGCGCGTGACGGGCGTGGCTGCTCCCACGCGCAATATTCCGTATGGACTATCGCTGGTTGTGGGCGCCGCATCCCAGGCCTGGGCCCGGCTGACGGGCACCCCGACCCTGCTAACGGTTGCCGGCCTCCGCATCATGCACGGAAAGATTGCGGTAGACTCCTCCAAAGCGATCCGCGAGTTGGGCGCCACCTTCCGGCCGTTTGAGGACACGGTGCGCGACGAAGTGGCTTGGTTCCGCGCGCACGGATTCATTAATTCATGAAGAGAGACGCGATTCTTTCGGCCATTATCGACATTGGCATTGTTCCGGTGGTTCGCACCGAGAGCGCGGAAGGCGCCATCCAAGCCATCGACGCGATCTATCGCGGAGGAATCCGCGTGGCCGAGATCACCATGACAGTTCCGGGCGCGCTACGAGCGCTCGAGAAGGTTGCAGACAAATTCGGCGATCAAATAGTGCTGGGCGCGGGAACGGTGCTGGATCCTGAAACGGCGCGCGCCTGCATGCTGGCGGGTGCGGAGTTCATCGTGACGCCCAGCCTGAATCCGGCAACCATAGAGATTGCCAAGCGCTACTCGAAAGTAATCATGCCCGGAGCGTTGACGCCCACCGAGGTCGTGATAGCGTGGCAGGCCGGCGGCGATGTGATCAAAGTTTTTCCGTGCAGCGCGGTGGGCGGAGCGAAATACATCAAGTCGTTGCGCGCGCCATTTCCACAAATTGAGATGATACCGACCGGTGGCGTGAACCTGGAAACCATTGGCGATTTTCTGCGGGCCGGCGCCTGCGCGGTGGCCGTCGGTGGCGAGTTGATAGACGGCGCCAATATTCGCGCCGGGCGCTATGACGTGTTCGAGGAGCGGGCCAAGCAGTTTCTGGAAGTGATTCGGGCGACGCGAGCGCAAAAACCGGCGTAGCCTGTTTTTTGCGCGTTCTTCGGTTCATCTGTTCTTCAGTTCTTCGGTTCGGTTGCTTGCGGCCTTCTCTAAGAAAACAGGCGGTCGAAGATTTCTCTGGTGCGGTTTTGGATTTTGGAAAGCTCGATCTTCAGCGGCTGATGGTTGAGATGTTCGGGGGTCCAGCGGTGTACCAGTTCGGTTAGGACTTCTAGCTGCGACTCGGAATTTGGCAAGCTGCCTTCGGCGTGTCCTGAATAAACCCGCAGTCCATGATCCATGGCGCGATAAAATGTTGCGGCGTCGCGTAGAAATTCGGCATCGGCTCGCTCCAGATGGCCCATGGCTTCGATGATGTTGATGCGCGCGGGCGTGTTTAGAACTTTGTAGAAGATTCCAGCGGCCTTGAGCCTCAGATACAGCAAAGAGAAATCGATATCGTAGAAGCCACCCAGGCCGGCCTTCAGCGGATGACCGGCGCCCTGTTCTTTCTCAAGCCGCAAGCGCATCTGGCGCAGATCTTTTTTCGAGCGGCCGCTCTGGCCATATTTGCGCCAGTCCACTTGTTGCAGTTCATTCAGGAACTTGGTGGCGCGCTCTTCGTTGCCGGCAACAGCGCGGGCCTTCATGTAGGAGATGCCCTCCCAGGCTTCCGCGTTCTTCGAGAAATAGTCCTTGTAAGACGCCTCGGATTGCACCAGTGCACCGGCGCTTCCATTGGGGCGCAAGCGAGTATCCACGGAGAACATCAATCCGGTTCCGGTGTAGGCGGTGATGAGGTCGATCATGCGGCCGGCCACGCGGGTCCAGAACAGATGTTCGTCATGATCCTCGTCGGGCAGGACGAAAACCAGATCCGCATCGGAAGCCAGATCGAATTCACGCATACCTAGGCGACCCAGCGCGATCACCATCAGTTGGTTTTGCAACTGGTAGCCGGGCGTGACCGGAGGATGCGACGCGGCAACCTGTTCCAGCGCCATCCGGTAGGTGGCGGCAATAGCGGCGTCGGCCAAGTCCGAAGTGGTTTCCAGCGTCTCGAAGACCGGCAGGCGCAGACACATGCCGGCAGCCTGAATTCGAAACATTTCGCGGCGGAAGAATCGGCGCAGATCGGAAACATCTTGGAAATGCCCGGCTGCTTCCGCGAACGGGACATCGTTTGCAGTGCCCAGCCGCCTGAGTTCTTCCATCAATTCAGGGCTGCGGATTAATTCTTCGGCGAAGTAAGGGCTGTGTTCGAAAATATCCAACGTGTAGCGCGCCACGGCTTCATTGGAATTGAGCAGCGACAACCACTCCGGGTTAGGCACCACCTTTTCGAGAAAGTGTTCAAAGGCGCCCGCGCCTCGGCGAAGTCCCGCGCGCAAAACACGGTTTGCAAGCTCTGGCGCGCATTCGTCGAGGAATCGGACCAGGTTCGTGGTAACGGCCTCACCGGTTTCAGGCCGCTCCACTTCGGCTGGAGCGGGAGGCGGCAGGTTGTAGTAACTGGGGCGCTGCGCGTGGATCACACGGTGATAGATCTCCTGCACTGCTTCCAGGTGCGCGTTCAATTCGTGCAGCAGTTTTTCGCGCGAGGGCGCGCTGCCGAGTTGCGCGCTGGGCATTCTCTGCGACAGCAGATCCAGATCGCGCTCGGTGGTGGGTAGCGTGTGCGTCTGGCGATCGTCAGCGAACTGGAGCCGGTGTTCCAGGTTGCGCAAAAAGCGGTAGGCCGAAACCAACCGGCCATATTCGGCGGCCGACAGAAGATCTTTATCGTTAAGCCGCGCCAGCGCCAGCATGGTCCCGCCATGCCGCACCCAAGGCACGCGCCCGCCGTGCAGCCGCTGCAAACACTGCACCAGAAACTCGATATCGCGGATGCCTCCGGGAGCCAACTTGACGTCGAATGCCGATTTCCCCAGACGGCGCCGGTTCAGTTTTTCGCTGATGCGTTCGCGCGTGGCGGAGACCGCTTCAACAGCCGAGAAATCGAGCGTGGTGGAATAGGTAAGCGGCTCAACCGAATCCAGCAGCTCGCGGCCAGTGTCCGGATCCCCTGCGGCGACCCGCGCTTTAATCAGCATCTGCAATTCCCAATCGCGCGCGCGCGTCTGGTAATATTTTTCGGCGCCGTCGAGTGAAATGCATACTTCGCCCAGACTGCCGTCGGGCCGCAGGCGCAAGTCCACGCGATAGCACAGACCCTCCGCGGTGTAAGTGGAAAGCAGCTCCGTGTATTGATTCGCGACCTTCTTGTAAAACTCTTTGTTCGAGATGGAATTCTTACCGTCAGTCTCTCCGCTGGCGGTGTAGACGAACATCAGGTCGATGTCGGAGCTGTAATTGAGTTCCCGGCCACCCAACTTCCCAAGCGCGATCACCGACATGCCGCACTCGCGTGGCTTGCCGTCCTCATCCACATATCGTGGAACGCCGTGCTTCGAGACCAGTTCCGCCCGGATGCGTTCGTAGCTCACATCCAGGATGGCGTCGGCCAGGTTGGACAGCTCCTCAGTGGTTTCCGACAACGCGCACAGACCCAGAATGTCGCGCAGCAAGATCCGTAGAATCTGCTGGCGTCGAAACAACGCGAGAGACAACGCCTCGGGGGTTCCCTCAGGTTGGTGTTTCAGAAATGCGATGAGGCGCTTCTTGTACTCGCCGTCCAGCAGGACGCGATCCAGGTCGTCTAGCTGCTCGATCCATTGCGGGTTTTGCAGAATTTCGTCGGAAAGAAAACGGCTGTTGGAGAAAACAGCGATCAATTGCTGCAGGTGCGTCTGGGATTGCACCAACCGTTTGAACGCATCGGGATATTGGTGTTTCAGGCTGGCCAGGTAATGGAGCGCGGCATCGGGGTCGGCCGCCGAGGCGAGCAACGCCTCGATCTGAGTCTGGGTGACGGAAGGAAGGCCGCCGGCTAACGCCGCGATCTCGCCTTGAGCACGCCGAGGCTGGCGGAACGCGATGGTTTCGAGCAGACTGGACATAGTTAGACGACGTGGTCTACTAGACCAATTATACCTGCTAAACCACCTGCTCTATCAGAGCGATTGGATCCTGCGATCGGAGGGTGCCACTTCTGAGGACTCGCGCATAGAATCCGCTGAGACCCCAGCGCAGACTCGACGGGTCGCCGGCCTTCACTTGAGTGTCGAAAATGGCTTGTTGGATTCCTGGGCCGTACATGTTGAGTGTGGCGCACGGTGCGCGCCGTTTGGTGAGCTCGAAGAAAACTTCGCCGGCGCGGAAACGTTGGCCGATACGCATTTGCCGCCGGTCGAGGCCGAGCGTCGTCAGGTTCTCGCCCAGTGCGCCAGGAAATAGCGGGAAACCTTGCTCGATGAGCTCGTCGATGCCTTCGGACGTAATCAGCAGTAGCGCCTGGTTGGGTCCGCCGTGAATATCGGGATGCGACCAGCGATCGCCGCGGATGCCTTCAGCGGTGACGATGGCGTCGGGAATCGGACGCTTGGGTATGCCGCCGGGGGAGATGTTGATTTGGATAATGGAGCCGGTCATAGCGGAAGCTTCGGCTCCGCCGGGCACTGCTGTGCCCGAGAATCCAGGAGCCAGAAGGGGGCGCTGCACGTCCCCGAATTCAGAATTGAGTTCATTCGTCTTCCGCCGGTTGGATGATCCGCCGCCCCATTCCCGGACTAGAGAACGTGGCTCAGTGGAGAGACTCTCTCGTACGGAGCTGACGCAGGATTTCGCGGTCGTGTTCGAAATCCGACGCTGTGTAGTCGTAGATCTCGTGGTCCTTTAAGAAGGCATCCAATTGAATCCGCGTTTCGAAACCAAGGAGCCGGCGAATCTGCGCCGCCGCGAGAGCGCCCGATCGGTATGCCTCAAGCGCCAAGCTCTCCAGAGCGGCGCGAGGCAGGTCCTTCCACTTGCATTCAAGCCCTCGCGCGATGTCCTCCGGCAGTTCCAACGTAATCTGCATCGGTCGCTTCCTGAATTAATTATCTCAAGACCGATGGTTTTGGGGCATGGACTTGCCCGGGGGCTGGAGGTGCTTGGCGTATGTGATACCGTAGCGCTTCAGTTTTAGATAGACTCCAGAGTATACAGTGGCTGATTTCTTGAAGGCGGCGTATGAGGTGCTGAAGGGCTCTGGGGAACCCTTGACCGCCCAGGAGATTACCCAGATCGCTATTCGGGAGGCGCGTCTGCACTCGAATGGACTCACGCCTTGGCTTACGATGAAGTCCAAGCTTTCCACGAACATATTGAGCCAGGGGCCCGGCTCACTGTTCATGCGCACAGGCAAGGGAAAATTTGCGTTACGCGAGTGGAAGGGGAGGCTTTCAGAGCACGTGGCGGATCGATATAAGAAGGCCTTGTTCGATGAAGACATCGTCGTATTTCCTGCGGCGTCCCTATCCTCTTATGTTCCGAGCGTTGGCATTCATCGAAACAGTTTTGATCGTGACGCTCTCTTGGAGGAATGTCGCGAGATGCGCCGCCGAGAAGCAGAAGAGGATCTTTCGGTTATCCAATTGGTGTCTGTGTTCATCGTCCACCATGATGATCGATACCTGACGTACAAACGGACGAAAAGGCTACCCGAATCTCGCCTGCACGGAATGTATTCCATCGCCTTCGGGGGCCACCTAAACCCCGATGACATCAGCAGGCTCCTGAACATTTTCGATCCTGGCCTTGGTGCGGCTCTGCTTGAACGAGAATTAGGTGAGGAACTCCGTCTTAAGGCGGGGGAGATAACCGAGATTTCCTACCGCGGTCTTTTGTACGACGACTCACGCCCTGTCAGCCGGCAGCACTTGGGAATCTCCTATGACGTATGGCTTCGTACAGGAAAATTTGAGATCGGAGAGAGAGGGTTTTTGATGGATGCCAAATTCGAGACGCTGGAACAAATTCAGGCGCGGCTAAGCGACTTCGAGAATTGGTCACACATGATCATCGAGGCCGAACTCAGCGCTAATCGATGTCAGATCAGGGCTTAGAGTCCTTCTGGATCAACATTGCCGCTGGTGTCGTCCTGCTGGCAATCGTTGCGGTGTTGAAGTGGAGTCACGCTCGCTGGAGCACCGGCAACCCGGCATACCGGAGGTTCGTCTTGGCAGGAGTCGGTCTATGTTGGATAGTTCTGAACTCGGCTTATGCTTACGTTTGCCGATCTGGCACCTTTCTGTTTATCTTTCTATCGAGTGCCGTGCTCGTTTGGATCGTTCATTCGGAGCTCAACCAGTTTTGGCGCATCGGGTTGGTGGGCGCCGACCGCCAGATTGCGTCTGGCATCGACTTTCAGAAAGCGCTCCGGCTGGCCTCAAGCTCATTGGACTTTCTAGGGATCGGCGCCGGGAAGCTAACAGATCAGCGGCCGGAGTTCGAAGAAGCAGTCGGGCGATGCAACAGGCCCGACCGGCCTGTTCGCTTCCTACTGTGCCGGCCTAATCACCCGGACCTAGGGAAGATGGCGCTAAGCGCGAACAAGGAACCCGCGCTTTACAAGAAGACCGTTCACGATTCCCTCCGTATGATTGCGGACCTTCGAAATAGGCGCGCCTGGAATATCCGGGTGCGCTTCTACGCTGAGGTGCCAACCTTTCGCTTGATGTTTGTGGACGATTCTATTTGTTTAGCGAGCTACTACGTATTGGGAAAGGGAACCGGCGCTGAATTACCGCAGTTGCATGTAGTGCGACTTCGCGGATCGCGCGATGTCGACTCGCTGTACTTCGCCTTCAGTTCCTACTTCGACCGTATCTGGTCTGATGCTGCCGGCGAAGAGTGGGACTTCCGTCAGTACCTCGAATAGTCATGAGCTTATTCGCCGTTGGGTCCGTTCACGGAAGGTTCCAGCCGTTCCACAATGAACATTTGGAGTACGTGCTCGCCGGGAAGGAACGATGTGAGTACCTTTGGATAGGAATAACGAAGTACGACGTAACGCCCTCGGAATTTACCCCGCTTGGGCGTTTACGAGAGCGACCTGAGAACAACCCGCTAACCTACTATGAGCGGGTCAACATGATCATGGACGCGATGGTTGGAGCCGGTGTCGATAGAGCGACTTTTGGCTTCGTCCCATTTCCCATCGAGACACCACATCGTTTGCCTGAATTCATGCCGGTCTCGGTCCCATGCTTCACCACTGTTTGCGAGGAATGGAATCGGGAAAAAATACGGATTCTCCGCAGCTATGGCTACCAAGTCATCGTACTGTGGGAGCGGACGAAGAAGTTGGTGACAGGGGGAGCGATCCGCGAAGACATTATGAGCGGGGGTTCCGCGTGGCGCGCGATGGTTCCGGCTGAAACGTTGCAAGCTATAGATAGGCTAGAGCTGAGGGAACGTCTCCTCAGGCTTCAATCGCTCGCGCCTACTGATAGGTTGGACGTGAGTCCTACCGACCCCACGTGAGTACAAAGCAGCCGGTTCTACCATTCTTGAAGTGGCCTGGGGGAAAACGGTGGGCGAGTTGTCGGATAGCCGCGCTTGTGCGTGAGCGCTTGACCGGCACCTACTATGAACCGTTTCTCGGAGGCGGAGCAGTCTTCTTCCGCCTGCGTCCCGCGAAGGCGGTCCTTTCAGATATTAATCCGGAACTTATCAATACCTATCGGATCGTCCGAAACTCCGTGGAAGAAATCGTTCCGCTGCTTAAACGGATGGCGGTGAATAAACGTAACTACAATCGCCTTCGGCGGGCCGAGCCAGAAAGTCCGATTCAGCGAGCGGTCCGCTTTCTCTATCTCAACAGGACGGCATTCGGTGGCATTTATCGGCTCAACCTCAGGGGTGAGTTCAACGTGCCGTATGGAGGGGGAGAGAGGAAACCGAACATCCTTTGGGAAAGGCCGCTCCTAAAGAACGCAGCGGACGCACTGGCGACCGCCGACATCCGAGTGACCGACTTTGAGGCGATGATCGATCTGGCGAAGGCTGGTGACGTAGTCTACTGCGATCCCACGTACACGGTCGCCCATGACAACAATGGATTCATACGCTACAACGAAAAGAATTTCTCATGGGCGGATCAACATCGATTGGCTTGTTCCGCACATCGGGCAAGTCAACGCGGCGTCGGCGTGATCATCAGCAACGCGAATCACCGGACAATTCGGAAACTGTATCCTGGCGCGCGCATCTTGGTGGCTGAACGCCCCAGCCTGGTCAGTTGCGACGTATCCAAGCGTCGCTCGGTCGAGGAATTGTTCATTCTCCTGTGACGCGGTGAGGTCGAGTGCCACGTCCCTACTCGAAGGCGTCACGCATGGGGGATGGCCGGCTGCCGGATTTCAGCCTTTCGTGCGGCGAACTAGAAAAGTCCGAAGCGCTTTTTCTGAATCACGCTTTTTCTGGCAGGGTCCACGATATCGGCGATCACACCTTGCTTGAACAGATTCGCCATTAGAGGCTCTCCGCCGTTCTGGATTTTGAAATCCATTTCCTCCTGATGGAGCGGCAGGACGCTGAAAAAGTAAATGGCCGGCGAGCCTGGAACCTCGAGGCTGGCGAAATCCATGGGCAGCGAGATGGGCGGGCCCAACATCGCTCCGCAGAGCTTGGTGCTATCCGCATAGGCTTGGGGAGGATCGAAATTCGGGACGGAATGGTAGATCCAGAGCCAAGCGCCAAATACATGCGGGAATCTGCCTAGCATTTGCAGCAGCCGGATTGGCCAGTAGTTCCGTTCATTGTTGAAATTCTGCGTGGCCAGCGGCCACGATGAAGGCAGGCAGAGGTATAGCTCGGCATAGCGCCAGTCCGCGCAACCTTCCGGAGTATGCATGGGCCGGTCACTGAGGCCACTGGTGACCAGCACATGAAAGTCGCGTTTGGCGGACGGCAAAACGTGCAGGATGTCGACATGCACGAACTGCGAAGCGGTTTCATGAATTACCTGTGCGACAGGGCCAACGTAGCGCTCCACATGTGCCGTGATCAATTCCACGTTCCGCGTGGA
Source organism: Bryobacterales bacterium (assembly GCA_003162425.1). GTDB lineage: Bacteria > Acidobacteriota > Terriglobia > Bryobacterales > Bryobacteraceae > Palsa-89. The sequence goes on along the minus strand of PMOK01000349.1, from coordinate 7,351 downwards.
TTCCGGACCAAGGTGGGCATCGCCTGACACCTGGTCGTATCGGCAGATTGTGCTGGGGTTCGATGAACTAGGCATTTGCGCTAACTCCGCTCAATCTGTAACATCGGACTTTTCGGGCTTCGGGATTAGTTCCGTGGGCTAACCCTTTCGGCGGGAACATCGTCTAAAGGGCCATGAGCAACTGGAAATCTGCCTGCAGATCGCTAGTTCGAAGGCCGGCTTTTGCCGCCGCCACAATCCTGATCCTAGCCCTGGGGATCGGCGCCACCACCACGCTGTTTTCACTGATCGACGCTGTGCTGTGGAAGCCGCTGCCGTATCCGAATCCCGACCGTGTGGTCACCGTCTATGAAACGAATCCGGCCAAGGATCAAAACACTAGCCTGGTTGCGCCAGCACGCGTCGAGGACTGGAACCGGCTGAGCCAGAGTTTCGAATCGATTTCCGGTTCCTACGCGGAGAACGTTACCGACACGAGCGGCAGAGAGCCGGAACGGCTGGCCGGACGGCGCGTGGCCCCTCGTTTCTTTACGGTCTTTGAAACGCCTCCGCTAATCGGCCGCTGGTTCACTGCCGAGGAAGAAAAAGACGGCGGACCGGGCGCTGCAGCGATCAGTTACCGGCTATGGCAACGGCGGTATCAGGGTGATCCGGGTGTGATCGGCAAGCGGTTGGTGCTACGCGGCAAGGGCTACACGATTGTGGGTGTGATGCCGGATGGATTCGCGCCTGCATCTATCGATCTGTGGATGCCGGCACAGCTTTCTGCCGGACTGATGCAGATTCGGGAAGCGCGGTTCCTGGGCGGAGTAGGTCGGCTGAAACCGGGGATCAGCGCTGCTGCGGCGCAGGCTGAACTGTCGGGCGTCCAAGCAGAATTGGGACGGCAGTTTCCTGCTACCGACAAAGGCTGGTCGGCCGAGGTGAAGGATTTGAAGGACGCATCGGTGGGCGAGCAGCGCGGGTCGCTTTCCGTAATGTTCTGGGCGGTTGTCCTGCTGTTGTTGATCGCGTGCGCGAACGCGGGCGGCCTGATGCTGGGGCAGTTGCACCGCCGCGAAAGGGAACTGGCAATACGAAGCTCGCTGGGAGCGACGCGAGGGCAACTTGTGGGCGTGGTCATGCGCGAGGTTTGCTTGCTGGTGGCCGCTGCAGCGGCGGTTGGTGTCTGTCTCTCGTTTTGGGGCGTGAGCGCGATCCGCGCGGTATTTTTGACCATTCCTCGCGTGGACCAGGTACGGGTGGACTACCGAGCCTTGCTATTCAGCATCGGCGCGAGTGTATTCGCTGCAGCGATGTTCGGTCTGGTGCCGGCGCTAGAAACCGTGCGCACCGAACTGAGCGGGCGCTTGTATCAAGCAACGCGCACGCAGGCGCGAGGGCGGCAACGTCTGCAGCAGGCGCTGGTGGCATCGCAGTTCGCCGTGACGCTGGTTCTGCTGCTCGGCACCGGACTCCTGGTTCGCAGCTATTCGAAACTCAACCAGGTACAACCCGGCTTCGATCCGAGCCATGTGATCACGTTCCACGTCGGCGCGGAATGGGGCGAAGATCGGACGATGATCGGAAGAATGCAGCAGCAACTTCTGGATGAGACGGGAAGGCTGCCGGGCGTGCAATCGGCTGGAATGACCAACTTTCTGCCGGCCACGGGCGCCACTCTGCGATATGAAGTTTCTTTGGAAGGATCGAGTGGCGACGCGGACACCGGTAAGACGCTGGTTGGAGAGCGCACCATCGGCGGTAACTATCTTCAAGCCCTCCGCATGCCCATCGTCCAAGGCGAGGGATGCGGAACGTTGCAGACAGACATGAAGGCGCCAGTCAGGGCGATTGTGAACCGGAGCTTTGTGGAGAAGTACGCCAAGGGAGGGCCTGTGGTTGGCCGTCACATCACCTTCCAGCAACTATGGACGGATGCGCCACGGATTGTGGGTGTGGTCGCGAACTCCAAGGAGGATGGCATGGACGCACCGGCGTATCCGTACGTGTACATGTGTCTGGCGGCGGGAGCGTGGCCGGATCCTGAATACGTGGTGAGGACGGCGGGCGATCCGCGTCAGATTCTTTCTGCCATCCGCCAGGTGATGCGGAACGTGGCGCCGAATCGAGCCGTGTTCGGTGTAACTACGGTGGAGGAAGTGTTGGCGAGCTCGCTGGATAAACCACGGCTGAGCGCGGAGGTGCTGGCGCTGTTTGCCGGTACGGCATTGGTGCTGGCCGCGGTGGGTCTGTATAGCTTGGTGATGTTAGCCGTGACGTCGCAGACCAAGGAGATTGGCCTGCGTGTAGCGCTGGGCGCCGAGCCTGGCCGGATTGTGGCGGGTGTGATCTTCGTGGCAGCGCGGCCGGTTTTGATTGGCCTGGGAGCGGGCGCAGTGCTCGCCGTGCTGGCACTGAACACTAAGGCGCTTCAATCTCTGCTGTTCGGTGTTCGCTTGACCGACGGCGTGACGCTGGTTTCGGTGGTCGCAACGCTGGCGTTAGTTGCAGTGGCTGCAGCACTCGGGCCGGCGCGGCGGGCGGCGGCGATCGATCCGATTCAGGCGCTGCGGGAAGAGTGAGTGGGGGACTGTGGGCTAGGGACTGGGGACTAGTTCGTTGACGCGCCGCAACGTTGGAAAAATGCGGGCCCAGAGAAGCACGATTGCTATAGTTCCTGCGCCGCCCAGAACTACGGCCGGGACCGTTCCGAACCACTGCGCCGTGACGCCGGATTCGAACTGGCCGATTTCGTTGGACGCGCCGATGAACAGCCCGTTGACGGCGCTGACGCGTCCGCGCATCTCGTCCGGCGTTCCAAGCTGCACCAGGGTATGGCGTATGATGACGCTCACCATATCGCATGCGCCCACCAGGACCAGCGCAACGATGGAAAGCGCCAGATTGCGAGACAATCCGAACACAATCGTGAATATGCCGAAGCCGAAAACGCAGGAGAACATAGCGAATCCGGCGTGGCGCCGCAGCGGACGGTACGCCAGAGCGATGGCCATCAGGACCGCTCCCACGCTGGGCGCGCCGCGCAGAATCCCAAGTCCATAGGCTCCAGTGTTGAGAATCTCGCGCGCATACACGGGCAGCAACGCCACCGCGCCGCCCAGCAGAACCGCGAAAAGATCCAGCGAAATGCTGCCGAGGATCAGCTTATTGCGCCAGATGTAGCGGATTCCTTCCAGCACTACGGCCACCGATGCCACTTGCCTGGGACGCGACAACGGTTCGAGGCGGATGGCTCCCATAAATGTCAGCCCACCCAGGCAAGCGACGGCGGAACAACAATAAACCGGGACGGGACTATTCGCGAAACCGTAAATGGCTCCACCCAGCGTAGGGCCCAGAATCATGGCGGCCTGGAAGATGGAAGAGCCCCACGTTACGGCGTTTGGAAAATGCTCGGCGGGAACCAGCAGCGGCATGAACGCTTGACCTGCCGGTCCATTGAAGGCTCGCACGGTTCCGTTGAACAACAGCACCGCATAAATCGGCCAGACCACCGCGAGGCCGTGCAGCGTCAGGGCCAGAAGCAACAGCGAGCATAGTCCGAAGCCTCCGAAGCAGGCTTGCAGGATGCGCTGGCGCGGAAAGTGGTCCGCTGCGTGGCCGGCGATCAGGAACAGCAGAATGCCGGGTGCAAATTGCGCTAGGCCCACTAGGCCAAGATCGAGCGGGCGATGCGTGAGTGAATAAATTTGCCACCCGACGGCCACGGCCTGCATTTCAGACGCCGTGGTAATCAGGACGCGGGCGCACATGAAATAGCGGAAGTTCGGATAGCGGAACGCTTCGCGGGCGGAAGAGGCCAAATGTCAGGTTGGCATATTTTGGGAGTGGGGCTGGCCGCGAGCCGGCTTTCCAAGCCGGCTGGACGCGCTGAAAAGCGGGTCCGCAGCCTGAAAGGCTGCCCCACCCCGTTAGATGTCGTAATACAGCGCGAACTCGTATGGGTGCGGGCGCAGACGGATGGCGTCTGCTTCGTTGCGGCGCTTGTAGTTGATGAACGTCTCGATCAGCTCCTCCGTGAATACATCGCCCTTCAACAAGAACGCGTGGTCGTCCTCCAGACACCCCAGCGCCTCTTCGAGCGAGGCGGGCATGGAGGGAACTTTCTTCATCTCCTCCGGCGAAAGATCGTAGATGTCCTTGTCGAGCGGCTCGCCTGGATCGCTCTTGTTCAAAACGCCGTCGATGCCGGCCATCAGCATCGCCGCGAAGGCCATGTATGGATTTGAAGATGGATCCGGCGGCCGGAATTCCACGCGCTTCGCCTTCGGACTCGCCGAATACATTGGAATTCGCACGGCGGCCGATCGATTGCGGCGCGAGTACGCCAGATTCACCGGAGCCTCATAGCCCGGCACCAGACGTTTGTAGCTATTGGTGGTGGGCGCGATGATTGCGGAGAGCGCGCGGGCGTGCTTCAGAAGACCGCCAATGTACCACAGGGCAAGCTGGCTCAGACCAGCGTACATGTCGCCCGCGAACAGGGGCTTTGAATCCTTCCACAAACTCTGATGCGTATGCATGCCGCTGCCGTTATCGCCATAAAGCGGCTTGGGCATGAACGTTACGGTCTTGTTGTATTGATAGGCGACGTTGCGGATGATGTATTTATACAGCATCATGTTGTCGGCCGATTTCACCAGCGTGTCGAAGCGCTGATCGATCTCGCACTGGCCGCCGGTGGCGACTTCATGATGATGGCACTCAATGTGGAGACCGCAGCGAATCATGGTTTCCACCATTTCGGCGCGCAGGTCCTGGTGATGATCGGTGGGCGGGACCGGAAAATAGCCTTCCTTGTAGCGCGGCCGGTAGCCCAGGTTGTTCTCCGCGCGGCCGGAATTCCAGCGGCCCTCTTCGGCATCGATGAAGTAGTAGCCGGAGTGCTGATTCTGATCGAAGCGCACGCTGTCGAAGATGAAGAACTCTGCTTCGGCTCCGAAATAAGCAGTGTCGGCGATGCCGCTGTTCTTTAAATACATTTCGGCTTTGCGGGCGATCCAGCGCGGATCGCGCTCGTAGTGCTGGCGCGTGATGGGATCGATCACGTCACTGGTCATGACAAGCGTCCGAATTTCGCCAAATGGATCCATGTGCGCAGTGGAGGGGTCCGGAATGAGAAGCATGTCGCTCTCATTGATGGCCGCCCAACCCCGAATGCTGGAGCCGTCAATGCCGAAGCCGGCTTCGAACGAATCCTGGTCGAGCTGGCTGATGGGATAGGAAACGTGTTGTGACAAGCCGGGCAGATCCGTGAAGCGCAAATCGAATTGACGGACTTCTTTTTGCTTGGCGAACTCCAGGACTTCGTGGGGAGTCATGTCTGGGACAGCATAACACGATGGGGACGGGCGGCAGGCTGCAGGAGGCAGGCGGCAGGCGGCGACTATTGTAGGCTCGCGTATTCCGCTTTGGCTTGCTTGAGAATCGGGATGTCGGGGTCCGCATCTTTCCAGAGGGTGAGGAAATCCTGGTACGCTGCTTTGGCCCTGGCTTTGTCTCCGGATAAATCCAGCGCTCTGCCCAGTTGCAGATGCGCCAACGCTCCTATGGGATCGCTTACAACGATCCCGCGATGATCGAGAATTTTCTGGAATTCCGCGGCGGCTTCGGCGCCTCGACGAGCGGCCAAATAGGAGAGTCCACGCACATACACCGGATAAAGGGCCCCGAAGAAACCATGTATAGTGCAACGCGGCGTGCCCAGTTCATAAGGAACGGCGATTTCGAGCAAATCGATCCCCTTGGACGGCTCGCCGAGGTTCAGAAGCGCGCGCAACGCCGGCACGTAATTAAACCTGACTGACGTATCCTCTCCGAAGCGCTTCTCCAGATCATTCGTCAATATTTGAGACTGGGAAGAATCCCCCGCAAGAGCCAGGGCAAAGGCAGCGCCATACTCTACCTCGCGATCCTTGGAAAGCTCAAGCGCCGCCGTCGCGCTCCGAATGGCCACAGGCGCATTCCCCGAAAAAGCTTCCTGCAATGCTGCCGCGGTTTCATACAGAGCTGCGCTTTCCCGCTGGCCTGCCTGCTGAGCCAACTCCACCGCTCGCTGCGACATTCTCCTGGCCTGTTGCAGGCGGCCTGAATATGCAAGGACAAACGCCTGGTTATCGGCGAGCATGTCTTCCGCTTCGGATTTTCCCTGAGTTACCGCCCGTTCCATTCCCGCCTGGTCAGCTCTTAGAAAGGCGATGTTGTATCGCATCACCCAAAAATCGGGGAATGCCACTTTACGCTCGGAGGCCCGCTGTAGGGTATTTTCTTCATCCCCAAGGCGCTCCAGGTTTTGATAGGTGTAGGCCAGATTGGCATATCCGATGGGAAAGTCCGGGTCGCGCTCGATTGTACTCCTACCCTCGTCGATCGCCCGTTCGTGTTGGCCGTTGACATCATAGATCACAGATAAGAATGCGGGAGGCATAGCGTCGCGAGGATAGGTTACGGACCACAACTCACAGTCCTGTTGCGCTTTTTCCAGATTGCCGGTCACCCGAAAATCGTAGGAGAGCGCGAGAACGAACTTCTCCCTGTCGCTGGCGCGATCCCGCAACTCATAAGCTTTACTGATGCTCTCCGCCGATAGGTCAGACTCTCCAAGCTGCCCGTACACCTGGCCCAGAAATGCATATGCCACCGCGAATTTGGGATCGATCTCAATGGCGCGCCTGTAGAGAGCCACGGCGGGACGGCCGTGCATCTTCTGGGCGGCGCTATAGGCTTTCAAGGCTTCGAGAGACGGCGTTGTAGCCTCGGCCAGAGGAGTGTCGTGCTTTTCGATGGTCGCCAGCGATTCGCCCACTCGAGTTCTGAATTTGCTGGCGATTTGACTCAGGGCCGTCAGAATGTCCTCTTTTCTGGCTGCTTGCACCTGCTCCTCGTCCAGTACGTCTCCGGTGCGGCAGTTCTTTGCGGTTAATCCCACAACGTACTGAGTTCCGAGGCTTGCGATGGATCCTTCCAGCACCGCGGCACTGCTGGTTCGCTCGCAGACTTGCCGCGCGAGATCAGGAGTCAACCTGGCATCCGCCGGCTGGACCATTAGGGGCAGCTCTTTCTGGATACGCCGGTCGGAGAGAAGGCGTAGGAACGGCGACTGTTCCAGCTGTACCGCCAACCCTTGACGAAGTGTCCCGTCAAACACGGAGTCGCCCGTGGTGTTTGTGAAATCGGCCAGGACGATGGTGTCCCTGTCCGTTAGTTTTGGCGTGCGATGGAAGTAGAAGTAACCTGCGGCGAAAACCGCCAGCACAGCCGCGGCGCCAGGAACAATAAACTTCCAGCGCGTTGCAGCTCCGGGCTTCGCAATAGCCGTCACGCGCCCCGAATCCGAGTCCCGCTTCAG